>NZ_OY787466.1:346362-692724 GCF_963678845.1 uncultured Bacteroides sp.
CGTAAATTGTTGATAGGTCCTCACATTGTAGTCCGTGGAAATGAAAAGAACTACGCTCAGTTTATTGATAACAATCTTCAAGTAAATATAAACAATGTCTATTTTGAAGATACTGTTGCTAAAATCATTTTATTTAAAACAGCCGAAAAGATATACGGCGTGAAGCCAAACAACATTGGAGAGATGAGAAATGCTGTAGTACCTTACGTAATAGCATTACTTGGTTATCTCACCAAGTATGAATTAGATTTATACAAGATTTGGAAAAACCAACGGTTATCAGATAGCTTACAATCTGTTCTATATGAATTGATGAAACAAATCAATAAATTTATCCTTGAAAATTCACCAAGTTCACATTATATCGAATGGGCAAAGAAAGAAGACTGTTGGAATACCATTAAGTATAAAACATGGAGCGTAAACCTTACTGAAATAGAATCAGATTTAATCGATAGGAGTCAGCCTTCAAAAAGGTATATAATTGCCGAGACTGATAAAGATAGCGCTCAGCGAGAATACGAATTAGATTTATTGAACTCTATTCCATTTAAAATGTGGAAAGAAATTGAATTATGGGGTAAAGAATCAGGCTTTTTATCAATTCTTCAACAATCAACTACATTTGATATTTCTTTCAAAATAAAAAACAAGAAACCTATTGTCGACTCAGAAAGAGCAAAAGCAATGACGATTTTTGATATTGTTTGTAATCATAACATTGAATTACTTGATAAAGTAGAAGAATTGGCTCATGAGTCCGAAACTTCAAATCCGAAACCGACTATAATTCCAGAGGGCGAAACAATTTCTATGGATTTGGTTGTAAAAATGGTCGAATGGGATAAACGCCGGAAGAATCTTAAAGACTGGCAATGGAACACTATGAAAGCAATCACAGAAGGCAAGTATCCTCTTGAAGGTAAATATATCTATGCCTGTTTGATGAATTTAAAGTTATTAAGAAGTGTGGGATTTTTAGAAGAATGATAATGATTTAAAAAAGTCAACTAGCTAAATGGCACTTTTCAATTGTTGAGAACAAAAAACAGAAGACTTAGCTTCCCTTCTTCCGGATTTTTTTCGTGACAGGGACTTATTAGACTATATGCTTATCTCACTGTTTCTTAAGTTCAAATGTTTCAGTTTCACCAGTTAAAGACATGCCGGTATTGTTTAAATGCCCCGATAACCAGACTGCTTGGTCTAATTGATTCATTTCTTTATATATAATTATTGCATTATTTTTGTCTATGCTATATCTATAAACTGACAAAAGATAATTATAAGGATTATCTCCATTTGCTGTTTCAGTATAATCGCATTCACTTTCGCTGTAAAATACAAACCAATATGTTTTATCTCCAATTGTTTGCGACCATTTGGTTCCAACTAGAGGATTATATTCTTTTGAATTATTATCTTTACTGCAAGCTGTTAACATTAAAAGTGGAAGGAGAAGAATAAATAGTAAATTTTTCATAAGGTTGGAAATTTAATAAATTGGGTTTATATATTTGATTGTCGAAATTAATTAATCATTTAATTGGTTTCAAAAATATGAATATTTTTTTTACTGATTATTACTGTTCGAAATATATTTTCCATATAATATCAAAGTGTTTTTAAATTACTATCTAACCATAAAATTTTTCATCCCTAACTCCCTCACCAACCAACCCGTAAAAACCTGAAAACCAATAATAATCCCTAAGTGAGAGATGCAAAAACATCTCTCACTCATCCCTCACAAATACCCTCATCCCTCACTATTTCGGGTATAAAAATTATAAAAAAGCCACTCGTTTACCTGCTCTACAAAAATATTTAGATAAAAGATTGCTATAAGCACTAACAAATAATACCTCTATTTTAGAGCTCAGTAAATAACTTGCTGAGCCCTAAATGTATAATCAGTATAATTAAAACATCTTTCTTTCAACTATTTTTACTTCTATAAAACAGATCGTTTTTCCTCTCCAAATACTACTCTTTTTTTATCTTTATCCGCAGACTGATTCTTATTCCTTCAACCCCCGTTTTACCCGCAAAATCGCTAAGCAGATTGGTGCCCTGTGTTATCTCCATACATAACCGAAGTTAACTAATTTCTTGGGCGAAGTTAAGTGAGTTCTCAGATGAAGTCTCATGGGTTCTCAACTGAAGGCCCATGGGTTCACAACTGAGAACTCATGGGTTCACAGATGAGTGCTCACTTAACTTCCTTTGAAAAATTGGTTAGATCTGCTCGCATAATTGGTTAGGTTTGCCCGTAAATAACGGTAAAATTAATTTATTAAAATATGCTATAAAGATTTGTTTTTAAGTAGATGGTGATATATCTTTAGGGTATAATTAATAAATAAAGAACATGAAAGTAACACAATTTAAAGGCTTATTGAGAAGAGAAACGCAGCGAAATGTAAAACTAACTGCATTGATGGAAAAAATGAAAGTGGGGGAGGAAGAAGAACTGCTTACTAATTTACGACATTCTTTACAATATGTGAATCGGACAGCTCATTGTACGGCGGTTGATAAATTGCCAAAGTTGTGTTTTGCAGCGGAATTTAAGAAGGCTGATGCAAGGCAGGAAATGATTCATTATAATGGTGTGGTTTTACTGGAGATTGATCGCCTGGCTGGAGTGGAGGAAGCAGAGGCGGTAAGAGATGAAGTGGCACGCTTGCCGCATACACTTGCTGCGTTTGTTGGTTCCAGCGGGAAAAGTGTGAAACTGCTTGTCTCTTTTATCCGCCCCGATGGTTCTTTACCGCAGATAGAAACGGATGCGGAGCTGTTTCATGCGCATGCGTATCGCAAGGCTGTGAGGTTTTACGAGGAACTGATATCCTATAAGGTAACGTTGAAACGTCCGTCGTTGAATCACTGTTGCCGCTATTCCTGTGATTCAGGCTTGTACTTTAATCCCGAAACGAATCCCATCCTCATGAAGCAGCCTTGCGAAGTGAATGCAGAGCTTATTGATGAGGGTACAGTGCCGGGTGAAAATGATTGGTTGCTGAGGCTGATGCCGGGGCAGCAGTACAGAAGTATAGTATCTTCCTTGTTCGAATCTTCGTTGCAGGTTGTTTATGAGGAGATGGGAGGCTTTCCGCAGGAGGGAGATATAAAGCCGTTTCTGGTGGCTCTGGCGGGGAACTGTTTCAGGTCGGGTGTGCCGGAGGAGGACGTGGTGAAAGGGGCTATGCTTCACTTTAATCTTCTTAAGAGTGAAATGGAGCTGAGGCTGACGGTTCATAATGTGTATCTGGGTGGAAAGAATTTTGGTGGCAAACCCTGCCTCACTGCCGAGCAGCAGCTGGCGGTGAAGACGGAAGAGTTTATGGACCGCCGTTATGAGTTCCGTCACAATACGCAGACCACCGGAATGGAGTACAGGGAACGCAATTCGTTTGTTTTCGATTTCCGCCCCGTAACGCAGAGGGTGTTTAACAGTATTGCACTCAATGCTCAGAAGGAGGGGATACAGTTATGGGACAGAGATGTGACGCGCTATATCTTTTCTGATCGCACTCCGCTGTTTGCTCCTATTGAGGATTACCTGTCGAAACTTCCTGCATGGGATGGGAAAGACCGCATTCGTCTGCTGGCAGATGCCGTGCCGTGTGAAAATAAATATTGGCGCGACTTTTTCCACCGCTGGTTTCTGTGCATGGTGGCTCACTGGCAGGGAAGGAATAAGCAGTATGCAAACAGTACTTCGCCCTTACTGGTTGGAAAACAGGGCTACAAGAAATCAACATTCTGCCTGAGCATACTTCCGCCGGAGCTGCGTGCGTATTACACGGACAGCATTGATTTTGGCAGTAAGCGTGATGCCGAACTTTATCTCAATCGGTTTGCTTTGATAAGCATCGATGAGTTCGATCAGATAACCGTTGGGCAGCAGGCGTTTCTGAAACACATACTTCAGAAGCCGGTGGTTAAAACACGTAAGCCCAACCAAAGTGTTGTGCAGGAACTTCGCCGCTATGCTTCGTTTATTGCCACAAGCAATCATTACGATTTGCTGACTGATACTTCCGGTGGTCGCCGGTATATCTGTATAGAGGTAACGGACATTATAAAAATTCCGAAGGATATAAACTATGAGCAACTTTATGCGCAGGCGGTTAGTGAAATTCAGAGTGGAGAGCGCTATTGGTTTGACACTGAGGACGAAGCTGTTTTGATGGCCGGTAATGAGAAATTTGAAGTGCAGCCTCCTGCCGAGCAGCTTTTCCTGCAGTACTATCGTGCAGCCGGAAAGAATGAACCGTGTGAAAAACTGCTGGCTTCTGAGATCCTGACCCGAATGCAAAAAAAGAGTGGTTTCAAACTCTCGGCTACAAAGATTAACACTTTCGGACGTATCCTGAGTAAACTGCAGATTCCGCAGACCAGTTCGAACAAAGGCAGACTATATAACGTGGTGGAGTGCTGAAAAAGTGAGGGCAGCCCCCAAAAGTGATGGCAGAGTGATGGCTGAAAAACGATCCATCACTCTGTAATTGGTTTATATTCAGTGGTGTTCTTCTGAAAAGTGAGGGAGTGATGGCTGCAAAATTTTTATGAGAAGTTATTGATACTTTTTATTTAAAAATTGTATTTTTGTAAACAGATATATCTAATACTAATAAACATACTATGAAAAAGATTTCTTTTCTGCTCTCTTTTGCATTTGCCTTGGCAACACAGGCGCAACCCACCGCAAAACTAGGGGTAAACAGCATTGACGAAGTGGTGAAAGCCATGACGCTTCAGGAAAAGGCTCAGTTCCTGATTGGCTCTTCTATTACAAATTTCAACGGTGTAGGTGCTGTTGTGGGCAATACCATGAACTTAGTGCCCGGAGCTGCCGGAACCACTGTTCCTATTCCTCGTTTGGGTATTCCTTCAACAGTTTTAGCCGATGGGCCTGCCGGATTGCGTATTGCTCCAATTCGTGAAAACGATAATTCTACCTATTATTGTACTGGTTTCCCTATTGCAACAGTACTTGCTTCTACCTGGAACACAGATTTGGTAAAGAAAGTGGGTGAAGCTATGGGTAACGAAGTGCATGAGTACGGTTGCGATGTGCTGCTGGCTCCGGGAATGAATATCCACCGCAATCCTCTTTGTGGACGTAACTTTGAATACTATTCCGAAGATCCGCTGATTGCCGGAAAAATGGCTGCAGCTATAGTAAACGGTGTTCAGTCGCAAGGAGTGGGTACATCTGTCAAGCATTTTGCAGGGAATAACCAGGAAACACTTCGTACCAGGAATGATGCCCGCATCACTCAGCGTGCTTTGCGCGAAATCTATCTGAAAGGATTTGAGATTGCCGTTAAGGAAGCACAACCGTGGACTGTGATGTCGTCTTACAATAAAATTAATGGTACCTATACTCAGGAAGATTACGAATTACTAACCACCATCCTGCGTGATGAATGGGGATTCAAAGGTCTTGTAATGTCCGATTGGACCGGACAACGAAATACTGCCGCGCAGGTACATGCCGGTAATGATCTGATGATGCCAGGGCAGATAGAGCAGGCTAATGAAATTGTAGCTAAGATAAAAAGTGGTGAATTGTCTGAGGCTGATGTTGATGCTTGTGTAAAGCGTATGCTGCAATATATAATGCTTACTCCACACTTTAAAGATTATAAATTTAGTAACAAGCCCGACCTGAAGGCGCATGCCGCTATTACCCGCAACTCTGCTGCCGAAGGAATGGTGCTTCTGAAGAATAACGAAGCCGCTCTGCCACTTACAGCTGGTCTGAAAAATATAGCACTTTTCGGTATCACTTCTTATGATTTCATTGCAGGTGGAACCGGTTCCGGTGATGTAAATAAGGCTTATGTGGTCGATTTACAGCAAGGGCTTCAGAATGCAGGCTTCGGTGTTCAACCAAAAATAAAGGCTGTATATGATAAGTTCAGAGCTTATGAAAATGAAAAACTTCAGGAAATAAACAAGCAACGCGGTTGGTATCTGGGACCGTTACGTCCAGAAGAACCTGTGATTGAAGAATCTTTTATCAACTTCCGTGCCGATGATTCTGATCTTGCCATTATCACTTTCGGCCGTAATTCAGGCGAAGGTAATGATCGTCGCATCAATGCTGATTTTGAATTGAGTGATGCAGAACGTGCTTTGCTTACCAATGTAACCCGCGCCTTCCATGCCAAAGGCAAGAAGGTTGTTGTTATTCTCAATGTAGGCGGTGTTATTGAAACAGCATCATGGAAACATCTTCCTGATGCTATTCTTCTGGCTTGGCAGGCAGGTCAGGAAGGCGGCAATACTGTGGCTGATGCACTGAAAGGAACAGTCAATCCATCTGGGCACTTACCGATGACTTTCCCGATGGACTATACCGATCATCCATCATCGCGCAACTTCCCTGCCGGATTTGTTTCTAGCTGGGATGACGAGCAGAATGCTACTTTGCTGAAAAAGAAAGATGTTGGCTATACCAATTACGAAGAAGATATCTGGGTAGGTTACCGTTATTTCAATACCAATAAAAAGGAGGTATCTTATCCGTTTGGTTACGGACTTTCTTATACCACCTTTAATTATAGCAATGCCGATGTTAAGAAGAGTGGCAATGATTGGAAAGTTACAGTGAAAGTAACTAATACCGGAAAAGTTGCCGGCAAAGAAGTTGCTCAGGTTTATATAAAAGCAGCTCCCGGCGAAGTAAAGAAACCATTGTGCGAACTTAAAGCTTTTGGTAAAACCCAACTATTGGCTCCCGGACAAAGTGAGATTCTTACAATGACCATTAAGAACTCTGATCTGGCTTCGTTTAACGAAGGTAAATCTGCCTGGGTAGTTGATGCCGGACAATACACTGCTCTCATTGGTGCTTCAGTAGCCGATATCCGTCAGTCAGTGCCCTTTGCTGTAGCCAAATCACAGATTACTGAAGTACACAATGTACTGAAGATGAAGAATGAAATGAATAGGATGAAGTAAGACTGAATTAATTCTATAACGAAAAAGACGTGGCTTTCTTCATTTGAAAGCCACGTCTTTTTTATTGCAATTTACTAGATTAATATCGAGATTGTGATTTATAAAAGATTTATCTTACCCCCAATAATTCTACCTCAAAGATCAGGGTAGAGTAGGGCTTAATCTTTCCTGCAGCACGGGTTCCATATCCCAGCATATATGGAATATAAATTATCCAGCGCGAACCAAGAGGCATAGCCTGCAAAGCTTCCTGCCAACCAGTAATCACCTCATTTACACGAAATGACTCAGGACGTTTGCGGCTAAAAGAGTCATCAAATACAGTTCCGTCAATCAGTGTACCTTTATAATGCACCTTCACGGTACTTTTCGCAGTAGGCACAGGACCTTTTCCTTGCAATATTACTTTATACTGCACTCCGCAAGGCAGTTCCATAACACCCTCTTCGTTCAGGTTCTCTTCCAGAAAGAGCATATTTGCTTCTTTGTAATCTTTATGTTTTAAGCTCATAATTGTTTTGTTTTATTATTGAATTATATCTGTTCGGGTATGTTTTTAGTGCAAATGTACTATAATTCCTTATATTTTTGCCAGTTTATATTTGATGCTTTTGAGAGATATTATTTGTAACTTCATTGATAAAAAAAACGGCCATATTGGAATTTAGCGCCAAAGAGTATGTCTTTTTCAGCTTGTTATCAAAACTATTGCATCAATAAGTCTGTTTATTTATTAGGCATTTACAATAATAAAATCAAGGTCTCAAATGAAGTAACTGATGAAAAAGATACTTGTCGTTTTCTTCCTTATTTTTCCTTTAGGCATATTAGTCCAATCTTTGAATTACTTTGATAGCCTGAAGAAATTACAATTAAGGAAAAATATAACAGATTCATTGAGGTTGCAGGCGCTTTTATCATTAAGTGAAGGTTATGCCAATAACAATCCTGATTCTGCTATCCATTATGCACAAGCTGTTGTTCAGTTTGTAACAAGAAATAAGGATAAACTACCAGTATGGGCAGAATGGAATGCAAGTAATCATATGGGAATGGCTTTACAGAGTATCGGTAATTATCCTGATGCACAAGAATATTTTTTGAAACACCTGAAGCAAAGTGAGATGATAAAGGATTCTTATGGAATTTTTAAGGCTTATATATGTTTAGGGGATATAAATCTGGAGGAAGAAAATTACAAAGATGCCGTATCAAATTATAAAAAAGCTATACCTCTTTATCATGGACAAAAAGATCCTTACTGGATATGGAATTTTTTCCCAACAATAGAGAACCTTGCTCGTGCTTATGAAAAACAAAATATGCTTGATTCTGCTCTTTATTATGCCCAATATGGACTTCGTACAAGTATAGATTTTGCAGGTAAAGATGCGATCCCTTATTGGGGAAACATATTGGGAACTATTAATTCAAAATTAGGACAGTCATCATTAGCATTGGAATATTTCAGAACTTATCTTAGGGTGCTGAAATATTCATTGGATATTAAAAGTCAGATCCTTTGTTTTTATGAAATTGGTAAACATTTTGAGCGTAATAATCAGATAGATTCGGCTGTTTATTATGGACGAGAAGCATATTCTCTAAGTAAAAAGAGTGTGTTCAGAATTGATATTCTAAAAACAAGCAGACTATTGAGCCAATTGTTTAAATCGGAGAATCAGATAGATAGTGCTTTTAAATATCAGAGTATAATGCTTGAAACGCAGGAGTCTATGTTCAGCAGGGACAAAATAAGCAGGATTAATATGCTTAAGTTCAATGAACAGATTCGTCAGAAAGAAATTGAGTTTGCCAAACAGCACCAGGAAGAGATGCGTGTTCGTAGACTTCAGCTAACTATTTTGGCTATTTCAATTATTGCTGTTATTATTGTATTTTTATTATTAAGCCGTACTATAATTGCGAGCCAGAAACTGATTAAGTTTTTGGGGGTAGTAGTACTTCTTATCTCGTTTGAATTTATAGATCAGGTTCTGCATCCTATCATTGAAACATTTACAAATCATACTCCTTCTTTAATGTTACTGATACTGGTCAGTATAGCATCATTACTAGTTCCATTGCATTTTAAATTGGAAAAATGGGCTATAGCAAAGCTTATAGAAAAGAATAATAAAATAAGGCTGGTTGCAGCAAAGAAAACTATTCAGGAACTGGATGAAAAATTACAATGATTTTAAAAAGAAAGGCAGCAATTTAGTTTGCTGCCTTTTCTTGAAGTATTTTCAGTTTTTGTAGTTCTTAATTAAGTCCGAAAGATTTCATATCTTCTTCCGCGGTTGTGATAGTCTGAACACCAAAACTGTCCTGAACAATTTTTAAAAGGTTAGGCGTTAAGAATCCAGGCAAAGTAGGACCGATATGTGTATTCTTTATTCCGAGGTACAGCAAGGCAAGGTGAACGATGATCGCTTTCTGCTCGTACCAGGCAATATTAAAGATAATTGGTAATTTATTAATGTCGTCCAGTTTCAGAACTTCTTTTAATTTAAGCGCAACTACTGCCCATGAATACGAATCATTGCACTGACCGGCATCCAGCACTCTTGGTATACCGTTGATGTCGCCCAATTTCAACTTGTTATAGCGATATTTAGCACATCCCGAAGTGAGAATCACAGTATCTTTGGGCAGTTGTTTTGCAAATTCAGTATAATATTCACGGCTTTTTTGACGTGCATCACAACCCGACATCACAACCAGTTTTTTTATAGCTCCGGAATTTACAGCTTTCAGAATCTTATCAGCAAGAGATAAGACCTGATTATGTGCAAAGCCGATAGTTATTTCACCATTCTCAATTTCTGTAGGAGGCGGACATTTTTTTGCTAGTTCTATGATTTCAGAAAAGTCTTTATGACCATTAACCAGTTTCTTATCAATCACTTTCCATTCGGGCATTCCAGCAGCTCCTGTTGTAAATATCCTATCGTTATAGGTGGTTGTTTTGCGTGGAGGTACCAGACAATTGGTAGTGAAGAGAACAGGGCCATTAAATGTTTCAAATTCATCAAGCTGTCGGTGCCATGCATTTCCGTAGTTTCCCACCAGATGTTTGTATTTCTTAAAATGAGGATAAGCATGAGAAGGCAGCATCTCAGAATGAGTATAAATATCAACGCCCTTACCTTCAGTTTGTATTAATAGCTGTTCCAAATCATTCAGATCATGTCCGCTGACCAGGATACCTGGATTCTTTCCAACTCCGATGTTAACCTTAGAAATCTCAGGATTGCCAAAAGTGGAAGTGTTTGCTTTGTCAAGCAAAGCCATCACCTTAACTCCATGTTCACCGGTTCTTACAAGCCAGTCAAGCATATCTTTCAGGTTCATAGGTCTGTAAATCATAACAAGAGTCTCTTCCATGAAGTTGTATATATCCTGTTCTTCGAATCCCAGATTGAAGGCATGTTCCGCATAGGCTGCAATGCCTTTTACCCCAAACAAGGTGTATTGTTTCAATGCACGGATATCTTCGTCTTTGTCAAAGAATAAAGTGCTAACCTGCTTTGCTTTTTCATAAAAGTCTGCTTCGCTTGTTCCTTTCCAGTCAAGTGCATCATTCTTTTCACTAATATGTGCTTTTGTTTTCAGGTTATCCCGGAGAGTGATGCAATCATTGATAGACTTCATTATTGCTTTGTTATCAAAATTGGCATTTGTGATAGTTATGAACAGGCCATTAGTAATGTGTTTACTCTCTACGTTAGTATCGATCCCTTTCTTTCGGGCCTCGATAGTTGCAAATGCAAGTCCCTGACATGCAAATATTAATAAATCCTGAATATTGGCGGTATCTTCTTTTTTACCGCAAACTCCGTTGATGGTGCAGCCCGTATTCTTGGCTGTCTCCTGACACTGGTTACAAAACATGCTCATAGTATTATATTTTTAGAAGTTGGTATACAATGAATTAGGCTCGAAAACAGTATTCAATAAACAAATATGAAGATGATTTGTTTATTCATTTCGGACTTTTATATATACAATAACTTTTCAAGGTTTAAAAGCAAAAATATTCCGATCAGGCCATAAGCTCAGATAATTGATTATATTTGTAATATGAATCAGCTCTCAAAAGAAATAAGAACATATACCTTTTCTGAATTCGAAGGAAATAATCCTTCTTTCTCACTCAGACGACTCGAAGATTTGTATCGCATGAAACACGGCGAATCCGATATTCCGCATCGTCATGATTATTATACCATTATTTTTTTTGAGAAGGGAGCTGGAACTCATATTGTTGACTTTACGGAGTATCCGATTGAAGATCACAGCATTTATTTTATTATTCCCGGACAGATGCATCAGGTAATACCTACTTCCGAACCTAAAGGCTGGACAATGAAATTTACCGATGAGTTTTTAATATCCAATTCCATTTCCGAAAAACTGATAAATAGCATTTACCTGTTCAATGAATACGGTCAGTCTCCTCCGCTATCTATCAATGAAATACAGATGCCTGTCTATCTCAATATAATTTCTCAGATAGAGTTTTTTTCTAACTCTTTGGAAAGTTATACGCAGGAAGCCATTGGGGCATTGATGAAACTTTTCTTTATACAAAGCAATAATCATTGTTCGCTGCATAAAAGCAATAATCCACAGTTGCAGGAAACCACCAATCAGCTGTTGCATTCGTTCAAACAACTGCTGAACAAACATTATGCCTCTATGCATCTGGTGGCCGATTATGCCAATAAATTAAATGTTACAGCCGATTATCTCAATAAAACGGTGAAGAGCATTACGGGAAAATCAGCCAAAGATCATATTCAGACTAAAATAATTATAGAAGCAAAACGTTCACTACTTTTTAGTGAGATCAGCAGCAAAGAGCTGGCTTACGAACTTGGCTTCGAAGAATCGGCCCATTTCAATAACTTTTTTAAGAAGATTACCGGTCAAACTCCCTCCGAATTTCGAGTTTTAGCACGTCAGTCCTGATTTTTGCAATCATTCACCTGATTTCATTACTTCGTTCGGCATATCACTGCCGTATCTTTGTTACATCAAATTCAAGGAGAGTTTGAACAGTAATAAAGAACAGAAGCATGAAAACAATATTGCATAAATCAGAAACACGTGGACATGCCAATCATGGCTGGCTCGATACCCACCATACTTTTAGCTTTGCCGATTATTACAACCCTCAACGTGTGCACTTTGGTATGCTAAGAGTACTAAACGATGATCGCATAGCACCAGGAGAAGGTTTTGGCAAGCATCCTCATGACAACATGGAGATAATTACCATTCCACTTTACGGCGATCTGGAACATAAGGACAGCATGGGCAACCACGGCGTTATCACTACCGGTGAAATTCAGGTGATGAGTGCCGGGACCGGTATCTTCCATAGTGAGTTCAATAAGAATAAAAATAAAGAAGTGGGCCTACTGCAAATATGGGTACTCCCTAACAAAAAGAATGTAACACCGCGGTATGATCAGATTACTCTGGCCGATATTCAGAAACCCGATGAATTTTATCAGATACTTTCACCTAACCCTGAAGATCAGGGCGTATGGATATATCAGAATGCCTGGTTCCACCTCGGCGATTTATCTGAAGGATGGAAAGGAACGTACCAACTGAAAGATAAGAAGAACGGCGTTTACTTCTTTGTAATAGAAGGAAAAGTAACAGTTGCCGGACAGGAGTTGAACAGAAGAGACGGACTAGGTGTTAGTGAAGCAGAGTCAATAGAAATAACAACATCTGCAAAAACAAAACTTCTGGTAATGGAAGTACCAATGCAATAATCAAGTTAGAAATATTATAATTAAAAAATAGACATTATGAACACAATTAAAAAATTCTTAGCAACAGACCAACAATCATGGTCATTATTAGTAGCACGTTTGGCATTAGGCCTTGTTATATTACCTCACGGAATGCAAAAAGCCCTCGGAGCTTTCGGAGGATACGGCTTTTCTGGCACACTCGGAGCCTTTCAATCCATGGGAATGCCACTTCTCATTGGAGTTCTGGTAATTCTGGCAGAATTTGTAGGAAGCATAGGTATTCTTGTTGGAGCAGGAACCCGCTTTATGGCTTTCTCTGTTGGTTTAACAATGGCAGGAGCTGCTGTCCTTGGCGGACATATCAACAATGGATTTTTCATGAACTGGTTCGGAGCGCAAAAGGGCGAAGGTGTTGAATACTTCATTCTTGTTGTTGGTCTGGCTCTTGTTCTTCTCATTGGCGGAAGCGGACGCTATGCTGTCGACAATCTTATTTCAGATAAACTAAAAACAAAATAAAATAGAAACTTTAAAAATACCACTATGAGTGAAGATGTTCATATTTGCCATTGCAATGGCATAACCAAAGGTGAAATAGCAAAAGCTATCAAAGAAAAAGGATTAACCACTGCCGACGAAGTTAGCGATGAAACATCTGCCGGAGAAGTTTGCGGAGGTTGTGTATCCGATATTGAAGAGATATTAGATGAGGTAAATGGTTAAAATCAATCAGGTATTGATTTTCTTATAAAAGGTAAAAAGATTGTGAAAGGCAGTAATTTCGGTTACTGCCTTTTTTAATAAATAATTTTTTGTTGGCTTGAAGAATGTCTGTTAGAAAAGGATAAATTTTGGATTATAAACTATTGTTTTTTATGTAGTCCATCTTTATACTCAGAGGGAGTGATTTTCATTTGTTTTTTGAAGCATTTACTGAAATACTTTGGATCATTGAATCCTGTCATGTATGCGACTTGTGAGAAATTGAATTTATCAGTTTCTATAAGCTGCGCAGCACGTTTTATCCGTATCTCACGAATGAAGTCAACAGGTGAAAGACCTACAATAGATCTCAGCTTTTTGTAGAAAACCGTGCGACTTAGCATTAAATTCTCTGCTATTTCATCTATTGTAAGCTCAGAGTTGTCCATTTGTTCTTCCATGAAATCCATAATTTGTTGAATAAATAGCTCGTCATAAGATGCTATTTTGGGTGTAGAAGGAGAAAGCATACTCGATGTTTCTATTCCCTGCTTGTTGGAGAGACTAGCCATATACATTTCTTGAAGCAATTGTCGTTGTTTGAGCAATGACACAATTCGTGCTTTAAGATAGGAAGAGCTGAATGGTTTGGTTATGTAATCGTCAATGCCTTGCTCAAGCCCTTTAATACGGTCATCTAATGAAGATTTTGCTGATAACAATATAATTGGTATGTGGCATGTATTGCGATTTTCTTTTATTTCTTTTACCATGTCGAGGCCATCCATAATTGGCATCATTACATCACTGATAATTAGATCTGGAATAAACTGCAAGGCTTTTTCTACTCCTTCCTTTCCATTGGAAGCTTCAATTATCTGGTAGTTTGTATTAAGAATATCTCGCAGAAAACTTCTTAATTCATAGTTGTCTTCTACAATTAAGATGGAACATTCTTCTTCGTTATCAAAGGAGTTTTTGGCTAATTCTTTATTGCATTCTAATTCTTTTTGAGACAGATTATTTATCTCAGGACTATCATTTAAGATGAATTCTGCCCGTGCATCAGCTTCATAAATATCTCGCCTCAGTGGCAGATTTATTCTGAACTCACTGCCTTTACCTAATTCGCTTTTTACCTGTATATCTCCATGATGTAACTCAACCATCTCTTTAACTAATGAGAGCCCTATGCCAGATGAAGGTTGTAGAAAATTGCTTTTAGTCAGTGATCCAAAACGCTGGAACAGAGAAGTCAATTTACTTGGTTCAATTCCAATACCTTCGTCAGTTACCGAAATAGAGAAATAATTTTTATTACTACTTAATCCTATTTTGACAGATTTTCCATAAGAAGTATATTTGAATGCATTAGATAGCAAATTAAAGAGTATCTTTTCAAATTTGTCTCTGTCTATCCATGCATAGATGGTTGCACCATCTGTCTGCAGGCTATAGTTTATCTGCTTTTCTTTTGCTATCAGGTTAAAATTACCCATAACTTTATTTAATAACTCAGAGATATCTGTTTCTTCTATGAACAACCTCATTTTCTTATTCTGAATCTTTCTGAAATCCAAAATCTGATTTACCAAACGTAACATACGTTCTGTATTTTTTTGTACCAGAGTGAGATGGTTGCGTGCTTTTAAAGAAAGCTCTTCGCATTCCAATACTTCATTAACGGGGCTCGAGATGAGCGTTAGTGGTGTACGAAATTCATGAGATATATCGGTGAAAAATTTTAATTTTATTTCGGCCAGCTCTTGTTCTATATTTACCTGATGACGTAGTCTGTATATATAGAAAAGTATGTAAACGGTTATTAACGTAATACATACGAACAGAAACAGATACAATATCCAGGCCCAATATGTTTCCCAAAATGTAGGTAAGACGTGTACAGACAAACTGCGAACATTATTAACCCAAAAGCCATCACCATTAGTAGAACGTATTTGTAACTCATATTCGCCTGGGGGTAAATTAATGTAGTTGGCAGTACGGTTTTTATCTACATAGTTCCAATTCTTTTCCAGCCCTTTCAGTTTATATGCATAATTTATCTCATCAGGATTTGTGAAGTCAATAGCTGCAAATTGAAAGGTGACATTTCGTTCTGAAGGTTTTAATGATAATACTTTCAACTTATTTAGGGCGATTTCCTGAGCTTTTCCCTGAATCTTTAGTCCTGTAAAGACAATGTTGGGTATGTATCTACTCTTCCTCATTTTATCAGTATTTACTGTTAAGAGGCCTATGTCTGTTCCCAAAAGGAGACGATTATCAGACATAAAAACTGAAGAAGCTTCAGAGAAATTAGATTCTTGTTGTATAAAATTGGAACTAAAATTATCAAACACTTCACGGTTAGGGTCAAATTTGGATAAACTATTCTCGGATACAGCCCATAAATAACCGTGAGTGTCTTCAGAAATGGACGATACAAGGTCGGATCCTAATCCATTTGCCATTGTATAGTGTTTAAAACGAATAAAATCAGTAAGTAAATTACTAGATAGAATTTTATTGATTCCACCCGTTAATGTTGCAACATAAGTTCTGTTTCTTTTATCTGTAAATGTATACATAATATCATTTCCGCTGAGGCTGGATGAGATTTGGGGTATACGCATGTTTCGGTAGAACTTAATTTCTTCAGGTTGCCTGAATTGCTCTGAGAATGTAATCAATCCATCCGTTGTTCCAATGAGAATTACTCCTTTCGGAGTTTTACTAATATGCCTTATACGCATACCATGCTCATCAGGATAGTTTTTTAATATATTGCCACTATGCAGAAACTTCATGTTACCATGCTGATCTTCTTGCAATAAGTTTAATCCACCTCCATAAGTCCCTATCCATACACGGTCTTTATCGTCTTGGCAAATAGTATATATACTGTTGTGACTGATGCTGTATAAATCGTTATCCTGATGTATGTATTGTTTTATACCAAATTGATTGGGACTTTTGGCATTCAATCTGAATAGCCCGTCTTTTTTGGTTCCCATCCATATTATTCCTCTATTATCAGCAAAAATACAGTATACATTTCGTTCGAAAGAGACTTGTGTTTTACTAATTGTTCCTTGAGCATTTAGATATCCGAATAAAGATCCATCTTGGTTGAAAATACGTATTGCACCATTTTTGGAAGCAACCCATATTCTTTTTAACGAATCTTTGAATAAACAACGAGTTTCATATTTTTGATTGTTCAATTTTTCCTCATACCTATGAGGAAAGAAAGATATTTTTTGTGCCCCTCTATTGCAAGCTAGCCAGCAATTCCCTTGATGGTCAATAAAGTAATTTATTATATTGGGTGCGAAAATTGATTTAGGGTTGCCTGCTTCAGTCATAAATGAAGCTAATTTGTTTGATTTAGGGTCAAAATAAGAAAAATTTCCATCTGTTGGCACTACCCAAACGGTGCCGACTTTATCTTCAAAAATTAGTTTCCTATTTTTTCGTTCATATTTTATAATTTCTTCTGGAGAGGTTACAAAATGTTTTATATCGCCTTTATGCATATTCAATCGGACTACTCCCGGCTCTTTTGTAAACATCCAAACGTAACCTTTACTATCTTTGAAAACAAGCTCAATATCATTAATAGGTTGTTTGCTGGTTCGGATATCGTACAATTTATACTGCTCACTTCGCATATTCATTGCTAGCAGACCTTTATTTGTTCCTATTAAGAGAGAGCCGTCTTTGGTTTGTTCAACGGTATTGATCCTGGTAACTACGTCGGGCAGTTTTATAAATTTTAATTGCTGTGTGACAATATTATAAACCGCTATTCTGTCTGATGAAGACACAAGAAATATTGAACCACCATATTCTTTAATATATTGGAAAGGAAAATCACTTCTGATTTTTTTCTTTCCGATTATATTAATACCCTTATCAGTTAGTATCCATTCATCATTTTGAGAGTCTTGAAAAACAGAAAAAACAGAGTTGCCTTTCAGTGTTTGGTTATAGGTTCCATATTGATATATTCCATTACCGTTTTTACACTGACGATCATCCACTCTAAAAGCATTTCCACCATTGCAAATTATCCAGCTAATACCTTTCTTTAATGGATATACCGATTTGATATTGTATGTTTGATGGTGTATCTTTTCAGTTGGAAGCAATACATCTATAAACTTCTCATTAGTCGTGTCGAATAAGTAAATCCGATTGTCGTAAGTCTGACACCAGATGTCATCATATCTGGTGTCCCAAATACAAGAAATACGGTTACTCGTTAAGGTGCATCCATCACCAGGCAGTGCCTTATAAGTCCTGAATTCGTATCCATCATATCTATTTAGACCATTCCAGGTACTAAACCAAATATATCCACTCTGATCTTGCAAAATAGTCGAAACAAATCCATTAGACAAACCATTATTAACAGAAAATGGTTTAACCTTGCACAACGGCTGGGCTATTAGTGCCAGAAAAGGAATAAAAAGGTATAAGCATAAAAAAAACAGATATTTTCTCATAGTACGGTCTTCTTGATATTGCAGGACAAAAATACAACAATCAGATTAATAAACCATACACGAATACCCGATTAAATAGATAATACATAGTTTTCTCACATTATCTCTTAGCGTCTTCTTAACTGAACAAATATTCCCCCCAAATATACTTAACAAATTGGTATCTTTGCATTGTAATATAGAACGAAAAGGATTTTTCGTTTACAAATTCGTTGCTCTGTTTTTTTTCTATAACTTGCCAACGGTTATTATGCTTAATCGGTTGGATAACTAATTTAAAACAAATTCATAATATGAATAAAAAGCAAATGATTAAAATATCTACGTGGGGATTGCTTAGTTGTCTATTTTGGGGTACAGGATGCAAATCGGAACACAAGTATGTTTTGGAGCCCGTGAACGAATATAAAGAGTATGTAATAGACGCTGAGTCTGAACTTTCGACTTCGAATCTCTACACTTTCGAAGATCATGGAAAAGAGTATCTTACTTTTCCTGTTCACAACAAAAGAACCATATTGATTTATGATCTGTCGTCTGGAAAATTAGTTCATAATTTCTTTTTCAATGTAGCCTCCCCCCGAGGAATAGGGTCAGAACTTTATGGCTATTATGCAAAAGATTTGGGCCATATCTATGTTCCTGACTTTATGCAAAAAGTAATTTATGAAACCGACACCACCGGTGTTTTCAAAAAAACAATTAATTTCAGTACTGCTGATGACGGGCTGAACCCTATGCGTGCATACTATAATAATCTGCATAATGTACAGCTGACTTTTTTAGGCAATAAGCTCTATATACCCCAACAAATGAATGCCAATCTAGGTAGCTCATGTGTAGAAAAAAGTCCGATAGGTATAACTGTAGATACGGTGAATGGAGATGTTCGTAAGTTACCTATGAATTTTCCACCTCTCATTGCTTCGAAGGAACTAAGGAGCTGCATAGAAGGAAGCCTTCCTTATAGCGAAACATTTGATGGAAAACGCTTCATTTACTCTTTCAGTATGGACGAAAATTTGTATGTAGTCTCCCCCGATCACCACAAGATACAAAAGATAAAAGCCAAAAGTTCAGATATACCTGAAATAAAATTCAAAAAGATTCCATCCGATTTTTCTAAAACGTTGAAAATGACTTGTGAGATGGCTACTTACGGAAACATTATCTATGATAAATATCGCCAGGTTTATTATCGCTTTGCTTATCCCGAATCAAAATTGGCAGACGATGAGGACTTCTTGAAAATTTTAAACTCGGGTAAGAAAGAGTTCTCAATCATTATTCTGGATAAAAACTTTAATATTTTAGGTGAGACCAAATTCCCTCCATTCACGTATTTGCCCCACATTTTCTTCATTAGTAAGGATGGCCTTTATTTGAGTGTTAATCATTTTAAACGAAAAGATTTCTGTGACTGGAAACTTCGTTTTCAGAAAATTGAGTTGATAAAACAATAACCTGATTTTGGAAAGAAATAATACAGTTTTAAGTAGATAGATTTTTCCGTATAGTGATAAAATAAAAAGGCCGCGTCAAAAAGTTATATCTTTTGGCGCGGCCTCTAAATTATTATTTCCTCAAATCTAATTTGGGGTTACATTTTTTCTCCACCTTGGGTCACCGATGCCTAATTTATAAATCTCGTGATTTCTCACTGCATCAGTGTTTTTGTAATAAAGACCGTTGAGGTCATATTCGTGCATATTAACATCACCGTTTTTGCCAAGTGAGTTCGGACTTACCATCAAGTCAGCAGGAGAGATACCTACCACGCCTGTTTTAACCTCCGTTTCACTTTTGCCATAAACATTATATTTACCGGCACCTTGGCTCGTAGAGCTAAATCCATTGGAAGAAAATATACTACCATTGTTCAAATTTGTATTTGTAGAGTAATTATTCCTAACGTAGAAGTTTACTCCATTGAAGTTACGGATATCCATACCTTGGAGATACATAGACCTGGCATCGCCATCAGCCTTATGCTGAATGAACAGATTCTTCTCAACAGTAAATGAACTGTTCGTCGGGTTGTAACGCATACTGAATAACAAACGACCATTAGAGCGAGTGCTGAAGTTGAAGAATGTATTGTTTGACAGATTAACATTCCATCTTACGTCAGCTCCCCAGGATCTGTTCTTTGCCTCAGAAAGGAAGTTATCACGTGGGCTGTCAATGAATGAACAGTTAGTAATATTCATGTCATTGTATACCGTTGTGTTATCGTTAGCAGCATCTTCCTGAATCCAGGCATATCCACGTCCATTGCTATCATACAGACCACAGTTATAGAACAGGCAATTGTCTGTAATCCAGTGACGGACAACTCTGTATGAATTCCCCTGGAAACGAACCCAGCCACGAATCATACGTTGGAACTCACAATTACGGATTTCAAACGATTCAAGAATGAAAGGCATAGCCTGTGAGTATTGATTGATAAAGTAGTTGCCCAAACCTGTAGTAGCAGTAGAAGGCTTATTCAGATAATTATAGGCCTCAGGAGCATCAAATTTGATGTTATCAAATACAATGGATTCCACATTAATACCGCCCATCTCACCATTCATCGCATTACGTCCAAATGAGAAATTACAGTTATAAGGATTTCCATTTGCATCTTTACCAACAGCCATCAGTACGGTAGCTTTTTCTGCGCCGGTAGTTTTCAGAGTGAAGCCTTTTGACATGGTAATGGTATTCTGCATATAATATGTCTTTCCACTTTCAAGCAGGAATACAGTACCTTCTGCCAAAGAATTGTCCGACATGTATTTTTGTAACACAGTATCTATCCGGCATGCCTTATAAGTGTGTGCACCTTGAATTGTGTCATTCGGGTCATAGTTGTATTTGATGGTAATAGGAGCGCCTACTTTACCTTTCATACGTACCATAACAGTGTTATACAGACGGTCCCAATAGCGTTTCACTTTGTTATTCAAACCATTTACAACGTACACGGCATTCGGAGACAGACCCTGAACATCAATATAGCCTCTCTGGATATCCTCTTGAGTTAGCTTTATGCTTTGCGATGGCAGATTTTTATTATCATAAGAAGGTGCAACTGTAATCTGATCCAACGGGAATTTTCCGTCTATGGCTACCAGATTGACATCGTTAGCCTTTTCTGTCAAATCAAAATTTATACGCATAGTAGTTTCTGTAACGTCATCCACAGTTATTACTTTAGGAATATTGCTACCACGTGTCAAAGTTGTATAACCTATATAGTCAGAAGGATGTGCTCCATCTCCATAGCCAAACCATTTTGAATTGTAGGCTTCACCTCTTTTCGACAAAGTCTGGATGGCAAATCTAAAAGCTACTTCATATTGTAGATCCGGAATAGTCATACTTAGAACGTCCGGACCAACAACTGTATCAATAAGACAATCGGTATCAAACGAGGTTCCCTGAATGACCATTTTGATGCGATACCCTGCAGCGCCGTCAATACCAAACCAGTTCAGATATATATCATTTTTAGTGCCTTCCTTTACGCCGCTTGAATAAATGTCGTTGCTAATGCCTGTAGTCTTATAGTCTCTGAACATCGTCATGAATTCTCTGTCAGAGTCTTTTGGGCCTACCAGATCTTCATCCTTACAGGAATAAATGGATATTGCCATTAGGATGGCTGTAAAAAAATATAAAAATTTATGTTTCATAACGTCTTTATTTAATTAGTTATATCCGTAGTAGTTCTTGTAAACACCGTTACTTTTCTGAATAGCGCTGTTAGGTATTGGAAGAATATAACGTACGGGAGGTAAGTTATTCTTGTCCATTATCGGGATAAAGGTTCCATACTCGTCAGCCTGAATAAAACCACGGAAGGAGAATCTACACTGGTTGTTCGGGCATGACAAGCCTTCGTTATACCATTTGTAGAAATCGGCAACTTCATACCCTGTTCCTGGTGAATAGGCAAAAGCATACGGATTGTAGAAATCAATAATCTGTAGAGTTGTATTGGGGTATATATCCGTATTTTTAGGGTTGTCTGCAATCTTATAGAACATCTGAAAAGGATAATTATCAAATTCTTCTGTTCCCTCAACACTGTTGTCACCACCGGATGCGCATCCCATTGCATAGTACCTCATGAAGCTTTTGTAAACAACCTGCGAGTAAAGATTCCAGCGTACGAGGTCTTTCCAACGCATGTTTTCACCACCGAATTCAAATTTACGCTCATCAAAAATAGCTTTAAAGAAACTCTCTTTTGAAGCAGATGCGGTTGCTACATAGTTATTTACTTTCTCAGGACGATCTTCCGTCTTAAATGCACGGTTCCGTACCTCTTTGAGAGCAGCGATAGCTTTTGCACCATTGGCACCCGACACACCATCTTCAAGTTCGTTAACAGCTTCAGCATACATCAGCAATACATCAGCATAACGCATATATGGATAGTTGATACCTGTATTGCCTTTACTGGAAACTCCAAGTGCATTACCCGGTGATGTCCAGAACTTTGACCATTTATTGGCATGAACGCTATAATCATTACGTACAACAGGTTTTCCGTCATAGTTATAATACCACATACCTACCGTCTGGTTCAAACGAAGATCGTTACGATCGAAGTCATAACGGTAAAAAGCGTTCAGGCGAATACCTCCGCTGCTTTCTCCCCATACATTGATATCAGTAGTAATACCATTCAATGTGCTTCCACTAGGACCATGTTGATAGCCTACAGAGCCGCTTCCGTTCTTTAAAAAAGGAATTTCAAAGATAGGATCGTCACCATTGTCAACGACATAGTTACATTCATCAACAAACACATCTTTGAATGATTTCGTTAAATGATGCGTGGATGAACTGATTACAGAATCGGCATAGATTTTAGCAATCTCGTAATACTCTTTATAATCATTCTGTCGCTTCATAGTACCCACATTCTGTGGATTGGTTTCATCGGGATAGAGTGAGTAGCCACCTCGGGTCAACGCCATGCGGGCAATCATTGCATAACAAAATTCGCGTGAAACACGTTCTATACCATCAGTATTCTCTTTTGCATAATTCAAATGAGGAGCAGCTTTTCTCAAATCATTGATTAGTGTGGTCAGTATCTCATTTCTGTCAGTTATCGGAATAACCAGATTGTCTCCCAGATCATATGAAGGAGTAAAAGTAAAAGGTATATCACCGCAAAGAACAATCAAATCGTGATAAAACATGGCTCTCAACACTTTAGCTTCCCCCAATTGAGAAGAAACAAGAGTGTCTCCTTTCAAATACAGATCACTTTTTTCCACGCCCTTAATAAAGATATTGGCCCGCTCTATTCCACTATAGGCGGCAGTCCACGCTTTAGAAATGGCAGAGCCGTTACGTGTTCCATCAAAGCATTTAAAGTCAGAACCACCAACATTTCTGATTTCCGAGCTGTAAGCAGAAAATTCAACGTCACTATTAAGCGCAAACGCATTCATGTAAGCATCCCCATAAGTATCACTTGACATTAGTGAAGCATAGACGGAGCTCAAACTCCGATTGATTTCATCTTTGCTTCCAAAGACGTAATCTTCACCATATTTTGACTCTGAACTAACATCCAGGTAATCAGAACATGAGGACAATCCTGCCAATAAAAACAGGGCGATAAGTATTAATTTATTTTTTTTCATGTTGTAATCTCATTTATAGCGGGGTTAGAATGTAATATTTAAACCTAATAGGAAGTTGCGGCTTCGTGGATAACGGTTGTAATCCACACCCGGAGTCAAACCAGTCTGCACGTCTACTTCAGGATCATATCCTGAATATTTGGTCCAAAGGAATAAATTATAACCGCTAGTATAAAAACGAAGTCGTTCAATACCCATGCGTTTGCTCATTTTCTTAGGTAAGGTATAACCAATAGTTACGTCCTGCAAGCGAAGGAAAGAACCATCTTCTATAAATTTATCTATAGCCACTTTCTTACCAATATCAACAGGGCTGAAAGTATTAGCCTTTGAGTTGATATTAACATACTCGTCCACACACCAATAAGTATTGAGCATACGGTCACCTTGATCATTGGCATAACGCCAGCGGTTAGGTTCTGCAAATTCGGCCAGTACATTATAGTAATTATTGCTATTTCCTTCAAACGAAGATAAAGTATAGCGAGTAGCGTTATTTACATCGAAGCCATACATGTATGCAAAGTTACATGAAAAATCAAAATTCTTCCAGGAACCATTAAAGCCGAAACCTCCGCTGAATTTAGGATTTGTATTACCTATAACTACTTTATCATTGTCATTAACGATATTCACGTCTTGTACACCATCCACACCATCTACAAAGTTTTTGAACTTGAGCTTACCTGGTGCTGTACCAAACAATGCGTTACAATTTACGGTTCCCTCTTTGGCTTCATAATTATAATTGTTTGTCTTGTTGAACTCATCGAATCCGTAAAGGCCATCAGAGACATAACCATAGATAAGTCCTAGCTGATCTCCCACTTTAAGGCAGTAGTCATAGTCGGATGATTTCCAACGAGAAGAAGTTGCCCAAATCACATCATCCACACCATTCAACTTGTCAATACGAGTTTTATTAGAGCCGAAAGTGAAATTTCCGTTTAATTTGAAATCGCGGCTGTCTACAATAGTAGCGTTGATAGTGAGCTCAAAACCGCGGTTAGTAACCTGACCAATATTCTGCATCTGCCTGGTGTAACCTGTTGTTAAAGGAATCTCACTTTCATAAAGTAAGTCGTGAGTGGTATTCCAATATATTTCCGGAGTAATAGTCAGACGTTCGCCAAATAAACCGAGATCGAAGGCAAGGTTGCGTGTCATAGTTGTCTCCCATTTAATTTTCGTATTTGGGAAAGTGCTGCCACCTGAATTGACATAGTAGTCAGAACCTTTTTCATTCTTTTCACCCCAACTAGGTCCACCTGATGAATTGATTACATACTGATAGCGCCACATGTCGTCAGTTATGCGGTTGTTACCTGCCATACCAACAGCGGCACGAATCTTCAGATTAGAAATAAAGTTCAGCCCTTCCATAAACTTCTCTTTTTTCATTACCCACGCACCCGATATAGCAGGAAAGTATCCCCATTGATTGCCCGGTGCAAATTTCGTAGAACCATCAGTACGAAATGTAGCAGATACCAGGTATTTGCGGTCGAAGTTATAATTAGCCTGACCAAAGAAAGAGGCCGTTCTATCAGGAGATGAAATGTAAGAGGTTGAGCTATAAGGAGTACCCAGCCCCATATTGTTTAAAGCTTTCGTAGGACTAATTTCTTTCGGTAAATAGCGAACATTAAAATCACTACCATGACTCTGTGAGTGCTGCACTTCCTGACCTAGTAAGAACGACAGGTTGTGTTGCTTATCCAAGGTTAGACCATAGCTCAATGTGTTAGTCCAGATATAGCTATCTGTTCTATTACTATTCTTATCAGCCACAGGTTGTTTTTCATAAGCCCCTGAAGTAAGATAACCCCAGAAACGATCCTGATTAGAAAAGCCCATGCTCAACATACCTTCAGTACGGAATTGAAGCCCTTTCAGAATAGCCCATTCTAAAGAAACCTGATTGGTAAACGTATAAGAGTGCTGCATGTTATAATTCTGATCAATCTGTCCTTTGGGGTTTGTCAACTGGAAAAACTTTTCTTCTTCCGGGTCAACTGTTTCCGGAGCACGGTTCGCAAAGTCGCGTAAACCGTTGGTTGGGCGATAGCGAAGAATGTCAATGATACCACCATTACCTACATTATCAGCACCGGCACCGGCTGTACGGCGATAACTTATACGTGAATTGACTAATAACTGCACTTTCGGAGAAAGTTGAGCGTTGAATTTCATATTCAGGTTGGTGCGACGCACACCTGAGCCAATCAATACACCATTTTCGTCATTGTGAGTCAGCGAGGTGTTAAATTTCAATTTCTCGCTACCACCGCCTACAGTTACATTATACATATAACTCATAGGATGGCCACCCAAAATTTCGTCCTGCCAGTCAATACCTTGCACATTCTTGTAGAGATCAAAATCCTGAGGATGACCGAAGTTATCACGGAACTTGTAATTTTGGGTATTATCACCTACCACATTATCATATTGCAATTTTACATAATTGTACGGATCCAATAAATCCAGTTTGCGTACAAGTGATCTTACCTGAGCATAAGTATTGAAATTAACAGATAATTTACCTTCCTGAGCCGACTTGGTAGTCACAATTATTACACCGTTACCACCTCTTGCTCCATAGACAGCTGTCAAAGAGGCATCTTTCAATACATCTATTGATTGAATATCGGTAGGAGGAATGTCATTGATATTATTAGCCTGAAATCCATCGACAATATAAAGAGGTTGATTACTTTGTGTTACTGACGTACCCCCACGAACCCTGATGTTAATTTCGGCTCCAGGTTCACCATCCAAGGTAGTAACCTGCACACCGGCAATCTTACCCTGAAGAGCTTCAGCTGCCGAAGCAACCGGTACGCGAGCCAGCGAGGCTCCTGAAACGGAACCTACCGAGCCGGTCAAATCAGCTCTCACCTTACTGCCGTAACCGATAACTACAACTTCATTCAAAGCAGTTTGGTCGTCTTCCATAGTTATTTTTAAAACTTTTCCTGCTACTGCTATAACTTCCTGAGACTTCATACCGATATATGAAATAACCAGTCGTTTACCGGAAGCTGAAACTTTCAATGAAAAGTCACCGTTCAGATCGGTTCTCGTTCCATTACTTTTAGTATTTTTTTCTAAAACAGAAGCTCCAATAATTGCTTCTCCGGAAGTATCCAACACCTTACCTTTTACAGTAATGGCTTGAGCAAAAAGTTCTGGCGGTACTGATAACATAAATATCAATAGGAGTAGTACCCACCGAAAATTTGTTTTGTTAATCATAGATAAAAAGATTTTTTTAGGGACTTAGAATTCTGTTTGTTTGTATTCAATGACAAGTCCCTATTATAGTCATTGAAGACAATTGAAAATGATTTTAAAATCTTAGACTAACCGGTTAACGTTTATTTAACGGTTTCTAGCTTTCGCTGTAGTTGTGATGTGCATTTGTGTTCTTTTGATTTTATTAAGGTTTCATAAAAAAGAATAAATATTTCACAAAAATAGCGTATTTTAATAAAAATTATGGTGTAATAACTGGTCTAATAGGTGTAAAATTTAGTTCTAGGATTTGTTTTAAGTAAGAAATCCAGGCTTCTGGTATAACCTATATTCCTATTCTGGGTGGTGGTTTTAGCTACCTGACCACTGTCTCGATTTATTTTACAGGAAAGTCTCCGGTTGGAGTATTAGTGATGGTATGAGGGTAATGAGACGGTATTTTCATGAATGGCTTTTTATCCATTATATTAGGTTCAATAAGATCTGTATAGAATTTATAAACGATTCCATTAGTTAGCAATCCGAATTTAGCTTTCGATACATGGAAAATATCTTAATAATTGATTGTCGTTCAAAGTTAGGTTTTGAGCCCAGTGTTTACATTCAATCAATAGGATAGGAGAACCATCTTTCATGATTGCATAATCTACTTTTTCTCCTTTTTTGGTTCCAATATCACAAGTCATTTCTGGAACTACTTCAAGAGGGTTAAAAACATCATAGCCAAGTGAATTAATAAATGGCATGATAAATGCATTTTATTTATATATAACTTAGACTAAAATAGACTGATTCGTTGCATTTTCTGGTTTTATAGTTTTATTTTAGTTCTAATAATATTCCTACTTTTGTTCGTAAAATGAAATATATAAAGTTTAATGTTATGAGAAGAATTCTTCTTTCTACTTTCTTATTCTTAACTGTTGTAACAAGTCGGGCACAGTGGGCACCGGCAGGTGAACGAATTAAAACCGAATGGAGTGCAGAACTTAATCCTTCCAATGTGTTGCCGGAATATCCACGTCCTATTATGGAACGTAAGGATTGGAAAAATCTGAACGGATTATGGGATTATGCCATCATTGATAAAGGAAATGCTATTCCGCAAAAGTTTGATGGACGAATACTTGTTCCGTTTGCTATTGAATCTTCTTTGTCGGGAGTAGGAAAAGTAATTGATGAAAACCATGAATTGGTTTATTCCCGTACTTTTGAACTACCTTCAGAATGGAAAGGGAAAAAGGTGTTGTTGCATTTTGGTGCAGTAGATTGGAAAACAGATGTATGGGTAAATGGAGTTAAAGTGGGTTCTCATACAGGAGGTTACACTCCATTTACTTTTGATGTGACTGCTGCTCTGAATAAAGGAAAAAATAAAATGATCGTCAAAGTCTGGGATCCTACTGATAAAGGATATCAGCCGCGTGGCAAACAAGTGAGTAAACCTGAAGGCATTTGGTATACTCCGGTTACTGGCATTTGGCAGACTGTTTGGATTGAACCTGTTGCCGAAAAATATATTCGAAATCTTAACATCACGCCGGATATTGATAATCATTTCCTCACTGTAAAGGCGGAATTGAATATCGCTTCCGCTTCCGATTTAATTGAAGTAGGTGTTTATGATGGCGATAAATTGGTCAGCATAGGCAGAGGTACTAACGGCGAAGCTGTAGAAGTATCTATGCCGGAAGATGCCAAATTGTGGAGTCCGGAAGCTCCTTTCTTGTATTCATTGAAGGTGAGTTTGAACAATGGGGGTAAACTAGTTGATAGGGTTGAAAGTTATGCTGCTATGCGGAAGTATTCATCAGGACGTGATACAAACGGCATAGTTCGTTTAGAACTGAATAATAAACCATTGTTTCAATTTGGTCCGCTCGATCAAGGATGGTGGCCTGATGGTTTGTATACCGCTCCTACGGATGAGGCGTTGCGTTTTGACATTCAGAAGACCAAAGATCTCGGTTTTAACATGATCCGCAAGCATATTAAAGTGGAACCTGCACGTTGGTATACTTATTGTGACAAATTGGGTGTTATTGTATGGCAAGATATGCCTAGCGGCGACCGTAATCCGGAATGGCAACCTCGTAACTATTTCAATGGAACAGAGAGAAAACGTACCGAAGCTTCCGAGACTTGCTATCGCAAGGAATGGAAAGAAATTATAGATTGTTTGTATTCCTATCCATGCATTGGAACATGGATACCATTTAATGAAGCATGGGGACAGTTTAAGGCACCTGAAATAGCAGAATGGACGAAACAATATGATCCTACCCGTTTAGTGAATCCGGCAAGTGGTGGTAATCATTATACTTGTGGCGATATACTCGATTTGCATCATTATCCGGAACCGAAGATGTTTCTGTATGATGCACAACGTGTTACTGTGTTGGGCGAATTTGGAGGTATAGGGTTGGCGTTAAAAGATCATCTTTGGGAACCTAATCATAATTGGGGGTATGTCCAGTTCAATTCTTCCAAAGAAGCTACGGACGAGTATGTGAAATATACCAATATATTGTATGGGCTTATAAAACAGGGATTTTCCGCTGCAGTTTATACTCAGACAACAGATGTTGAGGTAGAGATAAACGGCTTGATGACTTACGATCGTAAGGTGATTAAATTGGAAGAGAAAAGAGTAAAGGACGCAAATACGCGTATTTGCAATGCTCTTAACCGATAGTTTATAGATAAAATACAGTTTTGGGATTGATTGATATTTTCAATTATGAGAAAGTAAGGCTTCTCGCCTTCTTCTATTCTTTGCGCAATTTTTGATGAATGGGTACTGAATGATGTGGAGACTATCGAGAACGCTTTTTTAGTATTTGAATTTAGAAGAATTATATATGTAAACAACTTAATTTTTAAATATTATGTATAGAAATTTGATTGGATTGATAATGTGTATACTATGTTTATTTTTTGTTAGCTCAAATTTGTTAGCCCAGCAAAAAAAAATGCCAAATATGGCTTATCAAGACCATAATGTAAGAATAACAGTAATAACTGATGGCACAGTTCGTATGGAGTGGGAACCTGACGGGAAGTTTGTAGACAATGCCTCGTTTATGGCTGTCAACCGTCAATATCAATCGGTCTCATATGAAATGAAGAATGACAAAAAAAAGATTGAAATACGCACATCGAAGATGATAGTGAAGTATGTAAAAAATAGTGGACAATTTACTGCAGCCAACCTGAGCATTATATCAGTGAAAGGTATGTTACCTTTTAAATGGGCTCCCGGAACCGTTGATAAAGGTAATCTAAAAGGTACATATCGTACACTTGACGGATACAATGGAGGTCTTCACAATAATAAGCCTATGCCCATAGAAGACGGATTACTTTCAACCGAGGGATGGACATTTATAGACGATTCGAAAAACTATTTATTTGATAATTCCGACTGGCCTTGGGTTACTGAACGTCAGAATAAGAATGGACAGGACTTTTATTTCATGGCTTATGGTCATAATTATAAGTCGGCTTTGAAAGATTTTACAGCTTTTTCGGGTAAAGTGCCGTTGCCTCCACGTTATGCTTTCGGATATTGGTGGTCACGTTACTGGAGCTATTCCGATAATGAGCTGCGCAACCTAATTGATAACTTTCACACTTATAACATACCATTGGATGTACTAGTGGTAGATATGGACTGGCACTATACAGAACCGGGCAAAGGTGGATGGACTGGGTATACATGGAATCGCCGCTTGTTTCCTGATCCGGATGGTTTCCTGAAATATCTGAAACAAAACAATCTGCAGGTAACCCTCAATCTTCACCCTGCCGATGGCATTGCTAATTACGAGGATAACTTTCCGGCTATGGCGAAATGGATGGGAATAGCTCCCGATTCAACAAAGCTGATTCCTTACGAAGGATCAAACAAACAGTTTATGAGCGGATGGTTTAATACGATTCTTCGTCCAATGGAAAAGAAAGGCATCGACTTTTGGTGGCTCGACTGGCAACAAAAACTTAATGATGAAAAATACAAAGATCTGGGTAATACGTGGTGGCTTAATTATGTTGTCTTTTCTGATATGGAACGAAACCGTGATACTCGTCCGTTACTTTACCATCGTTGGGGAGGATTAGGGAATCATCGTTACCAGATAGGCTTCTCCGGTGACTCTTATATCTCTTGGGCTTCACTTGATTTTCAACCATATTTTAATTCTACAGCCTCTAATGTGCTTTATGGTTACTGGAGTCATGACATTGGTGGGCACATGGGTGCTAATAATATTGATCCAGAACTCTATGTGCGCTGGCTTCAGTTTGGTGCTTTGAGCCCTATTCTTCGTACCCACTCTACAAAGAATTCTGATTTAAACAAGGAACCTTGGGCTTTTAATCAGAAATATCTTGAAGTGATTCGTAATACGATTCTTGAACGTTATCAGATGGCTCCCTATGTTTACACAATGGCTCGTAAAACATACGATGAAGCACTCTCTCTTTGTCGCCCCATGTATTATGATTATCCCGAAAATAAAGAAGCTTATGAGAATAAGAATGAATATATGTTTGGTGATAATCTGCTGGTTTGCCCAATTACTTCACCGATGAAAAATGACAATTCGACTGTGAAAGTGTGGTTGCCGGGTGGAAATGATTGGTATGAATGGCATACCGGCACTTTATTAAAGGGAGGACAAACTATTGAACGAATATTTAATCTGGATGAATATCCTGTTTATGTAAAAGCCGGCTCAATATTGCCTTTATATGATAAAGTAAAGAACCTGCAAAAGAACGATGAATCTGTAACAGTAACTGTATTTTCCGGCAAAGGAGGCTCTTTTGAAATGTACGAAGATAATGGCAATGATAAAGACTATGCAGCTCACTATGCAAAAACTCTGCTGAGCTCTGAGAAATCAGGAAATGCATTGACGGTGAAGATTGCTGCTCGTCAGGGTAGCTATCCAGATATGCCTTCAAACAGAAGCTTCAAAGTAAAAGTACTTGCCTCTGCTGTTCCTGAAAAAGTAATGGTAAATGGAGTTCAGACAGATTTTACATATGATGGCAACGACTTAAGCCTTACAATAAATGTATCTGAGACGGATTGCAGTAAATCGAAAATCCTTGAAATAACTTATCCTACAGATGCTCCTGAAGTAGCAGACGGCCTTTTGGCTCAGATGCGCCATGTTCGCGCAGCAGTTCTCCTGCTTAAACAAAAACAGGCAGGCATCGTGCTGAATGAAGAACTAGGAACAATGGAATCAGCAGGCAGATGTATAACTTATTATCCTAATGAGTTTAAACAACGAATAGAAGTATTCCGTGCAAATTATGCTAATTTGCCTACGGTTCTGGAAGCTCAGAAACTAAATAAGGAAATCATTGATTGGTTTATGAAATTTGTAAAATAAAAGTAAGTAACAGAATGCATCATTCTTATAAAAATGATGCATTCTTTATTAATCTGATTATGGTGGCTCTTTGTTAATTTAGTTGAAAGTCTTTTTATATTATTTTTTGTTTTAGAGTTGATATATAACAATAAAACCTTAATGCAAATTGCATAACAAAAGATTTTTTTTCGATACTATTTTTTTTTGTTAAGGTAAGTGCTTAAGTTTACAAATTTATTTACTTTTTGTACGTCATTATTTCTTTTATTGAATTATTTTCATATTTGTACTCTGTATAAATATATGCGAATCCAGACATGAATTGATCTGGATGTGAGATAGAATATTTTCTACAATAATGCAGATTTGATTACTTTGCCACTAATTGCTTCCTGAACAACTTTAATTTTGAAGTAAAGATTGTAATGATAGTTTTTTCTTCTGGTTATATCCATTTTTAAACTCATATTGGAGCTGTTTTTTATAAGTAAGGTTTAGGGAGAATTTTCGAGAAAAAGGCTTTTTTGCTTTAGACATTAATATGATATCAGTTTAGTAAAATATATCTAATATTGCTATTTTCTGTTGTTTTCCCTATTGAAAAGGATAGTTATTGTTATTTATTGAATATATTTTTTTATTCTTTTGAATATTATTACTGTTACTTTGAGTGCATTAAAAGTTAAGCGCATAAAGCTTAAATTTTGCTTAGCTAAAATAGTGAATACAGTTTTAGCTGAAAATTTTATTTTGCATATTACTGATTCTACGGTTGGTAAATGTTTAGTATAGTTATGCAGGAAAAAATGGTGTTTTATTGATATAAATATTTTGATCGTAGATAAATAAATGTCCTATGAGTGAATCCTGTTGTTTTGTAAAATAGTATTAGTTGTTTGCATAATAAATTAAAATAATCAAAGGTGTATTTCATGTCGTTTTTGAACATATAATTGTATAGATTGGATATATTATTGCATTTGTTCCTGTAAAATAAGGCTATTTTTGTATTCATGCATTTGATAAATATACCTTTATTTACAAGTTTATCCCCTTAAAACAATCATCATAAAATGTGTTAAATAGTAATGCACTTGGGGGAAATTATGCGTCCTAATAGAATGTTTTTATCATGTTTCTAGTACACCGTTCTTTTGGGTAAGAAGCGATATAGCAGTAGATTTGATTGGATTTTAAGTCTTTTTTCAAAAAGCATCTTGGATCGTGTCAAAACTATGAATGTGTATTTACTGATAATGGATACTTCGCTGAAACATTAAGCAGAAGATGTTATGTGTTGGCAGATTATAGACGATCCAAATCCTAGAATAAACTTTTGGGACAGGTGTCTTTGCTTACACAATGATAATTGAAATAAAGAATGGTTGGTTAGATGCAAAGAACTATGAAAGCTACCCTTAAGATGTGGCTGATATTCGTTACATAATAGATACGGTGGTGATATTACAGACGTATGTCAAGAAATAGGCCTTAACGTTATCAACATTACATGAATAAATTACTCTGCTGTGTTGTGCAAATGCCTTTTGCAATAATGTTTGCAGATATAGCTATTCTGTTGATTTAATAAATTAAACGACATTAGAACGTCACAAAAATGAGTTTATATAATTTTTTAATGTATAAAATAAAAATATGAAAATCTTTAAATCTATTTTATTGGTGGGTATAATGTTACTATGTGGACCTATTGTGTATGGTCAAGTATTATTAACCGAAAGCGAAAATAAAGTTGATGAGTTCACTCTTATTGGAACGAATAAGAAGTCATGTCTGTATTATGATAGACAGGATTTTGAAGTTGTAAAAAAGGTAGCCCGGCTATTTAGTAATGATGTACGATTAATAACTAATCAACCTGTAACAATAGGAGACGCAGAAGAGAAAATGGCTTCAAATAGCATTATTGTCGGAACATTAGGCTACAATAAACTTATAGATCAACTTATTGCTAAAAAGAAACTGGATGTAACTTCTTTGAAAGGTAAATGGGAAAGCTTTCATATGGAAGTAATACTCAATCCATTCCCAGGAGTTAAAAAAGCATTAGTGGTTGTTGGAAGTGATCGTAGAGGAACAGCTTATGGTTTGTTTTCCATTTCAGAAGCAATTGGAGTTTCTCCATGGTATTGGTGGGCAGATGCTCCTGTTGCCAAGCAAAAAGAGTTATGCATTAAGGTTCAAAAAATGACATCTAATGAACCTACAGTCAAGTATCGTGGCGTATTTATCAATGATGAAGACTGGGGATTGCTTCAATGGGCTAAAAAGAATTTTGAGAAAGAACGTGGCAATATCGGTCCTAAAACCTATGCTAAAGTTTGTGAGCTTCTTTTGCGTTTAAAAGCAAACTATCTTTGTCCTGCTATGCATGAAGCTTCCACTGCCTTTAATAAAATTCCTGAAAATAAATTGGTTGCAGATAGCTTCGCTATCGTAATGGGATCTACTCACTGTGAACCATTATTATTTAATAATGCAAGTGAATGGAATAAAAAAACAATGGGAGAATGGGATTATGTAAATAACAAAGGCATGATCGATAAGGTACTGAAACAAAGAGTTATTGAAAATTATCCATATGAAAATGTTTATACAGTAGCTTTAAGAGGACTTCATGATAAGGAAATGAGTGGAAGTAATGATATGAATGAGCGTATAAAGACTGTTAGTGACGCTATAACTACTCAAAGACAGTTTTTGACTGATATAATAAAAAAGCCGGTTAATGAAATTCCACAGGTTTTTTTCGCTTACAAAGAGGTTTTGGATGTCTATAATGCGGGTCTTAAACTACCGGATGATGTTACAATCATTTGGGCAGATGATAATTATGGTTACTTAAAACGTTTAAGTAATCCTAATGAACAGAAGCGATCTGGCCGTTCAGGAATTTATTATCACGTTTCCTATTTAGGTAAACCACATGATTATTTATGGATGAGTACTATTTCTCCAGCAGTGATGTATGAAGAACTTCGTAAAGCGTATGACACAACAGCAGACCGTGTTTGGTTATTAAATGTTGGTGACATAAAATCTTGTGAATTCTCAATGAATTTATTTTTGTCTATGGCTTATAATATCAATTCTTTCAATTATGATAATATCTATACTTATCAGGCACATTGGTTGGCTGGAATGTTTGGTCAAGAATATTATAAGAATTTTCTGGACATCACTACAACATTCTATAATCAAGCCTTTTCTCGCAAACCGGAACTTATGGGATGGGGATACCAATGGTCAACGGATAAATATGGTAAAGAACGAAATACAGATACTGATTTTTCATTTACCAATTATCGTGAGGCAGATACTCGTTTGTCAGAATATAACCGTATCGGATCGATGGCTGATTCTATTTTGAAGAAACTTCCAGAAGAAAAAAAGGCTGGATTCTATCAATTGCTTTATTATCCGGTGAAAGGATGTGAGCTAATGAATAAAATGGTTCTTTATGGACAGAAAAATCGTTGGTATTCATTGCAGGGAAGAGCAGCAACAAATCAATTAAACAAAGAAGTGAAAATCTATTATGATAGTTTGCAAGTGATAACCCAAGGATATAACTCTTTATTGAATGGTAAATGGAATCCAGTAATGACAACAAAACAAGGGTTTGCAGCTTCTTATTTTGAATTACCGAAATTAAAAACTGTTGCTTTACCAGAGATGCCTTCATTAGGAATACAGGTAGAAGGAGAAGATATAGTAAAAGGGAAAAGTAGTTTTCATTCTCTACCCGCATTTAATACATATTTCCGCCAGTCTTATTATTTTGATATATTCAATAAAGGTGCTTATGTATTATATTGGGATATTAAAACCTCTGCAGATTGGATTTTAGTTGATAAGAAAAAGGGAACAACAAAATTGGAAGATCGTATCTTAGTATCTATTGATTGGAATAAAGTGCCAGCTGGAGAGCGAATCTCTGGAAAAATTGAAATTACAGGAAAAAACGCAGGAAAAGACAATGTTTATATTTCTGTTTTTAATCCTTCTTCACCCTCATTAAAAGAAATGGACTCATTATTTGTTGAGCATAATGGATATATATCCATTAATGCTACTGATTTCCATAAGAAAGTTGAAAATAAAGAGATAGAAGTTAAACTCATTCCTAATTTAGGCTTTGAAAATGCTTCAATACAGCTTGGTAATCCTGTAGCACCCGCTCAAAGGACAGCTAGTAGTATTGTTCCCCGTGTTGAATATGACTTTTACACCTTCGAGCAAGGCTCCGTAGATGTGTATACTTATGTATTACCCACATTTACTCTGAGTACAGATAGGGGATTTGCAGGCCATGAAGCCACAAACATTGAGACAAAATATGGCGTATGTATTGATGACGGTCCGGTGATGAATCCTTCCACATCTTCTTTTGAGTATGCTCAAATATGGTATGAAAGTGTGTTGAAAAATTGCCGGATAAATAAAACGACATTGCATATTAATGAACCGGGCAAACATACTTTAAAAATTTTATGCGGAGATCCAGGTACTATTTTACAAAAAGTGGTTTTGGATTTTGGTGGCATGCAACGTTCTTATATGGGACCTAAACCGACCAAGAAAAATAATTTTTAACCTGTTCTTATATGTGTAATTAAGGGACAATTATTACAAGTATTGGTGGAGTCTTGAGATTATGATCTAACTGAAAGATGGAGTTGTTTGACAACACCAGTGCTATGTTCGCATGGGAGTATCAGAAAAGAACAACCCAATTATTAAAAGAGTGGAATTTGGCATTAATAAATTTTTCTATATGGCAGAGTTTAATGCCCGTTCTATTTTACCTGAATTTTTCAAGAGCATTTTAGTATACTGCTTAGATCTTTCGTAAAATGGAATTAAATATTCACAAATTATAATTAAGTAAGCAAATACCATATAAATATATTCAGAGGCCTTTTTCTGAATATATAATTGCATAGATTGAAGAGATTGTTGCACTTTCCTTCATGTGAGAAGACTATTTTTGCGTCAAGAATAGTTGATCTTGTAATCTTAATTTCGGTTTATAAAAGTTGTTGTCTATGATGTGAATTTTTAAAACTTATTTTTTAAAGCATCAAGTTATTGTGTTTATGTTAAAAGCGAATGCTTAGTTCGCATAGTTTTTTTAAATTTAATACTATAAAAATGATTAAAAAATTATTGCTTTTATTTTTATCTGTCCTTACGATGACTGCCTATTCGCAGAACGTAGCTATAACAGGACAAGTTGTGGATACCGGGAACATGCCGTTAATTGGCGTGAATGTAGTAGTGAAAGGCACTGCAACAGGTTCTATTACCGATATTGACGGTAATTTTTCATTGAACGGAAAGAAAGGACATACACTTGTCTTTTCTTATATTGGTATGACTTCCCAAGAAGTTATTTTTAAAGGTTCTCCATTGCACATAGTGATGCAGGATAATGCTAAATCGTTGGGCGAAATTGTTGTGGTAGGCTACGGTACGATGAAGAGAAAGGATGTAACTGGTGCTGTTTCACATATTGGAAAAGAAGTTTTGCAGACTAAAGTCGCAACAAATGTTGTTGATTTCTTGACAGGAAGTATTGCTGGTGTTAATATTAGCCCTTCAAGTGGCGCAGCTGGTGGTGGTTCTATTGAAGTTCGTGGCCCAGCTTCTTTAAAAGCTTCTACTTCTCCTTTGATTGTTTTGGATGGTGTTATATTTTATGGTAATATGGCCGATATTAATCCTAATGATATTGAAAGCATCGATGTGCTAAAAGATGCAAGTTCTACAGCTATATATGGTGCTAAAGGTTCAGCTGGTGTTATTATGATTTCCACTAAAAGAGGTACCACGAGTAAACCTATAATTAATCTTAGTGCTAATATAGGTACAGCGCAATCACAGTTTTTACCAAAGTTAGCTACGCCGGAGCAGTATATTCAAAGGCGTTCTGATTATTGGAAGACTAATGATTACTTTTTACCAGGTAGCCAACAACATGGGGCGGGATATTATGATAATCCTAACAATTTGCCAGAAGATGTGACTCAAGAACAATGGGCTAATTATGATGCTTCTTTCTCTGGAGACTATGTTGGAACATGGATGACCCGTCTAGGATTTAATCCTTTGGAAATAGATAATTATAAAGCGGGAAAAGTTGTTGACTGGCAGGATCTTGTTTATAAATCAGGTTTAAGACAGGATTATAATGCCTCAGTTTCGGGTAAGACGCCCAATACGAATTATTACATGTCTCTAGGCTATACAGATAATGAGGGCTTTCAGGTAGGAGATCAATTCCGTGCAGTCAGAGCTCGTCTTAATTTGGATACAGATATTACAAAATGGTTGAAGGTTGGTTTGAATGCACAATTTGCCAATAAAGGAACGGATCAGATTAGTGTGGATGCTGGAAGTTCCAGTGCAATGAGTCCTTTTGGTAGTGTATATGAAGATGATGGAAGTATTAAAGTGCGACCTTGGAATGATAATAGGGTTTCGAATCCTTTGTTGGCACGATCTGTTGACGATAAATTTTATAGAACACAGAACCTAACATCAACAGTATATGGCAAGTTGACTCTTCCTTATGGAATTAGCTATCAAACTAACTTTAATGTTCGTTTTGGTTGGATAAAAGATTATTATTTTAAATCTGACGTAAATCCAGGTGTAGTAGCTGGGGGAGAGTCCACTCGCCGTGATTACTCCGATTACGAATGGAGTGTTGATAACATGTTGAAATGGAATCATACGTTTGCTGACATTCATAATGTAGATGCAACATTTGTATATACTGCTGAAAAATTTCAATCTTGGGAAAGTACTGGAAATAATGAAGGTTTTCAGCCTAATGGTACATTGAGTTACCATGGCATTCAGGCAGGTATTAATCCTGTTGTTAATTCCAATGATGAGATGCAAACAGGAAATGGTATGCTGGCACGTTTAAATTATTCTTTGATGGATCGTTATTTGTTTACTGCTTCTGTACGTCGTGATGGTTTTTCTGCATTTGGACAGAATAGTCCGTATGGTGTTTTTTCTGCTTTTGCTGCAGGATGGCGTATCTCGGAAGAGAAATTTATGAAAAAGTTAAGCTTTGTTGATAATTTGAAGTTACGTTTATCTTGGGGACAGAATGGTAATAGAGACATTGGTCGTTATGCTGCTTTTTCTCGTTTGACAATAACAAATTCAATTCAAGATGGAGTAAATGTGAAAGGCGTGTATCCTTCTAGTTTGGCTAATAATGATTTGAAATGGGAAACGACAAGTGCTTTCAATTTTGGATTGGACTTTGGATTATTCAATAACAGATTGAGTGGTGTAGCTGATGTCTATTTTAATAAAACCACAAACTTATTGATGGACCGCTCTATGCCTGCAATTACTGGATATGGAAGTGTAGCTACAAACTTAGGACAAATAAATAACAAAGGAATAGAATTGACTTTGACAAGCGTGAATGTTAGCATCCCTAAAGTGATATCTTGGAGCACTTCATTTATTTATTCAATTAATAAAAATACAATAAAGCATTTGTATGGTAAAATGATTAATGTTTTAGATAATAAAGGTAATGTTATTGGACTGTGTGAGGATGATGATGTGCAAAATGGTTGGTATATCGGGCATGGAATTCGTGATGTTTATGACTACAAATGGCTTGGTGTCTGGCAGATGGGTGAAGAGTATGAAGCAAACAAATATGGTAAACAACCTGGTGATCCTAAACTTCTTGACGTCAATGGAGATGGTGTAGTTAATACAAGTGATAAAGTATGGCTAGGTTCGAGTGATCCCCGTTATAGAATGTCTCTTCGTAGCGATTTGAGATTGCTTAATTGTATTGATTTCTCATTTGTTCTTCGTGGAGAATTTAATTATCTTGGGATAGATAATTTAGCTAGAAATGAAGATAATCGTTATTTTGAAAGTGCTAATTCCACTTGGACAGAATATTGGACTCCATGGAATCCTAATAGCGAATATGCCCGTTTGGGTGCTGACTGTTCAAATCCAACAGTGAATATTTATAAGAAAAGAAATTACGTCAAAATGCAGAATATGTCATTAGCTTATATATTCCCTCAAAAGCTTTTAAGTAAACTTATGATTGAGAATTTAAAACTGAGCTTCAATGTGGATAATGCATTTGTTTTATCAAAATGGAGAACTTCTGACCCGATGACCAAAGGTATAACTCCCCGTATCTTCACGTTTGGAATAAATATGACCTTGTAATCTGATAGAATGAATAAACAAATAAAGATTTTCAAATGAGAACAAAAAAATATATAGTTAAGGGGTTAGCAACTTGTTTAATGGTAGCTAGCTTATCGGCTTGTGTAGATCTAGAGCCTAAGCCGATGTCTTTTTTAACGCCGGAGAATACTTTTGTAGATAAAAACGGTTTGGAAACGTTGCTTTGTCTGTGCCGTAAACAGATGAACTTTGAGTGGTTTGGAGATGCTTTTAATGCATCAAACTGTGAAACATTTTCTGTGTACGAATATGCATGGTCAGATATGGCTGTGATGGGAGGACCTGAAACAAAGGAAATTCATAATATGGAAACTCAGTTGACTCCTACTACTAATGAAAGTTTGCATCTTCGTTATTGGAGTTTTGGATGGAATGGTATTAAATATGCCAATACTGTGATTAGTCGTGTGCCTAAGGCTTCTGGCATTAGTACAGAGGAAGAAAGAAATGCCCTACTTTCTGAAGGTTATTTCCACCGTTCATATTGGTATTATTTACTGGTAAATCAGTTTGGAGATTTACCCTTAATATTAGATGAAATTACTGAACCGAAATTGGATTTTTATACTGTTTCTAGGAAAACTATTCTTGCACAGCTTAAAAAAGATATGGAATTTGCAGTGCAATGGTTACCAATAGATGCTCCACGTGGCAGTGTTAATAGAGCAGCTGGTGAACATCTGTTGGCTAAAATATGTCTTTGCACTGGTGATTTTCAGGAAGCTATAGATGCTACGACTAGGTGTATTAATAATTATGGATTACACTTGATGACCGAACGTTTTGGTGTTAATGTGTCAGATAAGACTAAAGATTTGTTCAATGATCTGTTCCAAGAAGAAAATATTAGTCTTGCGGAGAATAAAGAGGCTATTCTGGTAGGTCAAGAACGTTTTGGATTAGAAGGATGTTCTTCAGCTAGTGGCTCAAATCGTAAACGTAATTTCTGTCCTCAGTGGCATGCTGGAAGTAAAGTGAAAACACCGGATGGCAAGCAGGGAACAACAGATGCATCGGGTATTTACGGTGGGTATGAAGAGTTAGAAAATTTGGGAAGAGGTCTTGCTAAGGTACGCCCAACAAATTATGCTCAATATACACTTTGGAATAATTGTAGCAGTGATTTGAGACATAATTCTAACAATTGGTTTGACAAGTCTCGAATTTATTATAACCGTCCTGCTGCGAACGGTGGTAGTAGCAAATATTTTGGACAACCTGTAAATCCCATTTATGTAACTGACACAATGCGTTGCTATTTTTCATTTCCTATTGTGAAAGTGTTAATTGATAAAGATGATATAAAAGCTGGTGGAAATGTTCCTGTAGGTGGCTTTACTGACCAGTATATATTCCGTCTTGCTGAGACTTATTTGATTAGGGCTGAGGCATATTGGTGGTTAGGTCAGATGGACTTGGCTAAAGAAGATGTGAATACAATTCGTCGTCGTGCTCAAGCACCGGAGTTAGGATCTGTAACACTGGATGATATTTTGGATGAAAGAGCCCGTGAGTTATATTTGGAGGAACATCGCAAGACTGAACTTACACGTATTGCTTTTTTAATGGCAGAAAAGGGTTTGGATGGTTACTCTCTGGAGAACTTCTCTACAAAGAATTGGTATTACGATCGTATTATGCAAAAAAACAACTTCTTCTCACAACAATATTATTATTCGACAAATGCTTTTATAATGAAGCCGTACCATGTACTTTGGCCAATTCCGCAAAATGCTATTAAGTCAAATACCCAAGGTCATATCAATCAAAATATTGGCTATGATGGTGCCGAAGATAATATACCAGTTAAATGATTAATATAAAAGAATTATATGAAAAACAAATATGTATTACTAGCTTTTGCTCTCATGGGGAGTTTAATGTCTTGTTCTGAAAGTGACAAATTAGTAAAGGAAAAATTCGTCCACCCTTATTCGAATCCATTAACTAATTTTAGTTCGGCAGATCCTTCTGTATTAAAAGTAACTGATCGATTATTTTATACATATTGTACAAATACAATCATTCGTAAATCAGAAGATTTGATTAATTGGACTGATGCAGGCCCTATGTTCTCAACAAAACCTTCGTTCGTTACAGATAGTGGAGCAGCAGTATGGGCACCGTCTATTCAGAAAATAGGAGACAAGTATATGTTGTATTATGCAATGTCTGCTATGGGAAAACCCGAAACAGCTGGTATCGGGACAGCTTATGCTGATACCCCTGAAGGTCCTTTCAATATAGACAAATCTGTTGATGGTAAGGGTAAATTATTTTCTTCTGCTGAAATTGGAATAAGAAACTCTATTGACCCTTGCTTCTTTGAAGAAAACGGCCAAAAATGGTTGTTCTGTGGAAGTTTCAATGGCATTTATGCTGTAAAACTGTCCGATGATGGAATGAATGTAGCTCCTGACCTTGCAACAGCTAAAGCTGAAAAAATTCAAATTGCAGGTGATGCTTTTGAGGCATCATATATTTATAAGCGAGGCGATTATTACTATTTGTTTGCATCTGTTGGCGCTTGTTGCAGTTCAATGTTGAGTACTTATACTACAGTTGTTGGACGCTCTACTTCTTTGTTAGGCCCGTATGTAAATAAGAAGGGAGAGAGTATGCTTGATAATAATTATGAAATAATAATTAAGGCTAATGATCGTTTTGTGGGTCCAGGACATAATTCAGAAATTATTCAAGATAGTGAAGGTAATGATTGGATGTTATATCATAGTTATGATAGACAGACTCCTAGTAAAGGACGCTATTTGATGATTGATAAAATTGTCTGGGAAGATGGCTGGCCTAGTATTGCGAATGATAGCCCATCGAGTGAGGCTGAAGCGCCTGTTTGTAAACAGAATTGATCTTAATTGAGAATATTTTATAGATGGTTTCCCTGCTATAAACTCTTAGTTTATGGTAGGGGAACTGTTGAAATTTAAATAACATTCTGATAATAAAAGAATGTTGTTGAGCTATTTTCTTATGCATCAATTTCGCTAACAATAAAGAAAAGCAAATCCCGAATTGTGGTTACAATGACTATAATCATACTTAATCACTTTTGATAGGCTTAAATTGAATTGTCCTGATTAATAGTGGTAGTTTATCTATTGAAGAATGAAACAAGAATTTATTAACCGACGTGAATTTTTAAGAAATCTTGGAATTGCGGGTGCAGGAGCTGTATTGGCTACAAGTCCTTGGTTGTCTGCTTTTTCGGAAGTAAAGTTAACAGGTAAAGAAAAATGTCGTTTGGGAGTTATCGGGACTGGATCACGCGGACAGTTTCATATTGGCTTTCTATTGAAGAACTTAAAGGTAGAGATCGTTGCACTATGCGATATTTATCGTTCGTCAATTGAAGAGGCTCATAAACTTATCCCTTCTGCTAAAGTTTATGATGACTACCGAAAGTTATTGGAAGATAAAACAGTTGATGCTGTTCTAGTGGCAACTCCCTTGAATACTCATTACAGAATTGTGATGGATGCGCTTGATGCAGGGAAACATGTGCTTTGTGAGAAATGTATTGGCTACAGTATCGAAGAATGCCACAAGATGTATAAACGCCATAAGGAGACTGGCCTTATTTTCTTTACTGGACAACAACGTCTTTTCGATCCGCGCTATATAAAGGCTATGGAAATGATTCATCATGGCGTATTTGGAGAAATCAATTCTATTCGCACCTTTTGGAATAGAAATGGAGATTGGAGAAGACCTGTTCCCTCGCCTGAGCTGGAACACCTCATCAACTGGAGATTGTATCGCGAATCTTCCAAAGGGCTAATGACTGAACTTGCTTGTCATCAACTACAAATAGGTAGTTGGGCTTTGCGCAAACTCCCTGAAAAAGTTATGGGACACGGTGCTATAACCTTCTGGAAAGACGGCAGAGAGGTATATGATAATATTAGTTGTATATACGTCTTTGACGATGGTGTGAAAATGACATTTGATTCTGTTACTTCTAACAAATTTTATGGACTGGAAGAACAAATAATGGGTAATTTGGGAACTGTGGAGCCTGAACGTGGTAAATATTTCTTTGAGAATGTTTCTCCTGCGCCGGGATTTTTACAGATGGTAAACGACTTCGAAAACAAACTTTTTGGTTCACTTCCTTTTGCAGGAACGAGTTGGGCTCCAGAAACTGCAAACGTGAACAATGGTGAGTATATACTTGGCGAACGTCCAAATACGGATGGAACCTCGCTCTTATTGGATGCTTTTGTGGAAGCTGTCATCACTCGTCGACAGCCTACTCGGATTGCAGAAGAAGGCTACTACGCAAGTGTTCTTTGCTTGTTAGGACATCAAGCTATTGAAGAAGGACGCATTCTTTCTTTCCCTGATGAATACAAGATTGATTATTTGAACCATAAACCTCAAACACTACTTGGAGTATGAAAGATACCTTTATAACAGCTCAAAGAAAAAAATATGAGTTAATAACATTTCTGGTATGCTTTTTGGTGGCCAATCTTGCCAATATTTATGCGATTATAGCTTATCATACCCCAGTTCTCGAACTAATAACTTCTATCTTGTATGTATTTATTTTTGCTGTTGCACTCTACATCTTCTGGTGTTTAATACGACTGCTTAAATATGGATTGAGGATATTATTTTCAAAAAAATGAGAATGAAATGTTGACTGAATGAAAAACGATACTATACAACACCTGACAAAGTCAATGAGTAACGGTAGCCAGTTACTATACTCATGGTTTACTTCGATGCACACACGTGTTGACATTCTATTATACAGACAAGATGAAAATAATATTCAGCTTGAAATAGCTAATTTGATATATAACGAATTAAAGCGATTGGAACAGCTTGCTAACTTCTATGATGACAGCGAACTCTCGCGAATTAATACTGAAGCAGCTAAGCATCCGGTTACAGTCAGTCCTGAACTTTTTGAAATTCTCTCTTTCTGTTTATCTGCGCATAAACGTACATTTGGTTGTTTCGATATTGCAATCCATTCCGATAATTATAATAAGGAAACTATCCACGCTATAAGCATGTCAGCTGAAGATCGAACAATTTCTTTCAGTCGGCCAGGTGTACGAATAAATCTGTCCGGTTGCCTAAAAGGGTATGCTTTAGAACGAGTACGAAGTATTTTGAATAATAACGGGCAGGAAAACGCTTTGATTAATTTGGGTAACAGTTCAGTTCTTGCCTTGGGTAATCACCCATATGGTGAAGGCTGGAAAGTAGGTTTCGGAAATGGAATGACTTGCAACTCGGGAGAAAGAGAAGTGTGGCTCTTTAATGAATGTTTAACCACTTCAGGTAATGATTCAGAAGAACGGAAACATATCATCGATCCATGCAATGGTAAACCTGTTGAAGGACATCGTCAAGTAGCCGTCGCTACGAATAGCGGGATGGAAGGTGAAATCTTATCTACTGCTTTATTTGTCGCTCTTATTGATCAGAGAGAGGAGTTACTAAAAAGTTTCTCACCTCGCTGGGTTCAGCATCTTTTTGTGAATAAATACATTTCTAGAGGAAAAAATACTTATGTGTAAAAGCAATAATGTTAACCTCGAAAAACATAATATTAACTAATCAATGAAAAACTATGGTATCCAGAAGAGATTTTCTCAAGACTATGACAATTGCATCAGCTGGGTTGGCAGTAGGCTCTAACGGGTTGCTTAAGGCTGCCTCCTTGAATGTTGGGCAAAAACCAAAGATGAAAGCTAAAGTAAAGATAGCTTATGTAGGTATTGGTAACAGAGGCGAACAAGTTATAGGAGAGTTTGCTCGAACAGGAATGATTGAAGTAGTTGCACTCTGTGATGTGGACATGGGTGCTAAACACACGCAGAAGGTGATCGGCATGTATCCTAAAGCAAAACAATTCCGGGATTTCCGACAGATGTTTGATAAAGCGGGAAACGAGTTTGATGCAGTAGTCATAGCTACACCTGATCATTCACATTTTCCCATCAGTATGCTGGCTTTGGCATCAGGCAAGCATGTATATGTAGAAAAACCTTTGGCACGTACTTTCTATGAGGCAGAGTTACTGATGCAAGCTGCGCGCCGACATCCAGAATTGGCAACACAAGTGGGAAATCAGGGACATTCCGAAGCCAATTATTTCCAATTTAAAGCATGGATGGACGCGGGTATCATCAAAGATGTTACAGCTGTCACAGCTCATATGAATAACGTTCGTCGTTGGCATAAATGGGACTCTAATATCTACAAACTGCCTGAAGCCCAATCTATCCCGAAAGATATGGATTGGAATACATGGCTCGGAGCTGTTCCATATCATGAATACAACGAAAAATATCATCAGGGCGAATGGCGTTGTTGGTATGATTTTGGCATGGGAACTTTAGGTGATTGGGGTGCACATATTCTTGATACTGTACACGAGTTTCTCGAACTTGGTTTGCCGTATGAAGTGTCAATGTTGTATGAGAAGGGACATAATGATTATTTCTATCCTTACTCGTCCACTATCCTGTTCCGCTTCCCGCAACGTAAAGGAATGCCACCCGTAGATATCACTTGGTATGACGGACTAGATAATTTGCCGCCTATTCCTCCAGGATACGGTGTATCAGGCCTTGATCCCAACATTCCTAAAACAAATCAGGGAGATGCGCCTGCCACACAACTTAATCCTGGGAAAATAATCTATACAAAGGACTTAATATTTAAAGGAGGAAGCCATGGAAGCACGCTGTCAATCATTCCTGAAGAAAAAGCAAGAGAGATGGCAGATAAATTACCTGTAGTACCCAAAAGCCCTTCCAATCATTTTGAAAATTTCTTGTTAGCTTGTAACGGCATAGAGAAAACACGTTCATCGTTCGAAATTAATGGTGTGTTGAGCCAGGTATTCTCACTCGGTGTTATGGCACAACGTCTCAATACCCAGTTGTTCTTTGATAGTCGTACTAAACAAATTACTAACAATCAATTTGCTAATGCTATGTTAACAGGAATCCCTCCACGAAATGGTTGGGAAGAATTTTATAAATTGTAATAATTATTTTTGATTCTATATTATAAAAATCGCTATTATGTGTAAGAAAGTACTTGTGTTATTATCACTATTTATCCCTTTTCAGTTCTTATTTGCTCAAACTAATATACTGACCGATTTTCCGAAAGGGTGCACCCCCCAAGAAGTAGGTAAACGATTGGCGTATCATTTTGTAGATGGAAAGCATATGCTTCATGCCGGGAAATGGATAAGTTATCCAGAAACTTTTAATTGGAGTGGAGCCCTTAAATTTGGTGCAATAACAAAAGACAAAAAACTTGTTAAGCTTCTGCAAGATAAATTTGAGCCTTTGTTTACAACAGAAAAGGCATTGTTACCCATTATGAATCATGTTGATTTGAATATGTTTGGAAGTTTGCCTTTGGAAATGTATCGAGTAACAAAAGATAAACGATATATGGATTTAGGACTCCCTTATGCTGAAACCCAATGGGAAGTTCCTGAAAATGCAAATCCAGAACAAAAGGCTTGGGCTGAAAAAGGTTATTCCTGGGAAACACGTTTATGGATTGATGACATGTATATGATCACTATTGTACAAACTCAAGCTTATAAAGTGACCAAAGATCGCAAATTTATTGATAGAGCAGCAAAAGAAATGGCACATTATCTGGATGAGTTACAACGTCCGAATGGTCTTTTTTATCATGCTCCTGATGTGCCGTTCTATTGGGGCCGGGGAAATGGATGGATGGCTGCTGGTATGGCAGAGCTGCTTCAGTGCTTACCTAAAGATAGCAAAGATCGCCCTCGTATCCTGAAAGGTTATCAAGCAATGATGAAAAGTTTGAAGAATTATCAAAATTCAAATGGTTTATGGAATCAGTTGATTAATGAGTCGGATTGCTGGTCAGAAACATCTGGATCGGCTATGTTTACTTTTGCACTTATTAAAGGAGTAAAAAATGGCTGGCTAGATGCAAAAGAATATGCTCCTGTTGTTCGAAAAGCCTGGATAGCTTTAGTTTCATATATCAACGATCGTGATGAAGTAACAGAGGTTTGTGTTGGCACAAATAAGAAGAATGACAAACAGTACTATTATGATCGTACTCGTCATGCAGGCGATTATCACGGGCAGGCTCCATATCTATGGTGCGCTGTCGCTCTTTTAGAAAAGTAAGAGTGTAAGCTACAACTATAAATTACATTATTAGAAATAAAAGGATATGAAGAATTTATTTTTATCGATTTTACTTTTATTTTGTGTTGCCTCTTTGTCGGCACAAAACTGGGAACCTCTTTTCAATGGCAAAAACCTGAAAGGATGGCAAAAACTGAATGGAAAAGCGGAGTATAAAGTTGTAGGTGATGCCATTGTAGGTATACCTAAGATGGGATCTTCCAATACTTTTCTGGCAACTACTAAGAACTATGGAGACTTTATTCTTGAGTTTGATTTTAAAGTAGATAATGAATTAAACTCAGGAGTACAATTCCGTAGCGAGAGTAAAAAGGAATATCAAAATGGCCGTGTACATGGCTATCAATTCGAAATAGATCCGTCATCCCGTGCCTGGTCGGGCGGTATATATGATGAGGCGCGTCGCAATTGGATATATCCTTTGACACAGAATCCGTCTGCAAAGACAGCTTTTAAAAATAACGAATGGAATAGAGCCCGTATTGAGGCCTTCGGTAATTCTATACGTATATGGATTAACGGTGTTCCATGTGCTAATATTTGGGATAATATGACTCCGACTGGCTTCATTGCTTTGCAGGTGCATTCCATCAATAATGCTTCGTTTGAGAATAAATGTGTAAGCTGGAAGAACATTCGTATTTGCACTGAAAATGTAGCTTCTTATTTGACTCCTGAAACAAATGAGGCACCTGAAATTAATCTTATCGTTAATACGCTTTCTTCACGCGAAGCAAAAGATGGATGGGCTTTGCTTTGGGATGGCAAGACAAGTAATGGGTGGAAAGGAGCTAAGCTTTCTACTTTTCCGGCAAAAGGTTGGATCATGGAAAACGGAATTTTGAAAGTAATGAAGAGCGGAGGAGCAGAATCTGCTAATGGTGGTGACATTGTGACTACTCGTAAATACAAGAATTTTATTCTGAAAGTCGATTTTAAGATTACTGAAGGAGCAAATAGTGGGGTTAAATATTTCGTTAATCCTGATTTGAATAAAGGAGACGGCTCTGCTATTGGTTGTGAGTTTCAAATACTCGATGATGAAAAGCATCCTGACGCAAAACTTGGTGTAAAAGGTAACAGAAAATTAGGATCATTATATGATCTTATTCCTGCTCCTGAAAATAAACCTTTTAACAAAGGAGAATTCAATACAGCCACTATTATAGTAAAAGGTAATCATGTGGAACATTGGTTGAATGGAGTAAAACTTATAGAATACACACGTAATAATGAAATGTGGAATGCTTTGGTTGCTTATAGCAAATATAAGAATTGGCCTGATTTCGGAAATCTTGCAGAAGGCAATATTCTCTTACAAGATCACGGAAATGAAGTTTGGTTTAGTAATATAAAGATTAAGGAACTTAAGTAGAAACATCTTAATGGAAGGCATGTAACTAAAAAAACATGCCTTTCTGTTTTTTATAAATGCAGATACAATTCATACTTTAACTACATATGATGGTAATTCGTTATAGCAAGAATGTGTTTACGACAATAATAATGCTTGTCTGTTTATTATTAACATCCTGTTCTTCATTCAGGAATATCAATAATAAAGATCAAGATGTCAAATCCAACCGATACGTCGGTAATAACAATACTCAGGTAGATATTTGTATCTATGGTGCTACACCTGCAGGTATTATGGCAGCTTATACAGCTAAAAAGAAAGGAAAGTCTGTGATTCTAATAGAACCAAGTAATAGAATTGGCGGATTAACAGCAGGCGGACTAGGGTGGACGGATATTGGAAATAAAAGTATCATTAGAGGCTATGCCCTTCAATTTTATAATCGAATAGGTCGGTCTTATGGAGAAAATGAGCCCAAGTTTACTTTTGAACCTAAAGTAGCGTTGGCAACTTTCAAAGGATTTCTCGAGGAAGCCGGAATAACAGATGTATTATACCAATATCGTATTATTAATGTTCAAAAGAGAGGAAATGAGATTACCAGAATAAGCCTGGAAGATTCTAATCTACCTCTCAATAAGACCAGGAAAACGGTGTCAGCAAAAATATTTCTGGATTGCAGTTATGAAGGAGATTTGATGGCCAAAGCAGGCGTCTCTTATACAGTTGGCCGGGAAGCAAACTCACAATATGGTGAAACTGGTAATGGTGTCCAAATGAATCAAAAACACCAGTTTCCAGATGGGGTAGATCCATACAAAATAAAAGGTAATCCATCCAGTGGATTGCTCTATGGAATACTTTCTGAACCAATTGGAAAAACAGGAGCTGGTGATAAACATGTTCAATCCTACAATTTCCGAATTACCCTAACCAATGATGAGAACAACAGAATACCGATAACCCGCCCTGAAAATTATGATTCAACAAAATATGAACTGCTGCTACGTCTGAAAGAAGTCTCACCATGGAAAACGTACAAAGATTGTTTAAAATGGGATATGATGCCGAATCATAAATGTGATATCAATAACCAGGGAGGTTTTTCTACAGACATGATTGGAGATAGCTGGAATTATCCGGAAGCTTCTTATGAAGATCGTGAGAAGATATATAATAATCATCTTGATTATACAAAAGGTCTGTTATACTTCATGTGGACGGATAATCGGATTCCGGCAAATATCCGTAGTGAACTACAAAAATGGGGATATCCAAGAGATGAGTATGAAGACAATGAACATTTCACACCCCAGTTATATATCCGTGAATCAAGGAGAATGGTTGGTAGAATGGTAATGACACAGCAGTACTGCGAAAACACAAAAGTTGCAGATGATCTGATTGCATGGGCTGCATATACTATGGATTCACATAACTGTGGACGATATGTCGTAAATGGGATGGTAAAAAATGAGGGGGATGTTCAAATCTATCTGAAAGATTCCTATAATGTTTCTTACAGGGCTATTACGCCTCAGGAAACAGAAGCTAGAAATCTTTTGGTTCCCGTTTGCTTGTCGGCATCACATATAGCCTATGGATCTATTCGGATGGAACCTGTTTTTATGGTACTCGGACAAACTTCAGCCATTGCAGCTTGTCAAGCAATTGATCGGTTTGATAACTGTGTTCAAAAAGTGAATTCGCATCAAGTAATCAGAGAATTTGAACAAATGAAATAATAAAAGACTTATATGAAAATACTAAAAACATTACTTTTTCTACTGATGGGAGTACCAGGGTTTATATATGGCTCTGTATATAATAGTGAAAGATCCGGTTGTATCAATCTGGATTCAAAAGCTATTCATGAAGGTACTTTTGAATGGAAAATGAAAAAGGCAGATCAAGTAGGAGCTGCAGGAGAAACAATCTCTAAAGCGGGGTACGGTGAAACAAGTTGGCTTGATGCTGTAGTGCCAGGTACCGTGTTAGGTTCGTTGGTCTATAATAAGGTGTTTCCAGAGCCCTATTTTGGCGACAACAATAAAATTACTAACAAAAAGATACCTGATATATCCGAAGTAGGTAATTCATTTTATACCTATTGGTTCCGCACAGAATTTGAGGTGCCATCTTCGTTCAAAGGCAAAACCATCTGGCTTCAGCCAGACGGTATCAATTATCGGGCTGAAGTATGGGTAAACGGACATTTACTCAGCACCATGATGGGGATGTTTAAGAACGATTATATCAACATCACTGATTTTGTTAATATTGGTAAGAATAATGCCATTGCCATATTGGTTCATCCAGTGGACATGCCAAGTAACTGTACTCCCAAAGCATGGGGAGCTAAAGGAGAATTCCAAAATGGCGGTGACGGAAATATTGGTCTCAATGTTACCCAATTGATGACTGTAGGTTGGGATTTTACTTATCCAGATGGTATTCGAGACAGGAATACTGGTATTTGGAGAGGAATCTCTCTGTATGCTACAGGAAAAGTTGCATTACGACACCCTTTTGTCAAATCATCTTTTGATAAAGGAAACTTTAATGTTGCTCACGAAGATGTATCAGTTGAAATAGTAAATCCAAATAATACACGACCTTTAAAATGTGAGGTTAAGGGCGAAATTGTAGGTGAAGGCATCACCTTTACTAAAACAATTGACATACTTCGCGGTGAAGAGAAAGTCTGTAATTTTTCTTGCGAAGATTTTGCACAGCTAAATATGGCTCAGCCTAAATTGTGGTGGCCTGTAAACAAAGGTCCGCAAAACTTATATACACTAAAGATGTCTGTCTCTGTTGATGGTGTAATCTGTGATTCCTTAACTTCGCGATTTGGTATTAGAGATATTCATGTAACAACTAAAACTCCCGATGGCTCCAAGATGTTTATCGTCAATGGTAAACCCTTATTCATTAGAGGAACGAATTGGGTTCCTGAAGCGATGTTAAGAACTTCAGATAATCGTATGGATGCAGAATTGAAATACACAGCGCAATCTGGAGTCAATCTTCTTCGCATATGGGGTGGAGGAATTGCTGAATCTGATCGTTTCTACCAACTTTGTGATGAATTGGGTCTGTTGGTATGGCAAGAGTTCTGGCTAACAGGTGATACCAAGCATCCCCAGGATAAAGCACTGTATTTGGCAAATGTAGAATCAACAGTTAAGAGAATTCGCAATCATGCAGCATTAGCACTCTATGTTGCTTCTAATGAAAGTTCTGAAGTAACAGGAACTCCAGAGTTATTGAATCGCCTGGATGGGACAAGACCTTATCAGATGCAGTCGGAATGTGATGGCGTACATGATGGTAGTCCTTATAAGCAAGTTAATCCAATGCAACATTATGAAGATAGTGCATCAGAACGAGGAAGCCGCATATATGGTTTTAACCCCGAATATGGAGCGCCTACATTGCCGGTATACGAGTCTCTAAAAGAGATGATGGACAGCAAGGATTTGTGGCCAATCAATAAAAAGGTATGGGATTATATGGATGGAAATGGCTTTCACCGAATGACATCTTTATATAATGACTTGGTAAATCAGTATGGAAAATCAAAGACTATTGAAGAATACTGTGAGAAAGCCCAGTTCGTAGGAGCTATGAATTCCAAAAGTATCTGGGAATGTTGGAACTATAACAAATTTAACCATGGCGACCGTTTCTGTTCGGGGCTGCTTTTCTGGTATCACAACTGTCCGAATCCTCAAGTTTCGGCCAGAATGTGGGATTGGTCATTAGAGCCTACGGCCTCTCTTTATCATACAGCTAAGTCCTTGGAACCTCTCCATGTACAATTCGACTATCTGAAGAATACCGTTTCGGTCGTTAATGATTATAACCAGTCGTTTAAAGGATACAAAGTAATAGCTCAGGTGTTCAATATGGATAGCAAAAAAGTTCTTGAAAAAACGGCTACTGTAGATATTGAAGAAGATGGTGTCTCTAATGATGTAATTAAGTTGGTATTCCCAAAGAATATATCACAAGTTCACTTCATCAATTTAATTTTGAAAGACGAGAAAGGAAAGGTGGTTTCAACAAACTTCTATTGGCGGTCAAACGACACATATCAAGGTCGGACTACTATTACGGGGCCTTGTACCTCCGGATTCGAAAGTTTGAATAAGATGGCGAAGGCAAAGGTTAAGTTGTCTTGTCTGACACATCTTAAAGAGAATAAGATGTACATAGAGATAATTGTTAGAAATGTAGGAAATCAGATTGCTTTTTTCAATCAACTCCAACTCTTAAATGAAAAGCATTCTCCAATTCGCCCCTCTTACTACTCTGACAATTTTTTTACTTTATTGCCAGGTGAAAAAAAGGTTATCAAGATTGAAACTGCTGAAAAAAATCTGTCAGTCCATAACAATCTCGTCTTTAAAGGATGGAATACGGATGAAAAGATTTATATTTTGAGATAAAAGCAAAAAGATCAAGAAAGTTCATTTTTGACTCTGTTTTCTGTAATAGTTCTAATGTTTTTTCCGTAATTCATATTGAAGTTGCTCATGTATTTAATAATGAGCAACTTCTTTTTCTTTTTATTCAAATGCACTACGGTATGGGTGACAATTCCTTATTTGTATTTTCACATGATAGTGATAGATTAAATCGAAGCTAATTCAAATAGTTACTACTAAAAACTATACTGGTTTGTTTGTTGCTAATCAGGAACAATGTGAAATTTTAATATTTATAGTATCTATAGTAAGTATTCCTGGTTTATTGGTGCTTGGTAATGTAATGTCTAATAATCCTGGATAATACGATTTGCTTTCAACTATTTTACCATTGAATCTGATTTGATATTTTTTTGCCGGATTCATACATACTATAAAAGAACGCTTATGTGGAAGTGTTGAATCATCAAATGAGATCTTTGCCTTGTACAGCGAGTAATCTTCATTAAAAGAATTCTCAGAAATCCAAACCTCAAAACCGGTGGAAACTTTTCCTACTCGATAATAAGCGGCAAACCAGTTGAGTATAGGAGATGATAAACCGGAGAATTGATGCCATCCAGCTCCACGCTGTGAGGAAATAATGAAATGTTCGAAGGTATAATAACTCTCTTCACATTCTTTTTCCCATGTATTTAAAGCCGTGTTTGCCACCCTGTAAGCTTTTTCTCCTTCTCCGAGATCCAATAAAGCTTTCCATATCATCCATTGATGTGGGAACCAAACAGCTCCATTCCAATATCCATCTGAACTATAGTAAGGAGCAGACTGGTCTACTGTCGATATACCAATTTCTGTCCACATTTCATTAGGAGAAAAAAGATGGTTTATCATTCTGTTCGTTTGTTCTTTGGAGGATATATTCGCGATAAGTGGAGTTATTCCATCCAAACCTTTGTTGAAGTTGGAGCCATCTTTATAGCGATAAATCCCTATAGCTTTTCCGTCGGTATTATGCAGCACATATCCAAAATAACCAGTTTCTTCATCCCATGCATAGGTTTGCAATGCACTTGATAATTGTTTAATTACCTGATTGTAACCTTTTACATCTTTTTTTAGGCCTAACTTTTTAGCTGCTAAACGCAATATTTTAGCAGCTCGGATATAATAAGCTGAAGTAACTACTGGGGTTACAGAAGATTTATCACTTAGGGTATGCTGAGGCGGATAATCATCCCAACCACCCGAATTATAAAAATAGTCCCATGTCCGTAATAGACCTGAACCTTTCATGCGGGTAGTGGAATAGGGATTATTACCTACCATAAAGTCAAAAAACTGCTTAAGTCGCGGATACAGGAATTCTAAAGCCTTTTGTGATTGACAATTATTCCATAAATCATAATATGCATATAGCTGTATTGGCAAAGGAGTTCCATGATGAATAAATGCCGATTCACTTCCTGCCGGAGTGGTATAGGCCCTTATACATTCAAAGGCTTTTGTAATATCTATATCAATCAATCCCAGAGCAATAAATCCGGAATCCCATGTATAAAGGCTATTCCAGTTTTTACCAGGTGTAAAATGCCGGATGTACTGCCCTTGTGTGCGAACAGGATAAACTATATTAGATAATAATGCTGATTGCAAGAGGCGGTTCCCGAATTCGTACTTCTTTCCATCTGGCAATATCTTATTTCCGGAGTCTGTGGCATTTTTTTGAATCCGGGACGTATAAGTTGTAGGTGAAGCATGGAACTTCTTTATTTGTTCATTTACTTGTTCAGAGTTTCCTGTACAGACTAATGCATATAAAGTTTGCTCTGAATGAGCAGCCAACACTATTGGCCGTAAAAAAGCATTAGTATAATTCCACTTCATATTACCAACTAATCTTGTTGATACGTGGTCGTGTACCTTTTTGCGGAAGAAGGATTCCAGATTGTCATCCAAAATTGTACGAATACTCGATTCCTTATAGTTCCATGCTATTCCATAATAGTTATTACAGCCTTCATATTTTAAAATAAAATCCTGATTTTCATTTCCTGTTTTTATTTTAGGATTAAAAGATAAAGACCTTGGAACTATTTCAATTTTTTTCATTTCCTCTTCACTCCCAATAAAGAAGCCATCTAAGGCAGTACTACTAGTACCCTCGGAGCGTAACTCTAAAATGTATTTTCCTGGCTTTTTACATGAATAAGGAACTAAGGCTATTGTGTATTCTCCTGTACCTTTTAGCTTCAGAGTACTTTCATCTAGCCCTTTAATTTGAAAAGTTGCAGTTTTGCCCTTAGGCGTATTATTCCTAAACCCTATCATCCCTTTTTCTTTTCCCGGAAGGATATTCACCTCATAAACTACTTTATCTCCCTTTTCTTTGCCAAATTCTTTTCCTAAAACAAACCCTCTTAGTGACTGTGAAGTTTGCATTTCATTTCTTCTCCATCCATCATATACTAAATTATATTGGGGAGATTTGTGTACAGGCTCGTTTAATAAATAATCGGTAGCATTGTACCATTGTATATTCATGCTCTCTGGTACTTTAACCTGAGGTTGTTCCTGCTCATAGTCTATATAAGCCATCAGGTTGAGCACCAGATTTTGATTAACTGTAGTATTATTGACACAGCGCATGCCTACCAGTGTGCAATGTTCGTCTAGTACATAGTAGGTGACATCGGTAAATACACGATCTTTCCATTCCAGTTCATACCGGTATATTATATGGTTCATAGAAGGATTAATGTCCCATGGATAATAAGATGATTCAAAAAGAACATGAGGAATTAGTTGCCGGCTACGATAATATCCCGGCATTACAGAAAAATCGAAACGTATTCCTTTCTGTATATTGGGTATATGTGATATTCCGGCATAACGTTTAGAATAAGGCCCCCACGCATATAATGAGGTTATATCATGGCTATTAGTAAAACAAGATGGAGGAATAGTTCCTCTTCCTGATGCGGTTCTCGTAAAGAAAATACCTATCAGTAACATTAATAAAAATAGTTTCTTTTTCATGCTAGAATTCAATAAGGCGTAAAAATATTGTTTTATTTTTGTTTTGAGGGAAAGAAACTCTTCAATAAAAGAAAGAAGCTGTTCATTATAAATGAATAAATGAATGCATCTTGATAAACTATTTATTGACTTTGATAAAAGTCTGCAAAACACCATAAATTAAGGGCTCAATGTTATACTTTCCACCAAAAGTGACAAAGAAATCACAAAAATGATTTTCATCCCTCACTCCCTCACTATTCTGAATAACTATTTGATAAGCAGCTAAATAAACGGTGAGGGATGAAGAATGGTCCCTTACTTTAAGCTCGCAAAAAGAGGCTACCCTCACTTTTTTGTGCCCGTTAGCTGTAAAAAGCGAACGGAATTGCAATTTGTACTTAAAAATAATAGTATAAATTTGTTTGATAAATGTTAAGTAAAATTTGCGTATGTACATTATATATTCTATTTTTGAAAAATAACTAACCAAGTAGAGCAGGAGATGTGCTAACTTACGCTTAATAATAAATTAATATGGAAAATGTTGTTTTAATGAGAATGGCCAAAGAATCCCTGAGAGATAAATGGGGATTGGCTATCGGAACTTTTTTTGTGTATGGATTGGTAATCGGTGGTTTACAGTTTAATTATTCCTATTTCAATTTGTCTGGAGAGCATTTTGTTACTCCATTTACAGGAATAATAAGTCTTATTCTTGGTGGTCCTTTGACTCTTGGCTTAGCAATCTTTTCATTGGCTATATCAAGGAACCAGGAAGCTCGCTTTGAACAGCTGCTTAAGGGATTTAATAATTTTGGAACTGCATTAGGAGCATATATTTTAATGGGTATTTTTGTTTTATTGTGGTCTATTCTGTTAATAATACCAGGAATAATAGCTGCTTTATCTTACGCGATGACTTATTATATTATTGCTGATGAGCCCTCTATTCAGATAATGGATGCAATTGATAAAAGTAAAAAGATGATGTATGGATACAAATGGAAATTTTTCTGTCTGAATCTTAGATTCTTTGGATGGGGATTGCTTTGTATCCTGACATTAGGAATAGGCTTCCTTTGGCTCTTACCTTATATGGAAATTAGTTTCGTGAAATTCTATGATGATATAAAAGGTAGTCAAGAGACTGCAGAAAATACAATCAACCTATAAAAGGCTTATTTCTATTATAGGGTTCACATATATCACACCACCTCTTTTGAAAATACTCTTCAAAAGAGGTAGTGTTTTTTTTCTTAGACCTGGCAGGTAATCCAATCTAGAAAGGAACAGAATACCCCAAAGATACCAATAAATTGCCAATATGGTTACTACCATCTTCGGTATACTTTTGAATATTGGTCAATCCGTATGCTCCGCGCAAGTCTAAAACCAATTCACCAAATCCAACTTTCTGCGTTAAACCTATGCCACCTGTTAAACCCAGATTTATGGTGTGGATTTTATCCTTTATATCAGTATCGGCATCAAGTGAAACAGGGAAAGGCTGACCTGTTTGCGGGTTAACTGAAACGGCCTGAGTGCCTTCTGGGTCGGCGTAAATGATATTGGAACCTCTTGTTTTTTGATTGGCATTTAACAAAAAACCGATATAAGGACCGAAATCCATATAGAAATGAGAGGACTTGCTCAATGGAATGGAGTATTTTCCCATTAACGGCACTTCCAGATAATTGAGGATGGATTGGTTTTTGAAGTTTGCATAAAAGTATGTTCCAGCCGGAACCTGAGGATTGAAGGATGGGCCGTCAATGCCTTGCATCTTATTCCGTTGCCCGCCTTCGCTGGAATAAAGCAGATCGGCACGCCAGGCAAAGTGTGGGCCAGTGTTCCATGAGAAGGTTAATCCAAAAGCGCCTCCTTCACGTGACGACCAGTTCTCGCTTAGCGGATTGCCGCCTCCGCCGGTGAGTTTTGGCATATTCAGGCCAACGAAAAATCCTATTTTGAGATTTGATATGTCCTTGTCCGATGATGATTGAGCCATTGCCATAATTATCGGACACAATAATGCTAATGATGTTACAATGATCTTTTTCATGAGTTATTTTTTATTTAGGCTAGTTTTTATTCTTCGCTTATTTTATAATAACATCAGGGTATGCAATTAGTTGATGAAAACAACTATTATTTGTTGTGATATCCGCTAAGCAAAACTCTAGGCAGACTTATCTCCATATGTGGTGGGAACTAATGACTTTACAGGTTTAATATAGATGAGCCTTCATATGAGAACTCATGGGTTCACAGCCGAGGGCTTATCGGTTCTCAACTGAGGGCCCATGGGTTCTCATCTGTGAACTCACTTAATATTCGTTGGAAAAGGAGTTAGATTATTAGAGAAAATCAATTAGGTATGAAAATTATTCAGTTTAAGTTCAATGTGAAAGGGAAATCACAGAAATGTGTGGAGTTGGTAACGCTAATGAAAAGCATGAAAAAGGATATGTGGAAAAAGCCGGCGGTGAATATCTGCAAGGCGCACCAGCGTGTTGTGCAGGAACTTCGCCGATATGCTTCGTTCATCCTTACAAGATTACAACAGAAAAGTGGTTTCCAGCTTTCTGCCACAAAGATTACTACCTTCGGACGTATTCTTAACTAAGCTCAATATTCCGATGGGCGATTCAAACAAAGGCAGGCCATATAACGTTGTGAAGTGCTGAAAAAGTGAGGGTAGGCCCTGAAAAAGAGTTGCCCCGTGACGGATGATATTTCATCCGTCACGGGGCAACTCTTTTATATTCAACGGCTTATGGTAAACCGTTAGGGAGTGAGGGTAGATTTCGTAAATCTCGTATGAATTACCATATTTATGATTTTAAAATCTTTGAGTTGGATTGTTAATATTTTCATGTATATTTGTTCTCTTTTTTGTTGAATAACCATTGAATTAACTACTGCTATGAAGAAAATACATCTCATTATATCGTTTCTTATATTCTTTTTAACCGGTATCTCGAGCTATTCACAACGGGACTTCTTTACCAAATACTATTTTAAAAACTTAAATATAAGAGATGGTCTGTCACAGAGTACAGTAAATGCTATTTTGCAAGACAGCAAAGGCTTTATGTGGTTTGGAACAAAAGATGGACTCAACCGGTATGATGGTCTGTCTTTCCGTGTCTTTAAGTTTGATGCAAATACGAAAAAATCTATAGGGAATAATTTTATAACTGCACTTTATGAAGACCAGAAAGGAAATATATTTGTGGGTACTGATGCTGGTTTATATATTTATTCTTCAATAACGGACTCTTTTAAGCGTTTCTCATTAAGAAGTGCTCAGGGAACATCTATTGAACATTCTGTCACTTCTATTATTAGTGATAAAAAAGGAGGTATCTGGATTTCTGTAGATTTTCAGGGGCTTTTTTACTATGAACCTGCGCAGGAAACTCTTATTAATTATTTTTCCAGCAAATCAAAGAAATTTATCACTGCCAATATAACCCGCTTCTGGTTTGATGATAATGGTACTTGTTGGCTTTGTTTGTATGATGATAATCTATATTATACCAAAGATCATTTTAAAACACTGAAACCTTTTGTTGCTGCTGATGGGAGTCAGCCCTTTAAAGATGATATTATCAATAAGCTGGTTTCAGGACCTCATCATTATTTGTATGTTGGTTCTTCGAAAGGTGGATTGAAAGAGATAGATTTAGCAACAAACAAGGTTCGCACTCTTTTATTAAAGGATGAATCAGGAGAAATAATTTATGCCCGGGAAATAGCCTTTTATTCCAAAGATGAAATTTGGGTAGGGTCTGAATCGGGACTGTTTATTTATCACCTCAAAACAGGAAAGTTTACACACCATACTTGTGTGAATGGTGATCCTTATTCACTTACTGACAATGCTATTTATTCTTTGCTTAAAGATAAGGAAGGGGGGATGTGGATTGGTTCTTATTTTGGTGGCATCAATTATTATCCAAAACAATACACTTATTTTGAGAAGTTTTATTCTTCCGGAAATACAAACAGGGATTTAGGAAAGAGAGTCAGGGAATTCTGTGAAAGCAACGATGGCACTATATGGATAGGGACCGAGGATAAAGGACTGTTTAATTATAATCCGGCAACGGGTGCTATTAAGCCGTTTACAAATCCGGCTATTTATCATAATGTTCATGGTCTTTGCCTGGATGGGGACTATTTATGGATTGGTACATTTGCCAAAGGGTTAAACCGCCTGAATTTAAAAACAAAGGAGATAAAGTCATACCACAAAGGAACCGGACTTAATATGTTAAGTGCGAATGATATTTTTACTATTTGCCGTTCGGCTTCGGGTACACTCTGGATTGGAACAACTTACGGACTGATGCGTTACAACAGGCAAACGGATGATTTTACCCGCATTCCGGAGTTGAACGGAAAGTTTATTTATGATATAAAAGAAGATGCGCATGGCAACTTGTGGCTGGCTACTTATGCTAACGGAGCTTATAGGTATGATATAAACAAAAAGAAATGGAAGAACTATCTGCATAATGAAAATGATAACAATAGTCTTCCGTATGATAAGGTAGTGAGCATCTTTGAAGATAGCCAAAGACAAATATGGCTGACAACGCAGGGCAGAGGATTCTGCAAGTTTAATCCGGCTTCGGAAACATTCACCAGATATGGTTCCAAAGATGGATTGCCTAATGATGTGATTTATCAGATTGTGGAGGATGAAAACGGAATGTTCTGGATTACTACAAATGCAGGACTGGTAAGATTTAATCCTCAGACAAGAAGTAGTAAAGTATTTACTGTGGCTAATGGACTGCTGGGTAACCAGTTTAATTTCCGTTCGGGTTTCAAGGCTAAAAATGAAACTATTTATTTCGGTAGTATAGACGGATTTATTTCTTTTAATCCGGAAACGTTTTCTGATAATAAATATATTCCTTACGTAGCAATTACCGACTTTTTGCTCTTTAATAAATCTGTTTCTGTGGGTGATGAAGATTCACCATTGAAAAAAAGTATTACTTACTCTGATGCAATTGTGCTTGATGCTGATCAGAACTCTTTTTCTCTGCGGATAGCCGCGTTAAGTTATCAGGCTCCACAAATGAACCGGCTGATGTATAAATTAGACGGTTTTGATAAAGAGTGGCTTTCTGTTACAGGGAACTCTCTTATCACTTATTCAAATCTGGAGTATGGTGACTATGTATTCCGGGTAAGGGCATCAAATAGTGATGGTATATGGAATAATATAGAGACAACTTTGCATATTAAAATTCGTCCGCCGTTTTACCTTTCGGTGTGGGCTTATTGTTTCTATGTATTGTTCATCTCGGCCTCTGTTGTATATGTGATTTCTTATTTTAAGAAGAAGAGTGAAAGAAAGCATCAGCGTCAGATTGAGAAATTTGAGCAGGAAAAGGAACATGAGATCTATAATGCTAAAATTGATTTCTTTACGAATGTGGCACACGAAATCCGTACTCCGCTTACTTTGATTAAAGGTCCGCTGGAGAATATTATTCTGAAAAAAAATGTGGATGCAGAGACAAAAGAAGATTTAAATATTATGAACCGGAATACAGAACGACTTTTGAATTTGACAAACCAGCTCCTCGATTTCCGGAAAACAGAAAGTCAGGGTTTTCGTCTTAGTTTTATAAAATGTAATATATCTGATTTACTGAGGGAAACTTATCTTCGCTTTACACCTTTGACAAAACAAAAAGGAATAGACTTTAAATTGAATGTGCCGGAAACTGATTTTTATGCTCATGTGGATAAAGAAGCATTTACTAAGATTCTTAGTAATCTGTTCAATAATGCAGTGAAATATTCGGAATCATATATTCATGCAACGTTGGTAGTTGACTCTTCTCAGCAGGAAGCTGCTATTTTTAAGGTGCGTGTTGTAAATGATGGTCAGATTATTCCCGAAAGTATGAGGGATGAGATTTTTAAACCTTTTGTACGTTATGATGAGAACGGAATAAACAAACAAACTACAGGTACAGGAATAGGACTGGCTTTATCGCGCTCTTTGGCTGAATTGCATCAGGGAAGTCTGCGAATGGATAATGTTAGTGACTGTAACAGTTTCTGTCTCACACTACCGGCTGTTCAGAACCGGATTATCAATCTGGACATGGAGACTGTAAATACTCAGAGTGAAAAAACTGGTTCTCTGGTTAAATCTGTAATGGCAAGTGATAATAAGTCGGTGGTTCTGGTTGTGGAAGACAATCTGGATATGCTGGCATTTGTAGTAAAACAGTTGTCGCCCACTTATACAGTTCTCACTGCTATGAATGGAAAAGAAGCTTTGGAAGTTTTGGATAACAATTATGTTAATCTTGTGGTGAGTGATGTGATGATGCCTGTTATGGGTGGCTTTGAACTTTGCCGGATCATAAAATCCGATCTTAATTATAGTCATGTACCTGTTGTTTTGTTAACGGCCAAAACAAATATGCAATCTAAAATTGAAGGATTGGAGTTGGGCGCGGATGCTTATATAGACAAACCTTTCTCTATAGAATATTTGCTGGCAAATATTGCCAATTTAATTCAGAACCGCGAAAAGTTGCGTCAGGCATTTGCAAAATCACCGTTTATGGATCCTAATGCGATGGCACTGACTAAGGCTGAAGAAGAGTTTTTGGAAAAGCTAAATGACATTATTCAAATCAATTTGCATAATCCTGATTTTAGCATTGATGATATGGCTGATACATTTAATATGAGCCGTTCCAGTTTTTACAGGAAAATAAAAGGAGTCCTTAATTTAACCCCGAATGAATTTCTTCGCTTGGAACGTTTGAAGAAAGCTGCGCAATTATTAAAGGAAGGAGAAAACCGGGTGAATGAAATTTGCTATTTAGTAGGCTTTAACTCTCCGTCATACTTCTCTAAATGTTTCCAGAAACAATTCGGAGTACTTCCCAAAGATTTTATTGCTTGATTAGTCTTTAATAATGCTAAAAAGCATCTTTTTATTTAATAGTTTCACTATTTGAACTAAAAATTATATCCTATTCCATATTTGGCGTGAAAGTTCTATTTAATGGGACGTTTGTTTTGTCTGAAAATTAACTGGTATTATACTTTTGCAGCAAACCAGAATATGAGATTGTATGATAAAGCAATTTTCTACTTTAATAACTTTTGCAGTATGTGTATCCGCTTCTGCTCAATGGAAAGTCAGCCGGAGTAAAATAAAAACAAGCTGGGCTAATAAAATAGATATAAATAAGGTATTACCTGAATATCCCCATCCTATTATGGAACCTGGTAAATGGCAAAATCTGAACGGATTATGGAATTATGCTATTTTACCTATTGGAAAATTTCTTCCTCAAACTTATATTTATAATCATTATATATCATGAAGAAATTATCTGTTTTATTATTAGCTGTATATGCGGCTTTTTTTTGTGCAGGTATTAGTGCGGCTAATAACTTTCGGTCGGAGAAGAAGAGCTCTTTACGTTCGCCGGCTTACCCTTTGGTAACTGTGGATCCTTATTTTAGTGCATGGCAATTTTCTAATGAATTATACAAGGAGCCTGTAAGGCATTGGACAGGTAAAGAACATCCTATCATAGGCGCTTTGCGTGTTGATGGCAAATCATATAGATTTATGGGAGTGGAGAGTTTGCCTCTAAAAGTAATTTTGCCTACAGCTTCAACTGAAAAATGGGATGCTGAATATACTTTTAGCGAGCCAAAAGGTGCATGGACTAACTTAAATTATAAAGCAGTAAACTGGCAAAAAGGGAAATCTGCTTTCGGAACACCAGAACAATCTCATCTCTCAACCGAATGGTTAACAAAAGATATCTGGGTAAGAAGAGTATTCAATTTGTCTGATGACTTGAAAAATCAAGAGGCTTATTTGAATTATTCGCATGACGATATATTTGAACTTTATATTAATGGAACAAAAGTTGTTAGCACAGGTTATTCATGGAAAAACAATGTGTTACTAAAACTTTCTGACAAAGTAAAAGCTACACTCAAAAAAGGTGAAAATATCATTGTGGCTCATTGTCATAATCAAGAAGGCGGTGCTTATCTGGATTTTGGTTTATTTGAAAAAGAGAAAAATGTTGAGACTTTTACAACAGCAGCAGTGCAAAAATCAGCGATTGTGCTTCCTACTCAAACATTCTACACTTTTGAGTGCGGGCCGATAAAACTTTCGTTGATATTTACTGCACCATTGTTAATGGATGATTTAGATTTAATGACGCGTCCTATTAATTATATTACTTATCAGGTAAAAGCTACCGATAATAAGTTGCATGATGTGCAAATCTATTTTGATACAACTCCACAATGGGCCGTAAATGAGGACAGTCAAAAAGTTGATTTTGAGAAAATAGATAATAAAAATGGCATTTCTTATCTTAAAACGGGAACAATTGAACAGCCTGTGCTGCAAAAGAAAGGTGACGATCTTCGTATTGATTGGGGATATTTCTATTTAGCCAGTAAAACAGATAAGAGTACAACTTTGAGCTTCGGCGATTACTCGTTATTAAAAAAAGAATTTGCTGCTAAAGGGAAGATAAGTTCTAGTGCAGCAACTTTATCTCCTGATATGAAAAAGAAGATGACTGTCTTAACATATTCTCGTAACTTAGGAAAAATATCATCTACATCCAATAATGGATTTTTAATGCTTGGTTATGATGATCTCTATTCTATTCAGTATTACAAGAATAACTTAATGCCTTATTGGAAACATAATGGAACAGTAAATATATATCAGGAGTTCGAAAAGGCAAATTCAGATTATATCTCTATCATGAAAAGATGCGAAAAGTTCAATACAGAAATGATGAATGATGCAGCAAAATCAGGAGGAGAAAAATATGCTGATCTATGTGCTTTAGCTTATCGTCAGGCAATTGCAGCTCACAAACTGGTTCAGGATAAAGATGGTAACTTATTATTTTTCTCAAAAGAAAATTTTAGCAATGGCTCTATTGGTACGGTTGATGTAACTTATCCTTCTGCTCCTCTGTTTCTAGTTTACAATCTGGATTTATTAAAGGGTATGTTAAACCCTATTTTTTACTACAGCGAGAGTGGCAAATGGACAAAGCCTTTTGCTGCACATGATGTTGGAACATATCCGCAAGCTAACGGACAAACTTATGGAGGTGATATGCCTGTGGAAGAGAGTGGTAATATGCTTATTCTTACAACTGCAATAGCAAAAGCAGAAGGGAATGCAAATTATGCAAGGAAACATTGGGATGTGCTGACTATCTGGGCGGATTACTTGATAGGTGAGGGGCTTGATCCTGCCAATCAATTGTGTACTGATGACTTTGCCGGACATTTTGCTCATAACGCTAATCTTTCTATTAAGGCTATTATGGGGATTGCGGGATATGGAATTCTCGCTGATATGCTAGGAAAAAAGGATGTTGCGGAGAAATACTTATCTGCAGCCAAAAAGATGGCAGTAAAATGGGAGAAAATGGCAAACGATGGTGATCATTACAAATTAACTTTTGATCAAGCTGGAACATGGAGCCAGAAATATAATTTAGTTTGGGATAAGATGTTCGGGTTGAATATTTTTTCTTATGATATTGCAAAAAAAGAAGTGGCCTATTACCTTACAAAGCAGAATTCTTATGGCTTACCATTGGATTCTCGTAAGACTTATACAAAATCAGACTGGATAATGTGGACTGCTTTACTTACAGATACGCAACAAGACTTTGATGCATTAATTGACCCTATTTATAAATATGCCAACCAAACTACTACTCGTATGCCTTTGAGCGACTGGCACGAGACTACAGATGGTAACAGTGTAGGATTCAGATCACGCTCTGTTGTAGGTGGATACTTTATGAAGATGCTGGATGCTAAATTGGGCGTAAAGAAATAAATTAATGAAGAATTGTAAATTTGTATTTCTTGACTTTGTTTTACTGCCTTCTGTCTGTTTTGGTAATAATCCACCAATTAAGGCTGGCAGTAAAATAAAAGTAGTGGATTGCCCTGATACAAAGCCGATAAATTGTAACCTGCAGATGAATATCTTTGTGTTGCTACATCAGACTCTCCTTTAGGTCCTTTTAAACAATCTGTTCAAAAGCCTATGATAGAGAATGAAAAATGTATTGATAATTCTCTTTTCATTGATGACAATGGGAGGCCTTATCTTTTTTTTTGTTCGTTTCAACGACGGGAATAATATTTGGGTGGCAGAACTTACAGATGATTTATTGAATATTAAACCTGAAACAATGCATAAGTGCATTAATGTCTCTCAACTTTGGGAAGAGGTCTGGCCAAGGGTAAATGAAGGACCTTTTGTAATAAAACATAATAATAAGTACTATTTGACTTATTCTGCAAATAGTTATGAAAATCCTTTTTATGGAATCGGCTGTGCTACAGCTTCAGATCTGATGGGAAAATGGAAGAAATATGATTGGAATCCGCTGCTACAAAAGCCAGAAAACTTGGTTGGAACAGGTCATGGAGCCATTTTTAAGGATAAAGATGGAGTGATGCGTCTTGTTTTTCATGCACATAAAGATAAAATAAATATATATCCAAGAGCGATGTATATAACTACAGTAAACTTTGAACAGAAAAATAGAGAGGAAGTAATGTCTATTGATCACAATTATATAATTCCAATCTTAACTGTAAAGAAGTAGCAAGTATTAATGTTTTAAAAGTAGAAAAAAGAATGAAAAGAAATCTGTTATTATTATGTATGGCTTTTAGCAGTCTTGTGTGTTTTTCAAAAGAATATCCTCAAAAAGAGACTGAGACAAGATATAAAAATCCTGTTTTAAATTTCAGTCTTCCGGATCCGACAATAATTCGGGCTGACGATAAAAGCTTTTATCTGTACGCTACAGAAGATATCCGTAATTTGCCGATTTATAAGTCTACTGATTTAATTAATTGGAAATTTGTAGGCACAGCGTTTACAAATAACACTCGTCCCAATTTTGAACCTGACGGAGGAATCTGGGCTCCTGATATAAATAAGATTAATGGCCTTTATGTTATGTATTATTCGATGTCTGTTTGGGGAGGTGAATGGACCTGTGGTATTGGAATAGCCACAGCAAATACACCTGACGGACCTTTTACGGACCGGGGAATGTTGTTCAGAAGCAACACTATTAATGTTCAGAATTCTATTGATCCTTTTTATATTGAAGATGGAGGGCGAAAATATCTTTTTTTGGGCAGTTTCCATGGAATATATGGAATAGAGCTTGCTGAAGACGGACTTTCTGTTAAATCGGGAGCTGAAAAAAAACAGGTTGCTGGTACAGCTTATGAAGGTACTTATATTCACAAAAAAGATGGTTATTATTATCTGTTTGCTTCGACAGGAACTTGCTGTGAAGGCTTGAACAGTACTTATCAGACGGTAGTAGGGCGTTCAGAGAATCTTTGGGGACCTTATGTTGACAAGAACGGGCAGGAAATGTTGAACAACCATCATGAGGTTTTGATACATAAGAATTTTGCTTTTGTAGGTACTGGACATAATTCGGAGATTGTATCTGATGATGCCGGACAAAGCTGGGTGTTTTATCATGGCGTTGATAAAAAGAATCCTGAAGGCAGAGTCCTTTTACTGGATAAGGTTAATTGGGTAAATGGGTGGCCTTCAGTGGAGACAGATTCTCCGTCTCTTGATTCTGAAAGGCCTTTATTTAATATCAATAAAGATTAATTTAAATGGTTATGTTGAAAAAAAATATCATTTCTATAGTTCTCATGTTATCAGCACTAGGGGTGATGGCTCAACCTTATGATGCTTCTCATATATCGGCTGCTATTGCTTTGAAAATTCCGGGAAATCCAGCAATTAATTATCCGCTGACAATGACTTCAAACAGTAATAGTAGCTATAATTTAAAAATGGTTGCCAAAGAAAAGATTCCTGTTAGTGTTTTACAGCAAGTATCAGAACAAAATGGGATAAAGAAGATTAAGGTGCAAATTACTGCTTTAGAGAATATTTATTTTAATTATTCTCAACAATTTGCAACAGACTCTCCTCACAATGACTGCCTGTTTTACATGCCTGGTTTTTGGTACAGACGCAACCTTCGTTCGCCGAAAGAAGCTCCTTCTTTTCATACTTCGGATAGCTGGACAGTACGTGAAGATCGTTTGAGTACACCTCTTACAGGGATATTTAATGAAAAGAGCGGGGAATATATTTCTGTTTTAAGAGTTGATTCATTTATAAACGAGGCTTTAATTACACACAAAGAAGGAGAGGTGATTCTTTCAGGTAAAACATCAATTGGTTTTACTGGTTTTGAGAACATAAATGGGATTGCATCTCTGTCTTTTGGTTATCCATACCAGGAAACTCCTAAAAGTTATATTAGAAAGTTAACGCTGGCTCCATCTATAAAATCTTTTCAATTTTTGAAAAAAGGGGAAAGTATTATAGTAACCTGGAACATAAAGCAAGGTAAGGCAGACGATTTTGCGGATTTTGTAAAACAGACATGGGAATATAGTTATGATACATATAAACCTATGGAAGTTAAGACCAACTATTCTGTAGATATGATGAAGCGGGTGATGAGCAACTTCTTTACCAGTAGTTTTGTGGGTGATAAACCTTTGAAATATTACTCTGGAGTAGGTTTGAGAACAGATGATTGTAAAAGTACTGGTTCTGCAGAAGTTGGCTTTGTTGGTAGAATTTTACTTAATGCATTCAATGCATTAGAGTATGGTAAACAACAAAATCGTAAAGAACTTCAGGATAATGCTTACGACATTTTTGATAGTTATCTGAAGAATGGTTTCTCAGAAGCTGGCTTTTTTAAGGAATTTGTAGATTACAATACAAATTATGAAGAACAGGTTCATAGCATTCGTCGTCAGTCTGAAGGGATTTATGCGATGCTTCATTTTTTGCAATATGAAAAACAGAATGGACGGAAACACCCGGAATGGGAAAAACGCATAAAAGGGATGCTGGATATATTTCTTAAATTGCAAAAGAGTGATGGCAGTTTCCCGCGTAAATTTAAAGATGATTTGTTTGTTGTAGATAAGAGTGGTGGGAGTACGCCATCTGCAACGCTTCCTTTAGTAATGGGATACAAATTTTTTAAGAATAAACGTTATCTGGAGAGTGCTAAAAAATCTGCTGCTTATTTAGAAAATGAACTAATCTCAAAATCAGATTATTTTTCATCAACTTTAGATGCTAACTGTGAAGATAAGGAAGCATCATTATATGCAGCAACAGCGACTTATTATCTGGCATTAGTCACTCAGGGAACAGAACGACAACATTATGCTTCATTGGCTAAGAAAGCAGCATATTTTGCTCTTTCCTGGTATTATGTGTGGGATGTACCCTTTGCTCAGGGGCAAATGTTAGGCGATATCGGTTTAAAAACCCGTGGATGGGGAAATGTTTCCGTAGAGAATAATCATATTGATGTTTTTGTTTTTGAATTTAATTCAGTGCTTAAATGGTTGGCAAGAGAATATAATGAATCTCGTTTTACTGATTTTTCTAAAGTGATAGAATCATCAATGAAGCAACTTTTACCTTATGAAGGAAATCTATGCGGTGTTGCAAAAGAAGGATATTATCCTGAAGTAGTGCAGCATACTAATTGGGACTACGGGCGAAATGGTAAGGGCTTTTATAATGATATTTTTGCTCCGGGATGGACAGTTGCTTCATTGTGGGAATTATTCTCTCCCGGACGTTCAGAAGCATATTTAAAATAAAAGAAAGATTGTAAAATGAAGAAATTAGGTTTTATATTAGGACTTGTTTTATTAATTGGTTGTTCTACTGCTAAGAATAATGCTGAGATAGTTTCGGCTTCTGACTTAAAACAAAGTAATTTTCAGACATTAATCAATGGGAAGAAAACCTCTTTATTCATTCTGAAGAATAAGAATAAAATGGAGGTGTGCTTAACCAATTTTGGAGGACGCATTGTATCAATAATGGTACCGGACAAAGATGGAAAGATGAGAGATGTTGTTTTGGGATTTGACTCTATTCAGGATTATATTAAGTACCCTACAGACTTTGGAGCAAGTATAGGTCGTTATGCTAATCGCATAAATAAAGGGAAGATTACAATTGATGGGGCGAATTACCAATTACCACAAAATAACTACGGACATTGTTTGCATGGGGGCTTTAAAGGTTTTCAGTATCAGGTCTATGATGCAAAGCAAATAAATGATCAGAAAGTAGAATTCAGTTATTTATCGAAGGATCTGGAACAAGGATTTCCAGGAAATCTGACTTGTAAAGTCACATTTTGCCTGACTGATGATAATGGCATTGATATACAATACGAAGCTAGTACAGATAAAAAGACGGTTGTGAACATGACAAATCATTCCTATTTTAATCTGGATGGCGATCCTTCTTGTTTAAATACTGATTATTTATTGACTATTAATGCTGATTCATACACTCTGGTTGACAGTACATTTATGACTACAGGGGAAATACTTCCGGTTGAGGGAACTGATATGGATTTTCGTATTCCTACAGCTGTTGGGGCAAGAATCAATGATTATAGTTTCAGGCAACTTAAAAACGGTAATGGTTATGATCATAACTGGGTATTAAATACTAAAGGAGATGTTACCAAAAAGTGTGCTTCACTTAAATCACCTAAGACAGGAATTGTTTTAGAGGTGTATACCAATGAACCCGGTATTCAGGTCTATACAGGTAACTTCCTTGATGGTAAAGTAGTAGGTAAAAAAGGAATTGCTTATAAACAACGTGCTGCCGTTTGCCTGGAAACACAAAAGTATCCTGATACACCCAATAAACCGAAATGGCCTTCTGCCATACTTAAACCGGAGAAAAATATTTCAGTCACTGTATATTTAAATTCTCAGTTGACAAATAAGAATCCGTGATTGAAAAGAGAGAACCGTGACAGATGAAATAGCATCAGTCACGGTTCAACTGTTTTATATTAAGTACTTTACACGTAAACGTGAGGGAGTGAGGGTAGGTTTGCATTTTTTCGTACCAATTACCAGATTACCATATTTTTACGATCTGATTTTCTTCACGCCACATTTTATCACCCTTCTTCACACCAAAGGCTTTATAGAATTCGGGCATGTTGGATAGCGGACCAAGGATTCTCCATTTTGCCGGAGCATGTACATCCGTTTTTATCATGGTTTTCATGGTTTCGGGACGTATGTCTAGCATCCATCCAAGAGCATAACCAAGGAAAAAACGCTGGCTGGGGTTCAGCCCGGCAATCATTTCATTGTTTTTGTATTGCTTAGTGTTCTTGAATGCCTGGAATCCCATAACAATTCCACCTAAGTCGGCAATGTTTTCGCCCTGAGTCAGTTCACCGTTCAGGTGCATCTTGTCAACAGCCTCGTAATCATTGAATTGTTTTACAATCATCTTGGTTTTACTTACAAACTTATCTTTGTCTTCTTTGGTCCACCAGTTGCTCAGGTTACCTTGCTCGTTGTATTTGCATCCCTGATCGTCGAACCCGTGAGTTATTTCGTGTCCGAAGGTGCATCCAATGATGGAGTAGAGTATGGCATCGTCGGCCATTTTACTTTCGTAACCGGGAACAATGATGTTGCAGCCGGGAATTACTATTTCATTGTTCGACGGATTGTAATACGCATTGTATGTTTGCGGGTACATGCCCCATTCCTTGCGGTCAACCGGTTTGCCGTATTTGCTTATCATGTAGTTGAATTCCCATTTGTTGGCATTCATTACATTCTTTACGTATGATGAACGGTCAATGTTCATGGCACTCAGGTCTTTCCATTTATCAGGATAGCCCACTTTCATAATTACCGCATTGAGCTTTTTCAATGCTTTCTCTTTGGTAGGAGCACTCATCCAGTCTAGTGCTTTGATACGTTGTGCAAAAACTCCTTTAATGGCGTTTCCTATCTCTTCCAGTTTCTCTTTGGTTCCTTTGGGCAGATACTCATTTACGTATACTTGGCCAATTAGTTCCCCTACAGCTCCGTTTGTCTGTCCCACCACGCGTTTCCATCTGGGTTTCGGCTCTTTTACTCCGTCAAGGGTAACAGAATAAAAGTTGAAGCTTTCCATATAGGTCTTGTCGTCTATGTAAACAGACAATCCGTTCAGCAAGTGAAACTTAAGATAGCTCTTCCAGTCGTTTACAGTATATTTCTTCATATAACCGTTCAGTGCGGTAAGGAATTCGGGCTGTCCCACCACTACGGTGTCTACCTTTGCCAGTCCTGCACTGCCAAGGAAAATTTTCCAGTCAATGTTTGGAGTCATAGCAGCTAGTTTGCCGGATGTTATCTTGTTATAGTTGGCCAACGGATCGCGGGTGTCTTCCATCTTTCGTGATGTTTTTGCAAGGGCTGTTTCCATTTCCATTAACTTGCTGGAAGCCAGTTTGGCTTTTGAACTATCGTATCCCATAATTCCGAACATATTGCCTGCGAAGGTGGCAAACTTCTCACGGATTTTCTTTGAGTTGGCATCAGTGTCCAGATAGTAGCTCCGTTCCGGCAGGCTTAGTCCACCCTGAGTAATGTAAACCTGATATTTGCTGCTGTTCCTGTCGTCCTGAGTAACGTACATTCCAAATAGCGGAGATGCTGCCACTGTGTGAATATATGCTGCTTCCTTGATAATGCCATTCAGGTCTTTGATATTATCTATCCGGGCAAAATCGCCTTTCAGGTCGCTGATTCCTTTTTTGTTCAGCGAAGTGCTGTCCATTCCCGAGAAATAGAAGTCGCCTATTTTCTGCTTGTTGCTTCCCTTAGGTGCATTCTGCAGGTCGGCAGCAGATTTGCATATCTTAAGTACTTGTGCATTGATGGTGTCTTGAATCACCTGAAATATTCCGTTGCTCTGCTCACTGGCAGCAATAGGGTTTTGTTTAAACCATTTGCCATTGGCAAACTGAAAAAAATCGTCTCCGGCTTTTACTGTGGAGTCGATGTGTGAAACAAGTGCGTCACCTTTCTCGGACGAGAATCGGCCTGGTTTGCACGATGTTGCCGTGGTTGCCATGGCCACGCAAATCAGGGCTCTGAATATTTCCTTTTTCATATAAATATTATTTTATTTGTTTCTATATGTCGTAAAAAGAATCGGTTTATTGCAATGCTTCCAATATAATTGACTGTGCATAACATTAAAAAATTCTCTTAGTAGTGCAAAGGAATGATTTTATCTTAAAAAACATATAGTTCGTATAAAAATAAATTTTGGTAAAATAAAAGGATATATCTTTGCAGTCGAATAAAACAAAGGTATAAAACTATTCTAAGCGATGAATAATTATTTTTTTAAGGTAACATTGATGGCGTGTTTGGTGATCTCGGGTTCCGGAACTATTAGTGCGGAAAATGATCACACGTTGAAAGCGCCGGCTGCTTCGGAGAGTGCAAAACGGAAAACAGAGATTTCGGGGGTTATTAAGGATACGGAAACAGGAATGCCGTTATCGGGTGTCAACATCTATATAAAGGAACTGCGAACCGGGACATCAACAAACGACAACGGGGAATATCTGGTATCGCTTCCTCAGGGTGAATTTACTTTCAGGGTGTCTTGCGTAGGATACAAAACCAAGAGTGAACGCGTAAAAATGCCCTCTTCTTCTAAGGTGAACTTTAGCATGGAATCGGATACTAAACTGGATGAGGTTGTGGTTTATGCCAATAAGAAGGATCAGAAAGTAACCAGTACCAACATGGGGGTGGAAAAGCTGAGCATTGGCGAGATAAGAAAGATGCCGGCACTTATGGGTGAGGTGGACGTGATAAAGGCTATTCAGCTTTTACCAGGTGTTCAGGCTACCTCGGAAGGCGGATCGGGCTACAGTGTGCGTGGAGGATCGGCGGATCAGAATCTTATTCTTCTTGATAACGCCACGGTGTATAACGCTTCTCACATGTTCGGGTTCTTTTCTGTGTTCAACAATGATGTGGTGAACAATGTGGAGCTTTATAAAGGTGATCTTCCGATGAAGTACGGTGGACGCTTGTCTTCTTTACTTGATGTGCAGCTGAAGGATGACTATACAGGAAAGGTAAGAGGTACCGGTGGTATAGGTTTGATATCAAGCCGCCTGATGGTGGAAGGTGGATTGGGTAAGAAGACCTCGTGGATGGTTGGAGGCCGCAGAAGTTATGCAGATCTTTTCCTGAAACTATCTTCCGACAAATCGCTGAATGAAAGCTCTATCTATTTTTATGATCTGAATGCCAAGATTACTCACCGGTTTTCTTCTAAAGACAAGCTATCATTGAATACGTATCTTGGTAAGGATAACTTCGGCTCTTCTGTTGGGCAGTTTGATTATGGTAATAGGGTGGCTTCTTTGACCTGGGGGCATGGTTTTAACGAGAACCTTTTTTCTAAGCTGAGCCTAAATACTACTAACTATCATTATACACTTCAGTCTAAAATGAGTGACTCGAAGGTGAAGTGGAAATCGGATATCACAGACATAACGTTAAGATGGGACTTTGATCATACTGTTTCAGATGCATTGAAGCTGACTTATGGTGCATCAAGTACTTATCATAATTTTAATCCGGGACTGATTACCCGTCCCGGTTATAATGATTACAAGATGCCTTTGTATCATGCGTTGGAGCATGGAGTATATGTTTCTGCTGAACAGAAACTGATTAAGAATATGACTGTGAAATACGGACTTCGATTGTCTGCTTTCCAAAATATGGGTAGTGTGACTTCTTACTCTTACGGTGCAGATCATAGCGTGAGCGACTCTGCTTACTACGGCTCAGGTAAGGTTTACCATACTTATTATGCACTTGAGCCAAGGGTGGGAGTGGTGTATAAACTAACAGAAGCTTCTTCTGTGAAAGCAAACTACGCCCGCAACACTCAGTTTATTCAGCTGGCCAACAGTTCTTCATCGGGTTCTCCGCTCGACTTATGGTTTCCTTGTAGTCCTAACGTGAAACCTCAGAGGGTGGATATGGTGTCTACAGGATACTTTCATAACTTTAAAAAGAATGAATATGAAACATCGGTAGAGGTGTATTACAAGAAAATGAATAATGTGGTTGACTTTGCCGATCATGCTCAGTTGTTACTGAATTCAAAGCTTGAAGGTGAAATAAGGGTTGGTACAGGACAGGCTTATGGTGTAGAATTTATGGTGAGAAAGAATATCGGAAGACTAACCGGATTCATTAACTATACCTTATCTCGCTCGGAACGTACTATTCCGGAAATAAACAAGGGGAAAACTTATCTGTCTCCGTATGACAAAACACACTGTGTGAACTTGTCTCTTTCCTATGAATTGTCTAAGAAATGGAATGTATCTGCCAACTGGGTTTATTCTACCGGTAATCCAACCACTTACCCAACCGGACGATTTGAGGTGAACGGTGAATATTTCCCTATCTATTCCGGAAGAAACGAATATCGCAGACCGGATTATCACAGGTTGGACCTGTCGGCCAATTATGTACCAAAACACAATCCGAAAAAGTTGTGGACGGGGGAATGGAATTTCTCTCTGTATAATGCTTATGGTCACAAGAATCCATGGATCATTACGTACGATCAGAATACCCCTTCGGGAGTGCCGGATGCCAAGATGACTTATCTTTTCGGAGCTGTTCCTTCTATTACTTACAATTTTAAATTCTAAAAGCAATGTTACACAATAGATATTTTACAAGCATATCAAAATGCTATACTTACTTTTCGTATGTGTTCAGAGTGTTCTCTGTCTGCCTGCTGGTGATGTTTGCCAGTTGTACGGAGACTATTGATATTAATACGGATAATTCAAAGCCGGTGATTGTTATTTACGGTACTGTTACGGATGAATTGTCTTATCAGGAAGTGAGTGTGAGTAGTTCGGCCGGTTATTTTGATAATAAGGTTAATCCGAAGATTTCAGGAGCAAAGGTTACCATCACTTCGGGTAGTGATGTGTACTCTTTGAAAGAGGTGAGTGGAACTCCGGGATTGTATCGTACAACAACTAAGATGGCGGGTGCTCCCGGACGGACTTATAAACTGAAAGTGGAGGTGGATTACAACGACGACGGAGTAAACGAAGTATATGAGGCTACTGCTGATATGGAAGGAAAAGTTCCTCTCGATTCTATTAAAGTGGGACGGCAGCTGCTTTCGCAATACAATTATTTTCCGGTTAAGATCTATGCTCAGGATCCTTCAACAGATGATTATTACCTGTGCCGTTATGAAATAAATGACTCTGTATACAATAAAATAAGCCGGTATATAGTTTTTGATGATACAAGTTTGAACGGTCAGTATATTGATGGAATACCTGTAGGATACTTTCCTGATGTGAAAGATAAGAGCAAATATAGTGACAGTGATGTGAAAGAGATGACTTTTATGGCTGAGGGTGACTCGGTGAAGTTTCAGATGAGCCGGATAACCAAGGGATATTACAGGTTTCTGTTCCAATGTCAGCAGGAGAAGAATGGGGAAGATCCTTTCTTTGGCGGACCACTGAGCAACATTGATACGAATATATCAAACGGAGGTACAGGCTATTTTGCTGCTTTTGCTGTTTCAGAAGCGAAAGGAGTGGCTCCTAAACAAGACAAGTAATGAAAAGTAAGATTAACGATTTCTCAAAAGATTTTCTGACAAATTTTGCCACAAACAGAAAGTATAGATGGTTGCATCACCTCTCTTTGTTACTTTTTGTACTTGGATTTATTCTTACCGACACACAAAAAAATTACACTGGCAACTGGGATATTTATGTAAATGCTGCCATGTTTAATTATTTTATTGGAATCATATATTTCAATATGTATGTGTTGGTTCCTAAACTCTTATTCAGGGAAAGGGCGGCTTTGTATCTGCTTTCCATAGCAGGAGTTACATTAGGTACTTATTTATTTTTTCTAGGTGTGGAATATTCTATATTGAGGCCTTATGAATTAGTTCACAAGCCTTTTAATATTCCTGATATGATGGTAAATCTTTTGGGCTTTTGTTTCCTTTTCAGTATATTTATCGGGCCTTCTACTTTTTTTAAACTTCTTCAGCAATGGATGAGAGATACTAACCGCATTCATGAACTGGAAAAGGCTACTATAGAATCGGAACTGGAACAGCTAAAGAAGCAGGTGAATCCGCACTTTTTGTTTAACACGCTGAATAATGTAAATGTGCTTACTCAGACTGATCCGGAAAAGGCTTCGCAAGTGCTTACCAGGTTAAGCGATTTGATTCGCTTTCAGTTGTATGACAGTGTGAAGAAATTGATATTCCTGAATGCAGATATTCACTTCCTGACCGATTATCTGAATCTGGAGAAAATAAGGAGAGATAATTTTGAATTCAAAATACATACAAAAGGAGAGGTGGGCAATCAGCTTATCCCTCCGCTGTTGTTCATTCCTTTTGTAGAAAATGCAGTTAAATATAGTCTGGATTCGGAAAATAAATCATACATTTACCTCGATTTTGAGGTAGAAAGAAATGTGTTGTATTTTGTTTGCATTAATTCGAAACCTGACAAAAAGATTCAGCCTTTGAAAAGTGGCGGTCTGGGACTTGCAAATGTGAAACGGCGCCTTGAATTGCTTTATGATGCGAAGTATTCTCTTGACATAAAGGAGGATGAAAATACTTATCAGGTGAACTTATGTTTAATCTTAAAAAAATAGACTGATATGAATTGTATCGTGGTTGATGATGAGCCTTTGGCCAGAGAAGGGATGGGACTTCTGGTTAAGAAGACTAATGAACTGAATCTTGTTGCCAGTCTGAATAGTGCGGATGCTGCTGCTAAATTTATGCTTTCAGAATCTGTTGATCTGGTTTTTCTGGATATTCAGATGCCGGGTACAAATGGCATTGAATTTGCAAAATCGATTTCTCAGAACACACTGATCATATTTACTACTGCTTATGCTGAGTATGCACTGGATAGTTATGAGGTGGATGCTATTGATTACCTTCTTAAGCCAGTAACTTTGAACCGCTTTCAGAAAGCGGTGGATAAGGCTGTTTCTTACCACAGTATGTTGCAGTCAAAGGTGAACAGCCACATTGAATCCGTTGAAATGGATTTTATATTCGTAAAGTCGGAACGCCGGATATTTAAGATTTATTTTAAGGATATTCGTTATATTGAGGGACTGAAAGATTATGTGGTGATCTATACTCAGGATGCGAAGATTATTACGGCCATCAACCTGAAAAATATATATGAACAGTTGCCGCATCATATTTTTATCCGTGTAAGTAAATCGTATATAGTCAATCTGTCTCACATTGATTCTCTGGATAATAATGATATTCAGATTGGAAGCCAGAAAATTCCTATTGGCAACAGTTTCCGGGATTATCTTTTCGATAAATTCATCTCTAAAAAGATTCTGAGCAGTAAATCGTAACTCTGCTTATTTATAGAAAAAATAAAATAAGCGCCTGTGCTTCAGACTTCTGAAGACAGGCGCTTTCTATATTGAGAAAAATAAAGGTTTACAGTTTAATATCCCATATTCCGGCACTCTTTTCTAGTTCTACCATGGCAGATGCATAGTTGAACAGTGTTTCGTAATAGAGTGCCTGTACATCGTCATAAGTGCGCTGAGCATTCAGTACTTCGAGAAGTGAAACTTCTCCACGGCTGTAGCTGTATATTTTGCCTTTCAGTACCTGATTGGCTTGCTCTAGCATACCGTTCTCATAATGTTCCACCTGTTTGGTGAGTGACTCATATTGATGATATGCTTTTAATATCTCATTCTGAACCTGCAAAACTGCCTGGTCATACTGAATGGAGGCTTGCTCGGTGCGACGTTTCGCAGCCAGAATAGCGCCTTTGTTTAGTCGGGAGAATTGCAACGGAATAGCTATTCCTGCTGTTACTCCTGAATATGCAGGCGCTGGCGCATCTTCGTTCTTTACCTGTGCATTGTGGCTCACTTCCAGAGATACATCAACATCCATGTTTCTTTCACGACGTGCTACCTTCAGGGCACGGTTGGCTACATCGACATTCTGCATAGCTGCGGTAATGTCCGATCTTGAAACAGTTCCCTGTTTGATTAAGTCGGGCAAGTCGAAACTGCGGCGGGCGATGTGCAGCGATGCATCAGGATGGAAGAGGAGAGAAACGTTTTTTGTTCCGGTATACACTGAAAGGGATGTAAGAGCATTCTTCATCTCTGATTCCGATTTCAACAGTTCGTTGTACATGATTCCTGCTTCAAGCTTGCTCTGAATAGCATCTATCTCCATTATCTTTCCTTTAGATAGACGGATACTGTCTGACTTTGCCAGTTCAAAGATATTCTGGTAAGCATTCTGTTTAACCTTGTACAACTGATCTTGCTTTAGTGCTTCCATATACGCAACGGTGGCATCTGCCCTTAGGTTGCGTAAGTAGTCGGCAAGAAGGGCTATGGTAAGAGAACTCTCACTGTGAGCCAGTTCTACTGCCGCTGTTCGTTTGCCAAAAGTAACAGTCTGCGAAATGGATACAGAACCTCCGTATCCCATTTTCTTTTTTGCCTGCTCATTGTTGAAGTAGCTGAATCCCAGTTGCGGGTCGTTTCTCACTTTGGCAGCAATGGCTTCTGCCTCGGAGATGCTGACGTTAAGTTTTTCGGCAGCATATTCCAGATTTCCTGCATTTACCTTCTCCATATACTGGGAGTAGGTGAGCGGCTGCACGGATGTCTGCGCATTACCTTGCAGACATGTCATATAGATTAGTGCACATGTAACAATGTGCTTTTTTATAGTTATTTTCATACTTTATCCTGATTAGATTCGTAAAGTTTCTGTTGTTTCTCCTCTTCCTGTACTCTTTTCTGTTCCAACTTAAGCTGATGATTTTCTATCATGAAATAGAGTGCCGGAAGCACATAAAGGGTAATGACTGTTGAGAACAACAATCCGTAAACAATTACAGTGGCCAGCGGACGTTGTACATCCGAGCCGATGCCGGTAGAGAAGGAAGCAGGCAGCAGACCGAGCACGGCAACAGTGGCTGTCATCAGTACCGGACGGAAACGGTGACGGGTTCCTGTTACTACCGCTTCATAAAGATCTTTGCCATCTTTGCGGAGGTTGTTAATGTGCGATACCATAATCACTCCGTTCTGTATGGCTACACCAACCAGTGCAATGAAACCTACAGCAGAAGACACATTCAGTGTCATGCCTCTAAGGTTGAGGGCAAGCATGCCTCCGAATACAGCCAATGGAATAACACTCATCTGTAGTGCTGCCTGGCGGAACTTACCGAAAGCTCCGAACAGCAAGAGTAGCATAATGCCAAGAGCGAGCGGGATGACTACTGCCAACCGGGAATAGGCGCGTTGCTGATTTTCAAACTGTCCGCCCCATTTGATATGAATGTTCTGTTTGTTGTATTCCACGTTCTTATCAATCTGTCTGTTTGCTTCCTGCAGGAAGGAGGTTAAATCTACTCCGCGGAGATTGACACGTACAGTGAGGTGGCGCTTGTTCATTTCACGGGTAATGGTACTGGCTCCAGTAGTCATCTTTATATGTGCAACCTGTGAAAGAGGTATTTTTACTCCCGAATCTGTGGTGAGCATCAGGTTGCCGATCTCTTCAGGTGTGCTTCTGCTTTCTTCATTGAAACGGCAGGTTACGTCATACGATTTACTTCCCACAAAGATCTGTGAGATGGAAGTTCCTCCGATAGCCATCTCAATAAGATCTGTCACATCGGATATGTTGAGTCCGTACTGAGCAATCAGGTCTCTGTCAGCAATAATCTGCAACTGTGGCAGAGGAGGTTCTTCGTCTATTGTCACATCTTCGGCTCCTTTAATACCTTTCAATGTCTTTTCCACTTGTTCGCTGACACGGCGTGTATCGGCCAGATTTTCACCGTAAATCTTAACGGCAAGGTCACTGTGCGCTCCGGCAACCTGATCCATCACCATGTCGATAATGGGCTGTGAAAATCCTACGGTATATCCTGGCATCTTTTTCAGTGCTGCCGACATTTCTTCTATCAGATCGGCTTTCTTTTTTCCGTTTTTCCAGGTGTCGTAAGGCTTTAGTCCCACGCTGCATTCCACATGCGAAAGTGAAAAAGCATCAGTTCCGGCATCATCACGACCTACCTGTGTCATTACGTAAGACACTTCATCGAACTTCATAATTGTTTTACGGAAATCTTCAGCCATCTGTTTGGATCTGTCAATGGAGATTCCCGGAGGAAGCTGCATCTGAATCCAGATAGAGCCTTCATCGAGCGGAGGAAGAAAGTCTTTTCCTACTGTGTAACTGAACACTCCGGCCAGTAAAAGGATTACTGCAAGAGGTGCAAGTACTCTTTTGGGTTTCTTCAATATATTGACAGTCTGCCTGTGATAGATATCAGACAGTTTTTCCAGCCATTTATTCTTATAGATCTTGCTTGGTTTGCGATAGGCCATGAATGCAAGTCCAGGTATCAGGAAGAAGGACACAGCCAGAGCTCCCAGCAATGCATATCCCACAGTGTAGGCCATTGGAGTAAACAGTTTCTTTTCAATATGCTGAAATGTAAATAGCGGAAGGTAAGCTGTAATGATAATGAGCGTTGAGAAAAGAATAGGCTTGGCTACTTCGAATGCCCGCTTCATAATAGACTCTTCCTGCAGTGGTACAAGTGGATTACTTTCCCGCTTTTTCAGGATGGTTTCCATCATTACAATGGCTCCGTCCACTAATATACCAAAGTCTATAGCTCCCAATGAGAGCAGGTTGGCCGGAATACCGGTTACATGCATCAATATGAAGGCTATCAGCAATGAAAGTGGAATGGTCAGGGCCACCAGCAAAGCTCCTTTCCAGTTACCAAGGAATAAAATAAGCACAAGTACAACCAGTATCATACCTTCAAGCAAGGTGTGTGAAACGGTGTGTAGCGTGGTATCTACCAGATTGGTGCGGTCCACAAATGGATGAATTGTTACCCCTTTTGGCAATATAGAACTATTAAGCTCATCTACTGCCAGATGCACATCTTTCAGAACCGATGAAGGATTTTGGAAACGAAGCATCTGAACAATGCCTTCTACCCCGTCGGTGAGGTTAATTTTGTTGTCGCAGTAGCCAAGCACACCTTTGCGTTCCAGATTGCCGTATTTCAGTTTACCTACATCATTGAGGTAAACAGGAACACCGTTCTCTGATTTCAGGACTACCTGTCCTAAATCGTTCAGATCTTTCACAAGTCCTATCCCACGTATCACATAACTCAGATCGCCACGATTAAGAATACTACCTCCGGCATTGATATTGTTTTTCTCTATCTTATCTTTTATATCTGCCAATGAGATGTTGTATTGCTCCATTTTATGTGGGTCAACTTCTATCTGATATTGAGTGGTGATTCCTCCGAAGTTGCTCACATCGGCTACACCGGTAACTTGTTTTAGCCGGGGAATGACTATCCATTTGTTGAGGTCGGTCAGCTCACGCAGATCGTGATTCTTGCTTTCCAGCACATAACGGAATATTTCACCCGTAGCAGAAGTGAGCGGATTAAGTCCCGGAACAGCGTTATAAGGCAGTTCCACATCACCCAAACGTTCCTGAACCCGCTGCCGTGCCCAATAATCATCTACACCGTCTTCAAAAACAAGCGTTATGGTAGATATACCAAAGGAGTTCCGACTTCGCATCACAGTCATCCCCGGAAGTCCGTTCAGTGTCCGTTCGATAGGAATACTAATTTGTTGCTCTATCTCCTCTGCAGCCAGTCCCGGAACCTGTGTAACCACCTGTACCGTAACATCGGCAATGTCCGGATAGGCGTCAATAGCCAGCTGATCCCATGAATAATAACCGATAACGGCTATAAAGCAAAACACGACAAACATCAGGCCTCGCCGATGTATTGCCAGATTGATTAACTTTTTCATATCTGTTATCGTGCATCATTTAGATAGAAAGTTCCTTTGGTAACTACATTCTCTCCTGAATTAAGCCCGGAAAGTATAACCAGTCTGTCATTTGTTGCAGAAACTGTAGTCACTTTACGCTTTACATACTTATTCTTTCCGGCAGATACAAGCACATAATTATTATCTTCCTGTTGCAATACTGCTGAGGCTGGAATAAGTATTTTTGGGGTAGGGGCATCGGTCAGTTTTACAGTACCATACATTCCTGGTTTCATCTGGCGGCTTACATTGCTGCATTCTATAAGTACTTCTACAGAACGTGTATCTTCGTCCATCATTTCACTGATGTGGTAAATCTTCCCCTTAATTTCTTTCTCGGGCAAAGCAACCAGAGAAATTCCTACTTCAGACAGGTTACGGATTAAGCTCACGTCTTTCTCTTTTACATGAGCAACCACCCAGACTTTATCCAGATTGGCAATGATGGCTACCGGCTCAGCGTCTTCTTTGAGGTACTGTCCAAGTACGATGTTACTTTTTACAACCTCTCCTGATATTGGTGAACGCACTACCAGCGGACGGCCTAAGCTCAGTTGATTTGGGTTGATACGATAAACCTGCAAAGCGGCTTTTGCATTCTCGAAATCTTTCTTTTTCAGTTCGTAGTTAAGTTCGGCTTCTTCTTTTTCTTTCTCAACACCCACTTTATTCAGAAGCAAGTCTTTTTCTCTTCTCAGACTTTTGTATGCCAGTCCCATTTCCTGCTTTGCCTGATAATAGGCTTTTGTTGTTTCAAAGAATTCCGGTGAGCTAATTTCAAAAATCGGGCTTCCAGCTGCGACCTTTTGTCCCAGACGGACCAGTGATTTTGTTATTCTTCCGGCAAATGGTGAAGCTATTTCCGCATAGTTGGTTGGAATGGCCTTTACCACTCCCGATGTGGTGAAACTAGGATAGTAGGTTTCCGGGGTAGCTATAGTTGTTTTTAACTTTCCTGCTAAGGATGACTCATTGGATACTATAATAGTATCTCCCTGAACCGTGAACTCACGGCTTTCTTTTGTATCTTCTTTTTGCTTACATGAAGATACAGCTGTTGCTATCAGCAACAGATAAACATATTTTTTCATAAGTTTATTGCTTAAATAATTGAATTGTTAGCCTTGATAATTAACAAGGGCATCTGTCTCAAGAAATTAAGCAGTAAAAGGAGGAGCACGTAAAGGATTAGAGGTTAGACTCCTTAAATGAATGCAGACAATGTTCTTCGGTGAATGAAGAATGCGGTATAATAATCTTATAAAGCTTAAAAGGAAAGCAGAATAAGCAGTAAACAGAATAACTGATAACAGATGGATAGTCTCGAATTCAACCTGTGAATGGCTATGCCCGGCTTTGTAAGGGTGAGAGTGAGAAATGAGCCCTTCAGGTGTTTCATGAGTGTGAAAAAAGAGCGTTGTTCCCCCGTAATAGCTAACAAAAAGAGCTATCAGCAGTATTTTTGATATATAAAGAAGCCTCTGTTTCACGAAATATCTTTGTTTTGGGTGCAAAGATAAAGATTAATTTAACTGTTGATACATAAATGACCTAAATGCATCGTTTTTTTCTATTACCTGAGCATAAAGGTTTATCTTATGCCGTTTCTATTTCATTTTAGTTACAAAAACAAACAAAAAAACAGAAGAATCTTTCTTTTTGGATAATAATGACATTCCGATAGGAAACTAACAGATTCCTATCGGGGTAGTTTCCGGAATTATCTTTCGATAAATTTATCTCTAGAAGATTCTGTGCAATAAATATCCGAATGACTGTCATTTCTTCAATAGAGGTTCGCTTTTACAACTTTTTCCCTTACTGTGATTGATGGTTTTCTTGTTTTGCTCCATCTGCCTGTAATGCAGAAAGAGGGAAGGTGAGGCTTGCTGTGCCATCCATGGTTGGTTCATTGCTGGAATAGTCGCCCACACAGTCATGGTATACCATTTCATTGGGTTGGAAACGCTCATAAGCTTGGCCATCAGTAATGACTACCCCTCTGAGATTTTTAAAGATATTGGTGTATACTGGGCCATCAACCAATCCTCCGGTGGGATTGCCCAGTTTCATGGCTGTGACAGATGCATGTGGCTTCGATGGGAAATCTCCGCCTTTCGGAAAATCTATAATCATGCTTGTTCCCCACGGATTGCATCCTAAAAGCCAGTCCACTAATGATGATTCCATCTCCTCGTATTTGCAGTCACTACTCAGTTCTCTGTACAGCCTGCATTGTGTAATCATGGCCGTAACCAGATTGTTTGAACACCATATAAATGGAACTCCAATAAGGAAAGGTGATTCCTTGCCTTTCTGATATACATTCTCAATGCCGGAACGCAGATTCCTGATAAACTCTTTACTCAATCGTTCGTTGCCATCTGTCTTGGCTAGCAAATAATGTCCCATATTCATAAATGGATACCATTGATAATGCCGTGCACTGTCGGCTCCCATCCATGGAGTAACAGGCTCTTCACGGGCATATTCAACAGCTGCATTCAGGTATTTCTTGTCTTTTGTTACATTGTATAACTGTGCTCCCGCCAATTCCATATCATCAGTCCAGTTATCTTCCTCATAGATGTATGGAGACTTTACAGAGGCAGTTTGGCAAACTCCCGGGTTTGCTGCTCCAAACTGGTAAGCATCATCGGCCTTGCTGCCAATCTCTTTTGCTAATTCGGGGTAGAAAGGTTTTAGTATCTCTGCCCCCAGTGCAAAGCAAGATGCAAATTTACCGGCCGTTGAGGCTACTCCTGTAGTAGCGTTTGTAAATGGGCCGCGAACCTGTGGCTTTCCTGTACAAAAGTAAACCGGTCGGCCTAGACCTGGTCCGTATCCGTAATCTACCTTATCTTCAGTAGGTAAACGGAAGTTGGCATGGTCACGATCATCGGCAATCTGATTATACATCTCTCCCTTGCCCGGATTCATGCGGTTCAGCCAGTCTAGTCCCCACTTTATTTCATCCACAATATCAGGAATACCATTGGCGCCAGCCAGTCCGGCTGCATCAAATTCATCCTTAAAGGATTTTGGATTCTGCATATAGGCAAACATCATCTGATACATGGCATTTGCAGAGGTAGTAGTATACTGAAGATAATCGGAAGCATCATGCCATCCACCTCGTACATCAATCTTCTGCCCGGTTTTTGTTGGATGATAAACAATATATCCGTCATGTGTATGGCAACTGTCTTTCAGGTAAGGGTTATATCCGCAACGTTGGAATCTCATGTAATTAAGCAATACGTCGGCAGTGCCGTTATATACCTTCGTACCTACAGGGAATACCGGTGATTTATACTTTCCACATGTAATGTAGTAGTTGCCGGTGGTCTGGAAGGAACTGAAATCGAGTCGGTAAACGCTTCTCATTTTACCGAATAAAGCCACTTCTTTCAATGAACTGAATTTCTTTACACTCTTTCCGTTTACTGCATTTACCAAAGAAAAATCTTTGAGATGGATTTTTTCTTCACTCATAAAAACCGCTACTTTTTTGGAGATTGGCAGGTAACCCACCTGATTGATTCTGATCCAACCCTCAGCTTGTGCATATAAGGTAAAAAGCACACAACACAGGGTAATGATACATTTCTTTGTTTTTATCATAGAATTTTATACGTTTTAATATTCAGAAATAACTAGATCAGTACGTTTATGGGGATTGCTATCATTCTCATACTGATAGGATTAAGGATTGTAATGTTCGCAAATTTAAAAGAATGTTTCAATATGCCCAACAAAATAAGATGATAAGTTTATTAATTCTAATATAAAATATATTTCTGAATATTAATATCTGTTTAAGTAAGGACTAAACAAGTCGTCTTTTTGCATCCAATTTATATAAATTTGGATAAGGTAGTTTAGTCTGTAAATAGTATCTTTGCTTTCAATTGATCAGAACCTTAAAAACAGAATAAATGGATAAAGAAATAGACCTTTCGGTTAGCTGCTATGGTGCAGTGAAAGACTTGCATTATGATGTAGCCATTCTTCCTTGGGGAGCAACAGAACCTCATAACTTTCATTTGCCATATCTCACAGATTGTATAGCACCTAAAATGATAGCTGTGAAAGCGGCATCCGTTGCATTAAATGAATATGGCGTTCGTTGCATGGTAATGCCACCCATTTCTTTGGGATCTCAGAATCCGGGTCAACGCAGTCGTAGCTTTTGTATTCACGCCCGTTATGAAACCCAGTATGCCATCTTAACAGATGTGGTTGCTTCTCTTTATGAACAGGGAATGCGAAAACTCATCATTTTGAACGGGCACGGAGGTAATAATTTTAAGAACATGATTCGTGATCTGGCTTTTGTGTATCCCGATTTTCTTATCGTTCAGTCTCACTGGTTCTCAATTTTACCATGCAAAGGTTATTTTGAAGCTGAAATCGATGATCATGCCGGGGAACAGGAGACTTCTGTAATAATGTATCTACAGCCCGAATTGGTAGATTTGACAATGGCCGGAAGTGGAGAGTCTCAACCGTTTGCCATTCCTGCATTGAACGATAAACTGGGCTGGACACCAAGACACTGGGATTGTGCAACAAAAGATACGGGAGTAGGTAATCCGGAAAAAGCAACAGCTGAAAAGGGTAAAAGATATGTGGCTGATTTGGTTCCTTTAATAGCCCGATTGTTTGCAGAAGTAGGAAAGGGAGAGCTCTATTAATTTATAGAGAGCTAGAGGGTACCAGATGCTTTTTGTACCCTCTTGCTATATGTCTCTGACTAAAACAGGGATTGCAGGTTGTGGTTTGTTAGATTCATAAACCTTTTAAGAATATTCATTTATTATTTCTTTTTTCATATCCGGAACAGTATTTCATTACAGATTAAGTTTGCCTGTTATTAATTCTTTACCGGAAGTCGTTCCCAAAGCCATGAAGGAATCATTCTCCAGAAGAATACAATACAGGCATACCTTCTGTCTATAATTGCTACGCGCTTTTTATGGTTCAGTGCATGGATAATACGGTTGGCAACGTGATCAGGCTTCATTAAAAGTGGGTAATTTCTGTCCTTTAGCAGATCTGTCTGAACAAATCCAGGACGAATATCAGTGAAAGAAATATTCAGCTTCTCCATTCTTGACAATTGAGCCAATGAATCAATATAGGTGTTCTGAAAACGTTTGGTAGCAGAATAGGCTGGGGCCGAACCAAGACCTTTTGTGCCAGCAATGGAACTGATTACAGCCAGATGTCCGCCTCCCTGTTTCTTGAAATAGTGGAAAGCAGCTGTAACCAGACGGATAAATCCTCCCACATTGGTTCTTGCCGTATTTATTTCAATGCCGGGTTCTAATGCAATATTCTGCGAACCAATGCCCGAACTAAGCAGAAACAAGTCCATTCCACCAAGTTTGTCAATCAGCAGTTGCAGCTTCTCAGGAGCATCTTCTTTCGTTACGTCTAATACCTGAATCTCTATTTTATCAGGATTGGTAGCATGCAACTTCATCAATGCATCTTCTCGTCTGCCGGCAATGCCAACACGCCATCCTAGTTTCAGATAACCTTTTGCCACCTCATACCCTATGCCGGAGGTCGCTCCTATAATAATTACTTTTTTCATCTGATATATGTTTTTGGAAGAGACAAAAGTAATAAAATAATGAATTAACCCGTAGTGCATTTAGGCAATACATGTTTTGATGTTATTAATATTTCTATTATTTAATTTATTAATTAGCTGAATAAGAGTTAGAGCCATAATTTTCGAATGAATTCTAGTTTTAAATCCATTGAAAGACTTAGCGTAATTCCGACGAATCATAAACTGATCACATAACTGAGAGAATAACGTTTCAATTCTTTTTCTGGCTTTTCTAAAAACAATATATTGCTTAGCATACCCATGCTGATTATTTCTCATGGGAACTTCTAGTTTAATGTTGTTTTCTTCAAATAGATCCAACTGATAATTAACACTCAAATATCCTTTATCTCCCAGAATAGTACAGTCATAATGATTCTGCTTAACATCTTCGAGATAATGAATATCATGTACGGATGCTTTTGTTAAGTCGAAATCCGAGAAAACCCCATCAATAGTACATATTGCATGCAGTTTATAACCATAGTAATACATCCGTTGTGTTGCACAATAACCTTTATCAGGTGAGGTTTCAAAAGTTTCCCTACAAATGCCACCTCGTCTACTGCGACTTAATTTACAAACTTCTAAAGGCATACTATCTACTATGAAATAATCCCTGCTCGAACTAATCTGAAAAACTATTCGTTTACGCAACTGTTCTTTGAAATAAAATAATTTACGTCTTCTTCTATTATAAACGCTTCGTTCAATCCTTAAACTCAATTTATCAGGGAGAATCCTGAATAGTTGATATTCAGAGTCAATACCCATATATTCTGAGGTTAAATCAATAGCAATCAATTCGATATCTGATAACCTGGGTTTACGAATCTGATTAAGAAAATTCATTTTAGACTCTATTTGTTGCAATATCTCTAATATTTTTCCGTAATTTGCATTGAAGTTGCTCATATATTTAATCGTTTGGTAGACAATTAAATATAGTCATTTATTTGATAATGAGCAACTTCTTTTCTTTTTATCCAAATGCACTACGGGTTAATGAATTAATATATTTATATTTGTATGCAATAAACTAATAGTTTCATAATTATGCAATCTCAGCCAAAAGTTATACTCATTACAGGAGCCTCTTCGGGCTTCGGAAAAGTCAGTGCGCAAATGTTGTCCGAACGTGGACATATTGTTTACGGAACCAGTAGAAAACAGACCGATAACCAAGATAAAGTAACTATGCTGGCTATGGATGTCACTGATCCTGCTTCTATTCAGCAGGCACTTAGTCGCATTTATTCGGAACAAGGAAAGATAGATGTACTTATCAATAATGCAGGCATGGGCATCGGCGGAGCATTGGAACTGGCAACCGAAGAGGAAGTTGCTCTGCAAATGAATACAAACTTCTTTGGAGTGGTAAACATGTGCAAAGCGGTGCTCCCTTATATGCGCAAAGCCAGACATGGAAAAATTATCAACCTTAGTTCTATAGCCGGTGTGATGGCTGTTCCATATCAGGGTTTTTACTCTGCCTCTAAGTTTGCCATTGAAGGATACAGTGAAGCATTGGCATTAGAGCTGCATCCATTTAATATCAAAGTGTGCTTGGTTGAGCCGGGAGACTTTAATACCGGATTCACTGCCAATCGCAATATCTCGTCTTCCACATTAAACGATAAAGATTACGGTACAAGTTTTGCTGAGACACTGGCCCTTATCGAGAAAGCTGAAAATCAGGGGAGTAATCCCATAATGCTGGGGGCCGCAATCTGTAAGATCGTAGAGAAGAAGAATCCTTCCTTCCGTACGCTTGTAGGTCCAATGGAGCAGATCTTGTTTGCCCGCTGTAAAGGCTTGCTACCCGATAAACTGATTCAATTTGTATTGAGAGGATTTTATAAAATAAAATAGTTATTTGTTAATTTAAAAACTTAGTGATATGAAACTTAAATATTTAATGCTTATGTTTGCTATGCTCTCAACGGGTTTTGCATCAGCCGGTTCATTTGATACCGATACATTTAAGACTAAAAGTAACAAAGAAGTTATTATCACTTTCATTAAGCATGGAAGCTTGATGCTGACTTACAACAAACAATCTATTCAGATAGATCCGGTATCGGAATATGCTGATTATTCTGTTTTCCCCAAAGCAGATGCTATCCTCATCACTCATGAACACGGTGATCATCTGGATCAGAAAGCAATTAGTATTCTGACAAAGAAAGGAACCTCAATTGTAATCAATGAGTCTGCTCAAAAGAAACTAGGCAAGGGCACGGTTATGAAAAACGGAGATAAGATTAAGATTCTTGGTCATATAACAGTTGAGGCTGTTCCTGCCTATAACACGACTCCAGGCAGAGAAATGTTTCATCCCCGCCACCGTGATAATGGTTATCTGCTTACAATAGACGGATTGCGTATCTATATTGCAGGAGATACCGAGGATATCCTGGAAATGAAGGAACTTAAAAACATTGATGTTGCGTTTCTTCCGGTTAACCAGCCATATACAATGACTGTTCCTCAGGCTGTTCATGCTGCAAAAATGTTTATGCCAAAAGTTCTTTATCCCTATCATTTTGGTAATACAGATGTGAATAAGATAAAGACAGAATTGAAAGGCAGTTCCATTGATGTTCGTATCAGAAAGATGGAATAAATATTTTTTTGTAATTTAGTGGGACTATTGTTTACAATACTTTATTTACTGTTTATTCACAAAATAAGCATTTGAATCTTATTTTATCCATTTTGACGATGGTGCTTCTTTGGAACTTATGAGACGTAAAGATGTAATACATCAGAGCAAAGGCGAATATCTGGGATATTGCCATTTGGCTTTTTCTGTAGGCAGCAAAGCGGAGCTTATAGAATTGACTGAGCGATTGCGGGAAGATAGTTACCAGATAGTTGGTGAACCTCTTGTTATAGGAAATGGCTGTTTTGAGAGCGTGGCACTGGATGTTGACAGCAATAGAGTAGAACTTGTAGCGTAAAGAAATACAGATTATCTACACAATTATAAATTCTACCTAATTGGTTATAAATAGAAAATAACTTTATCTCAAACATTCTAGATTTCACTTAGGGTATGTATGAATATTAGTGATATCCGAATCTAAATTTTTATCATAACTTTAAATTATTAATACGATAAGTTTTATTAAAAGTATACCCGTAGTGCATTTAGGCAATATATGTTTTGATGTTATTAATATTTCTATTATTTAATTTATTAATTAGCTGAATAAGAGTTAGAGCCATAATTTTCGAATGAATTCTAGTTTTAAATCCATTGAAAGACTTAGCGTAATTCCGACGAATCATAAACTGATCACATAACTGAGAGAATAACGTTTCAATTCTTTTTCTGGCTTTTCTAAAAACAATATATTGCTTAGCATACCCATGCTGATTATTTCTCATGGGAACTTCTAGTTTAATGTTGTTTTCTTCAAATAGATCCAACTGATAATTAACACTCAAATATCCTTTATCTCCCAGAATAGTACAGTCATAATGATTCTGCTTAACATCTTCGAGATAATGAATATCATGTACGGATGCTTTTGTTAAGTCGAAATCCGAGAAAACCCCATCAATAGTACATATTGCATGCAGTTTATAACCATAGTAATACATCCGTTGTGTTGCACAATAACCTTTATCAGGTGAGGTTTCAAAAGTTTCCCTACAAATGCCACCTCGTCTACTGCGACTTAATTTACAAACTTCTAAAGGCATACTATCTACTATGAAATAATCCCTGCTCGAACTAATCTGAAAAACTATTCGTTTACGCAACTGTTCTTTGAAATAAAATAATTTACGTCTTCTTCTATTATAAACGCTTCGTTCAATCCTTAAACTCAATTTATCAGGGAGAATCCTGAATAGTTGATATTCAGAGTCAATACCCATATATTCTGAGGTTAAATCAATAGCAATCAATTCGATATCTGATAACCTGGGTTTACGAATCTGATTAAGAAAATTCATTTTAGACTCTATTTGTTGCAATATCTCTAATATTTTTCCGTAATTTGCATTGAAGTTGCTCATATATTTAATCGTTTGGTAGACAATTAAATATAGTCATTTATTTGATAATGAGCAACTTCTTTTCTTTTTATCCAAATGCACTACGGGTTAAAAGTATGATTAAATACATGTAATTTTAGTCTGAATACATTGTGAAAGTTTTTTTCCGTTTACAACTGGATAAATCTTAATCATCTTTTCTTTTTGATTTGTTTTTCCCATAGTGTAGCTTATCGTCATTTCTCCTCTTTTCATAGGGGAAAGTACACCTGGATCAGTAAACTTTATATTCTTGTCACTTCCTTCAATAACGAATTTTAGTGTCATAGGCTTATCTGTATTGTTGGCATAACGTAATTTTATCTGCTTATTCATTCCGTTAGTCATTTCGCCAAAGGCTAGAACTTTAAGGCTGGTATGCAATCCATTTCCGAGAGTATAAGGATAGTCTTCATCAATAGGATGAATAAATGCAACAACATATCCTTTGACCCATATCCGATTAATCTTATTGTGATTATTACTAAAAATAGTTATTTCTTTTGAAAAGAAACCAGGATGATAGAGGGGATCAAAAGTAATAGTAATTTTTCCTTTATGTCCTGATCTTATAGGCTCTTTATTATAACTGTAAGTAGCGCATCCACAGCCGCTTGAAATACTTTCTATATTAACGGGAACTTTGCTTTTATTCAAAAAAGTAAAAGTATGTGATACTTTCCCTTTGCTTTCTAATATTTTGCCAAAGTCATATACTTTCTCTTTAAAAGAAATAGTCGTAGCAGTTGATTGTGAATAAAGCTGACAACCAAAAATGACTGTAATTAGAAATAAGATAATTCGAATCTTCATATTATAACAAATATAATTTTTAGAGAGAGGCGGTTGTCATTTGTTAAACCGCCTCTCGCAGAATTTAATTATGATTAATACCAATGAAAATATTCATAATTATGTTATCGACAATAAGCTTAATTAGCGTAAATACCTAGTTCACAAATCCATGGGTAATAATTGTATTTCCAATTTAATGTCAGTTTAATATACTGAGCCTCAACACTACCATAGAAACTAATATATTGATAGCCAGACTCATTTGTCATATCGTTATCTTTACTTGTGCCAATCTCATTATAAGTAACATTGTCTTTGCTGAGTGAAATATTTACTTGATTGAAAATATAACCATATTGTGCATATTGCGCAAATAAACGCAAACCGCTTACTTTTTTACTCTCCTTCATATCAATAACTAATATAACAGGAGTACTGGGAAATCTCCAGTTTGTAGTTTTTGACCCATCGAAGATATTGCTATAAGTTCCTGCCGAAGGAGTAATATCTGAAGTTACTGTCCAAGTTGAGCAATTCGTAACTAAAGAACCAAGCATTTCACTAGATCCAACGTTTGTTTTAATAAGACTTGTAGATGTCGTTATTAGAACATATGCCGTATTGTATTCCGAACTTATTTCGCAATCAGATTCAGACACTGAACTCAATTTAATAGGAGCCAAATAAAATTTTTCAGTTAATAATGCTCGCTTTGATGGATCTGCGGAAACAGTAATAGAATCGCTGGACAGAGACTGGCCTCTTTCTATAGTAGACGTTGCCTTACTCAAATCAAGCACACCATCGGGAAGTGCTACATATTTTGTTCCGTAAGTTTTATTATATACCTCCACAAGTGAATTGTCTAATTCCGCCTTTACAGTAATAGACTTGCTTACTTCTCTTGTTGAACGAATAGGGAATTTTGCAAGAATATCTCCAAAATCACCAATAGGAGTGTGAACAATGCTAAAAGAGAAAGAATTCTTTGGAGTATTTATTGGACCCCAGTCTCGCGTATTGATATAAACTTTATTTATTGGATTACCCATAACATCGTAAGTCTCTTTGTCGCTACAAGACTGGAGTGACAAGGCTACAAATGTAGCAAGACAAGCTATTATGCATCTAAAATTTAACGATATATTCATGTTTGATATTTTTATAGTTAATATTATAGACTATTGATTACACTTATTTTTGTCATCCATCAGCCAACCAACGGCACTACTTTTATCCTGTTTAACAAGTCCTTGCCCTTCATTAACCTCTCTCCATGTATTTGACCAGTCCATGTCATAGCCATTACCTGTTGCATCCTTGAATATGTATCCGGTACCTTCATTTATTTTCCAATAACTTACAAGTCCTTCACTTTTGGGGTCAACGCCACAAAGTCCTAATTGTAGCTCACTTGTTGTAAGAGCTCGATTCCATAAACGAACTTCAGCAATACGACCAACGAAGCGTTGAGAAGAACCATATCCAGTCCAAGACATACCTAATTCCAGGCGTTGGAACTTGGTTCCTTTACTTCCGGAAAGCTGAGCATCTTTAATACCGTTTACATACATAACATAAGTACTGCCATCAAAAGTCAGGGAAATTGTATACCACTGTCCCAGATTAAATCGAGTTGACGAAATTAAGCCACCACCTGGGGATACCCATTGTAATGAATTAACAGCTTGGCCATTTTCCCCAAAACGAAGAAGATTAGTTACAGACTCGTCTTTTGGGCCAAAATTACATAAACGACTAATTGGCGATCCCCCCCAAGCATTAACAAAACATTTTATTTCATAAGTGTAGTTCGGGAGATCAATAGTTTTTTCATCAGGTACAATATAGCTACTGTATAGATTTGTATTGCTCATATCTAATGAGTTGAATTTAATGACTCTAGACACACGTAAGAAGATTGTTTTTGATGCTGGTAAAACTTCTAAGTCTCCACCTTTAACGCTTTTAATCGTGACAGGAATAACATAAGTACGCCCATCTTTAAAGTTTTCAGTTGATACAACACGAAGAGTAACACCTGTTGAGGATGCGCGACCAGCTTTTATTACTCCTTCTGTTCCTTCCATCTTAACAGCCGATTCCGGAATAGGATAGTAACTGGTTTTATGTGCTGCATTGTAAGCCTCTACTAAAGAATTATCCTGAGCAAAAGTAACGGTTACATCTTCGGTAACCTTATCTGTAGCAGATGCAGTCACGGTATATGAAGCAGGAGTATCCTCCACCACAAATTTTATTAAAGGATCAGTATCGGTACCAGTTACGAGGATTACCTTTTTATTATAATCAAATTTATCTCCTTCTGCACTGCAGGCTGCAAGTAATAGGATACAAGCTGCTGTCATCAGAATTGGCTTTAAATATATTTTTATTTTCATGTTAAAATTCGTTTTTAATCATTTTGAATAATAAACTTTCATTAATGAATCGCCGGATTAGCAATTTGAATGCAACGTCTCATATTATAGTAAGGAATACCTGTTTTGGAAAAATAATCACGATCAAAATAAAAAGCTCCAAAGCCACCTTTTTTACCTTGTGTAGGATTCCATCTTGACATACCTTCTAAAGAATACATCTGACTACCATTTGTGGTTAGTGTATTACCATCAACCTCAGTAAATGCAACGCCTCCATTCTCATAATAATCACCAAAAGTTTCTGTAACTATAAATTTTGAGGGAGAAGCCCAACTGATGCTATTATATTGCCCTTGCAATGTAGAAGCTGAACCAGAACCATATGATTGACGAATGTAATAATTGACAAAAGGATTTGTTTCTTGAGGTGGATATTGACCGTAGAAATCTACGCAAAGTAGTTTTTCCGGATATTTACCTTTAGGGCCAAAGAATTGGCCAATGTATGTTACTAATTTTGTGAAATTATCACCTTGCATCCAATCTCCTTCCGGTTCATAATCAAGGTCAACTCCATCAATATCAGATGCTATGACCTGATCAACTAAATATTGTCCATAAATATTAATACCTTCGTCATCATGATGTTGAGTTAAATCGTATTTCGTACCATCTTTCAACGTTATTGTTTTATTCATTCTTACAATTGAAGGAGCAACAAAACGAGTTCCTTTTGTTTTTTGAACAAAAATCATATCTGCATAAGCTACGGGAGCATAGCTGGTACTTGTTGAATCATTGCTAGGAATACCCATCCATAAAGAACAAATATCGAGACTGTCCGGTAGACCAGCAATCCTTTCTCCCCATGATGCAGGATCCTTATATCCTTTTACACCTTCAAGTGGAGCATAAGCTGCATACCATCCGAAAGACAAACAATGATCAGTTTTCTTATATGCTCTAAGATTCTCATAATACTGTTTATCGTATGTTTTTAGTTTCTGAATTTCCAAAGCTTCTGTATCTGTATCACAACTGGTAATAATAAATGCAGATGAAATGAAGATTAGTAAACTTAATAGTTTTATTTTCATTGTATTCAAATTTTTAGATTAATATTGAATTATTTCTTATCCCACCAAAGTTTAGTACCACCATTGTCCTGACCACCTAGTTTTGTAATTCCAACCTGTACTCCTGTACTGTTGTTATTATATTCTGACTGTGGATAAGGAATTCGGCGAACCTGAATAGTAGAGTTGATAGTACCATTGCTATTATTAGTAACAACAGGTAATAATTTAGGATAACCAGTACGACGGAATTCAGCCCATCCCTCAGGTCCATCAGGATATATTGCAATCCATTTCTGAGTAATAATTCGTTCAAGGTTTTTTTCAAATGATGCATTAACATCCCATGCTATTGTGATGTCACTTGGCGCCGTAGCATTAAGATTTGAACCTTCAGCATTATCAGTAAATGCGATAGGAACACTTGTAGCATCAGCAATATACGTACTTGCATTTTTAACGCCATTTTCTTCAAATGAGACAGAAATTCCCTTCTCATATAAATCTTTAGCACTACCTCCCATAGTCCAGCCACGAAGAGCACCTTCGGCACGTAAGAAATATGATTCTGCAGCAGTTATCCAAACAATCTTAGTAGTGCTTTCATCCACGTTGAGATTTGAGATTTTATCACCTACATATTTTGCCCATACTGAGGTAGAAATGCCGAGACGGACTCCGTGATATCCACCTGCAACAGCCACTTTAAAATAAGCTGGAAGACGAGGATCGTTATATCCATTCATATATGTATCCATAGAAGCACTCATCCGTGCTTCACCTGCATTAAAGTTGTATGCAATCTCGTGCAGAGGATGATGATATACCAGATTGGTAGAATGCTGTAATGCTGCTTTGTCATCCGCCTCAGTAATAACTCCTATAGAATTAGCTATGGATTTTTCAGCTTCAACTTTGGCTAATTCAGGGTTTGCATATACAATACGCATGGCTAGTCGAAGACGAAGTGTATTGGCAAATTTAACCCATTTTGTTGCATTACCACTGTAGATCAGATCGTATTTACTAAGAATAGTTGCAGATGGATTTCCCTTTACAAAACTGGTCAATATATCAATAGCACTATCTAATTCATTAAAAAACTTTTTGTAAACATCGTCCAGACCATCATAGCTATTCTGCAAAGATCCACTACCATAATTGCAATATGGAATAGGTCCGTAAGCATCAGCTACACGATGCATCGCTTCAACCTTAACAACAGTTGCAAGAGCTGAAACCTCAGGCAGACCTTGTTTATTAGCAATTTCAACTATTGACTGCCAAGCGGGCATTGCACCAGAAAAGCCAGAAGTAAAGGTCTTTTCAATCCAGTTAGTTATAAAATAGTAAGACCCGTTGTGTACTCCGCTATACCACGTACCTGTAGGTGCTATGTATCCAGAATAAAGATCACTGCTAAGACCTTGAGAAACCTGATAACTGCCATCATCATTTGTCCCATCCTTAAACAGAACAACGTTCCTTTGTAATTGAGAAAAGAAGGCGCCGGTTTTAAGGTTGTCGTGAGACATCATCTCTTCTGTAGCCTCGTGTTGATTTGTATTGCATTTCTCAAATGAGTCGGTACAAGCCGTATTTAAAACAATAAGTGACGCACATAATAGAGGTAACTTATTCAATGAAAACATTTTATTTACAATCATAATTATTATCAATTAAGATTATTAGAATTGAATTTTAACAGAGAAACCCATATTGCGGAGGCTTGGTAGCATAAAGTAATCCACACCTTGATAGTAAGTCCCAGTATTTGCGGTTAATTCAGGATCATAAGGAGCCTTATTATATAGCAAGAATAAATTACGGCCAACGAAAGAAACATTAAGTCCCTTAATCCATTTGCACCAATTATTAACAGGTACATCATATCCCAAGGTGAGTTCACTCAACCTTACATTTGTAGCGCTATAGCAATACATAGAACCAATACCTCCTGAAGAACCACCACCAATAGTCTGATAGTATTCCTTAGCAGGGATTCGTTTTCCGTTAACCAAAGCTCCACCTGCATCACGAGCATCAGCCGAGGCCTTTGATGCACCAAATGCATCCATTATTGCTTGTGTATTTGAAACTACAATTCCACCAATACGTGCTGTGAATAAAAATCCAAGAGATACACCTTTCCAACTGAAGTTATTACCCCAGCCTAAATTGTATTTTGGGTTACTGTTACCAGCATAAACAAACTTGTTGGCATCTGCAACCACTACGTGATCTGATGGGTGAACATATATAGCACCATGTTCATCTGTTTTAAGTGTATTTACATAAATATCGCCCATTGATCCGCCTTCCTTAAGCATCATCTTGTAACTACCAGTTCCTCCCATGTCTAATTCCGATAATGAAATAACCTCACCTGTTATAGGATTAGTCCATCCTGGCAATAATTCAATAATTTTGTTTCGGTTCAAAGAGTAAGTAAGATATGAGCTCCAGTTTAGTTTACCAAAAGTGTCATTGTATCTGGCAGAAATCTCGATACCTTTATTATCTATGCGCCCTGCATTAACAATTACGCTTGTGTAACCGGAAGATGATGATAATGTCGGTTCAAAGAATTGATTGTATGTGCTTGATTTATATAGGGTCGCATCTAGTTTTAGCCTATTCTTAAAGAAAACAAAGTTTGCACCGGCTTCCCATGATTTTGTGCGTTCAGGTTTAAGATTCGTGTTTGGCATTCTTGTCTGTGTTTTCGGATAGCCGCTTGCTAAAGAATAAGTAGGAATAGTAAGGAACAAATTTGGTTCATTACCAACTTCCGAATATGATACACGTAGTTTCATATAAGGCATCACATCTGTACTGCATTTAAATATATCAGTGATAATACCTGAAAGCCCCACTGTTGGATAGAAGAAAGATTTAGCACTCGAGTTTATCAGTGTTGAAGCCCAGTCATTACGAGCTGTTGCATCAAGATAAACCAGACTCTTATAGCCAAACTGTGCACTTGCAAAAACTGATTGTTTTTTCTTATGATATCCAGTTTGAGATGATTCAGAAGTTGATGTATTAACGTTTCCATAAGTGAACAGATTTGCAACACCATGAAGTTTTCCTCCGTACATGTCCTGATTATAAAGAACATCTTCAAAGCTTGAACCGATATTAGCTGTCAGCCCGAACATCTGATCATTGAAATATTTGTTGATATTCAATAATGCTTCACCATAAATTTGGCGGGTTTCAGTTTCATTCAGAGAATAATAACCGTTTTCAGATGCAAATAACGTATTTGTTGAAGCATTATATTTTTTTTCATACCTGTCATTACTTTTATCCATTTTGATGCGTCCAGATAGATTTATCCACTTAGCAAATTCATATTTAAGAGATGCATTAGTCATATAACGATCTTTATGGTTAATGAACTTATCTCTTTCAGTTATCCAATAAGGATTTTGCATAGATAGCCCCTGGTCTCCATAAGGCCAGAATTGAGTCTGGAAATTGCGTGAAGCATCATATCTCTCATATATCTGGGTTTTTGAAAAATCATCTCCGGCAGGAAATAAGTATACAGGGATTAATGGATTAAAGTACTGACCCTGAGAAATCATATTTTGTTCCTTTACGCTACTAGCCATAAAACCGAGGTCCATGGTCATCTTATTATTGAAAAAAATCGATGTGTTGCGTACCGAAAAATTGTATCGATCATAATCGTTATTGTGAATTATACCCTGAGAATTTACTGTTCCTAATGAAAGGTAAGTCTGGTTTCGTTCTGAACCAGTAGACAAGCTTACTGAATTTGTTGTGTTTACCCCAGTTTGAAAGAAATCAGCGGGATCATATTTAGAAGGTGCAGTGAGTTTGTCTCCCCAACTATAGTAACTTCCTGATTCAGATGGTCCATATGTGTTTTGAAACTTAGGTAAAATTAGCGGTTTTGAAAAAGTTGTACTATTAACGAGATTGATTGATAATCTATCTTTCTGTCCTTTTTTAGTCGTGATTAGAACTACACCATTTGATGCAGAACTTCCATAAAGCGCAGCGGCAGAAGGTCCACTAAGTACAGAAACACTTTCAATATCATCAGGGTTGATATTTGAAACACCATCACCTGTTTGACCGGCACCTGCAAATACCCCTTCCGGTTGTTCACTTGACAGGTTAGGCATTGGAATACCGTCTATAACGTACAGTGCGTTATTGTTTCCAGAAATTGATTTAACACCACGCATTATTACACGCGATGAACCACCGGCACCTGTTGATGAACTATTGATTGTAACGCCGGCAACCTTACCATTTAAATTGTTTACAAAGTTTGCATCAGAAACTTTATTTATATCGCTTCCTGATAATTGTTGTACATTGTATGATAATGATTTGGCCTCTTTTTTAATACCTAAAGCAGTTACAACTATTTCGTTGATATTAACAAAAGATGATTCCAACGTAACATTATAATTTGGGTGACTTCCTACAGATACAAATTGTGTCTTCATACCAATGTATGACACTTGAAGCTGTTTGGCATCAGCAGGAAGCATGAGTGAATAGTTACCGTTATAGTCGGTAATTGTTCCAATACCGGGCTTTCCTTTGACAATAATGGAGGCACCTATAACAGGTTCTCCTTCACTATCTTTTACAGTTCCGGTAATTCCCCTATTACCTTTTTTTTGCTCTGTATTCTGTCTTACAGAAAGCACAATTGTCTCTCCTTCAGTCACAAAGGAAATATTTGTTTTACTAAAGAGCTGATTAAGTACGTTTTTTAATGAAGTGTCCTTCACGTTTACAGTAACGATACGTTCAACATCTATATTCTTGTCATAAACGAATAGATAGTTTGTCTGTTTTTCTATTGCATTTAATGCCTGTCCCAATTTGACACCTTGTAAGTTCAAAGTGACCGGAACATTTTGTGCGTTTATATTTTCTGCATACAAACAGAATATTACTGCACATAGGAAAAAGAGATGTTTCTTCAACCGAAAAAAGTTTTTATTCATATTTTAATACTTTAAGGATTAACAGTGTTTTTCAGATCTTATATTTAGTCATAAAGACCTATTGATCCATTTTTATCTGCAAGTGTAAGTTTTTTGCAGATTTCCATTTAATGATTAATAATTAGTTATTTTTTTTTCATAGGCTATTCCATTTTATTTTATATATATTACTCTCCTATTATCATCCCATTTGTAAGTAAATGGTGTGTTTTTTTGTAGTACTTTAAGCGCATGATCAATTCCATCGGATATTCGTATCTTACCAATAAATTCCTTTTGGGGAGCAGGGCATCTGATTACAATTTTCAGGTCATAACATTTTTCTAATTTGCCCATTAATTTAATGAATGAGTCACCATTAAAGCTCAATATTCCATCCCGCCAGTTAAAAGCTTCTATATCGGGAATTTGTCTTACAGCCAGTTTGTTGTTTACGGTATATACCTGTTCATTAGGATAAAGTATTATTTCTTTTTCAGGAAACTTATTATTAGTCACTTTTACTTTACCTCTAAGCAGTGAGGTGGAAAATTCCTTTTTATCAGTATAGGCTTCAACATCAAATGTTGTTCCAAGAACCTCTACATTATATTTATTAGTTTCTACGATGAATGGCATGTCGGCATTGTGTGTAACATCAAAGAATGCTTCACCTTTTAACTTTACCTTTCTGTTTTTTCCAGCAAAAAAAGTGGGGTATTGTAGTTCGGAATGAGAATTCATGCACACTTTAGTTCCATCAGGTAAAGTAATGTTAACTCTCTGGCCTGCAGGAACCTTTATAGTATTAGTTAAAGCGAGTAGTTTATTACGTTCTCCTGTAACAAAATAAAATCCCAGACCTACTGTTATCAGTATCACTGCTGCTACTTTAATAACCTCTTTTACCCAACTAGGTATAAGAACCTGTTTTCTGTTTTGCAGACTATTCTCTTTAGCTAGTAAAAGTGTCGCATCAAATAATTTCCGTTCTTTTAGAAGTTCATTATGATGTTCAGGCTTTTCGTCCAACCAGGCGAGTACTTGCACTTCTTGTTCCAATGTTGCATCGCCATTAAAAAAATTATATAATGTTTCTTTGTCCATATACTATAATAGCACCTGAACAAACTTTATCCCTGAAAAAAAAGTGTTTTTTTATAAAAAAAATATAGTAGTTTAAAAAAAAGACTAGTTAGGCCATTTACAATGCAATAACAGTAGCATAAGTGGAAAATAATCTTTAAGAGCAATACGTAATATTTTCATAGCCTTAGATATTTCAAACTCTACACTTTTAACTGTTATATTTAAATCTGTTGCTATTTCCTTGTAAGTTTGATTTTGGAAACGACTACGTAAGAATATATCTTTAGTACGATTGGGTAATGTGGCTAGCGCCTGATTTATCAACAGGTGTACTTCTTTCGAAAAAAGCTCCTGAGGGTTACAAGCCTCTAATGTCTCTATATGTGTTTGTAGAACCCTGGAGTTATGACTAAATAGTTCTTCTTCAACTTTCTCACGCACAATTTTTGACCTTAAATGATTGAGACATTTATGTTTAATAATAGTCAGAACATAGGCTGGAATGTTCGAATCCGAAGCTAATGAGGCTCTGTTTTCCCAATAATACATAAAACTGTCCATAACAATATCTTCTGCCAGTGATTTATCGTGCAAATAAGTCTTTGCAAATAGGATAAACCTGTGTTGGTAATCAGCGAAAACCTGATTAAACAGAAGTGCATTTGGTTCATGTATTGACATCTCTTAATATTATGTGGGTCTGGTGAGAATTATTTAGCACGGAACTAAATAAACTAAATTACAGATTCTTGTTGCTATTTTGATTGAATCTGCAAATATATGCTTTTTTTTGTTTCTATTATCTAATTTTAATATAAGAGTTATGAATCAGTATCAATGCAAATAAATAAAGAACGAAATCCCTTACACTAATTATAAGTTTCTTCGCTCTTTATTTTATTGTGAAAAGTGAGACTCTATTTCGAATCCGGCATTAATTTGCCAATGAGATTTACCAGATCTTTAGGTGCATTCGGATCTTTCATCGCTTCGCGTATTTTTTGTTTCTGCTCGGGCGTCAGAATGGATACCATTTGTTTCATAATATCGCTCAGCGAATTGAGTACCTGTAATACTACTTCACCTGCCTCCTTATTGTATTGTTTGCCAAGTGAATCATCCGGCTGATCGGCCAGGAAGTTTATATTTATTTTCTGAAGAACCTCAAAAAGACGCGGAAGAACCGTTGGTAAACTCTTGGTTACAGAATCCTTTAATGCCATGATCTGCATCATTTGTTTGGGACTCAATAGATTTGTTGTGTCTTTAGGTGCAGGAGGTGCAGGCTTGTTCCATACAGCAATCTGATCCTTTATCTTCAGCTTCTTGCTGGCTGTGAATGTGCGGTTCTTAATATCTTTACCATCTGCTTTCTTTTCCACGCTTTTCCAACTGCCAAGTGTGTACTTGTAGGAATACTCTTTATTCATAAAGCAGGGAACCTCTATGGTGTAATGTTTGCTATCAATGCGCTTCATGCAACAACTGCTGTCAGATGGGTTCCAATTATTGAACGTTCCGGCTATAAATACGGTAGAGTCTTCCTGAATACCCTTTCCAGGAAGTTCAACTGTAAGGCGTACTGTACATACTTGTGCTTTTACATAATTTGACGTTGTTAATGCACCAGCCATACATAGCAGGATGCACCAAAAATGTTTTTTCTTCATAATAGTTGTATGTTTTTTAAAGAATTAGAATTTTAATTGTTTATGGATAAGGTGATTAACAATAAAAAGATGCGATAAATATAATAGGATTCTTTATTATATTCACTCTTCTTGTTTCTCTATTTATTCTTTTAATGGTAATTTATTTTGTGATTTAATAGATGGCTTATAAATATATTGTTTGTTATAATCAATTATATATTTATTCTTAGATAGAAAATCCGATCCAATAATTCCAATGATATCATAACCTGTAAGATTTATTTTTTCTCTTAATGACTTAATGTCCAGCATCATGAATTCGTGTGCTACTCCATTTATGGGAAGCTTGATTGTATATGAAGCACTGGCGCTTGTTTTTTCTGAAAAAGACTGTAATCGGATAAAATCAATTTTTCGGATGTATTCAATTATATCTTCATGATTATAAATCCATGTGGAATCAATAATTGAAAAGGTAGCTCCGGTATCAATGATGAAATATTTTCTTCCGTAAAATCCAAGATACAATTTCACGATAGGTATATTGTTTCTTGAACCAACGCCAATGAATCGAATAGAATCTGTACTGAAAAATTTCACAGAATCTTTCAGCGAATTTTTCATTTTATAAGAAACAGCATTGTAGTTGCTGCATCCTTTGAAAAACAGAACGAACAAAAGCCCTGTAATAATTACAAGAATAAGCACACCGCTCTTTCTCATTTTTAGTTAAATTAGTTCCACACCGCTTAAATTTAGAACAATACAAATGGATACTAAGTTTGCTTGAGAATAGATAAATGTGCTGATTATTATAAGTTAAGGATATTTTGCTGATCAGTTAATAATTTTGGTTTTCCATCAAATTTTAAGGAAAAAGTCAATATCATCATAAGAGAATCTGATCAAATCTCTTTCATATCCTCTATCTTCATCCTTCTCTCTTCTGTTATGTACATCTTTCTCATCAAATTCATATTCAAAATCATTGTTCCCAATGTAGATTAACTGCTTTGAAAAAGAATCATATTTTAGTTTCACATCACCAATCTGAGACATCTTCTCGGCAAAGAAATCATATTTAATTTCTACATTACCTATTTTTTCTATTCGTTCAGAAGCAAAATTGTATTTAAATTCCTTGTCTCCTATTTTAGAGATTTTCTTTGATCCAAAATCGTAACCTATCACAAGATCTCCAATTCTGGATATGTTGTTGGTAAAAAAGTCATATTCAATTTTATATCCGTCAATTCTTTTCAGACGTCCGCCTTTTGACAAATCACGTGAGGGCTCAAATCTTAAATCACCGTTTTCACATTCCGAGTCACGGTACTGGCTAATCTTCTTGATATTCCCCATTTGGTCAAACGTGATAGATGTGTCATGAAGTCTTATTCTAACAAAATAATTACCCACCAAATCGGTATAAACAGTGAGATGCTGAGCATAGGTAACTGTTGTAAATAGAAATAGAATAAATGCACTGATAATGTATTTTTTCATATTATTTTTAGTTTAGTTTTGTCTTATTCAGGGCAGTCTTTTTTGTGTAAGTGGGCATTTTATTTCTTCCACCTCTTAAACTCAGAAAATGCTTCTTTCATCATAACAATAGCTTGTTCCCGGGTAATGGGCTTTTCAAGACCTTTGTTAAACTCGTCAAGAAACTCCACACAATGAAGAATCATTTCATCCATTGTGTAATCCTGAGTGAATTCTCCCTTCTGGAAGCAGTATGTGCAGTAATCATTGTTGTGGCTACCGTCGGCATTTGTACCAAGTAACTCTTCGGATGGCATAGGCATCCCGCAGCTTTGACATATTCTTTCCATGATAATGTATTTTTATATTTACCTGCAAATATAATTATTTTTTAATTATGCTACTGTAAATTTGCACTATTCTTCTCCTTCATTCCAATAAAATTCCAAAGCACCGGATGGACATTTCTTTACTGTTTCTATAATCTTCTCAGTTGAAGCGTTTTCTAATTTTATCCAAGGTTTCTCACAAGGCTGGAACACATCCGGGCTGTTATTAACACAATTACCTGAATGTTCGCACTTCTGTGGTTCCCAAACAACAGTTATTTCACCGTTGCTAAAGTAATGTTTTTTGTTTTCCATATTGTATGTTTATTAGATAGATTATTCTGAAGTAGCGAAAAGGCAATCTGTAATTTATGCAGATTGCCTGATTAAGTGGTATGAGACCTTACTGATACATTGTAAATCAGCTTTGCTACATTGTAACATTTCATTCTTGTTTTGTTACTACATTCTTTAGTTGTTCTTTCAACTCTTCAGCTTTGCATTTTGCAGCATCTACAACATCTTTAAGCTCACTCTTTGATTTAGTGAAACATTTATCAGCATATTCGCCAACGCATTCAAACTTACCGTCATCCTGCAATTTACGGATAATATACCCTAATGTACATCCAATAGCTAACCCCCAAATAACTCCTTTCATAGTTTTTAGTTTTTAATAGATTGGTAGAATAGGTGAACTAAAAATATAACATATAGAGTGCCTGGTTTGTTTTTATGCTGAACATATTATATATTTGTTTGTTATCAAAATGATTGTTTTAACCCCTAAAAAATTATATAGTATGCCAATAAAAAAAGTATGGCTTGATGAGAGCGAAAATGAGTGTATCTCTTGTGGACTGTGTGAAGCAACGTGTCCCGAAGTATTTGAGGTGCCCGATAAAATGGTTGTAAAACCAGGTGTTGATTTTAATCAGTATGAAGAAGATATAATTAATGCAGCAGAAGGTTGCCCCAGTGAAGTTATTAAATACGAATAAATAATTTTTTTTCTTGAGTTTATCTGCTACCTGCTACTAAAATGATACTAATCTTTTGATAACTAGTTTTATAAGTTAGTAGCAGATAAACTTTCTATACAATTTATCTGCTACTAACATTTGCTATCTGCTACTAACCAGGAATTCCAATTATACTATGATTTTGGAAACAACAGCCTGTTCCGTTTTCTCTAGCAGTGTTTCAAAGTCGTATTCGCTCACTTTTATAGGAGTATGAACCGTAAATGATAAGCTGTTGCCAATTCCCAGCGGGAAAGAACCATATTGAAACATTTTCCAGGAGTTGTTAATTGTAACAGGTACCACATAGGCACTTGGTGCATATTTACATAAAATCTTCACACCATTAGGAGAAAATCTTTTTGGCTTTCCATTTTTAGAACGGGTACCTTCCGGGAAAATTACCGCCGAACGACAATTTGTCTCAATATATACGCCCAGTTTTTTTATAGCAGGCAATGATTGTTTCGGATTCTTTCGGTCAATCAACACCGAACCTCCGTGATTTAAATTGAAAGAGATACTTGGAATGCCTTTTCCCAACTCAATCTTGCTAACAAACTTGGGGTGAAACTTTCTGAAAAACCAAACGAATCCCATAATATCAAAAAGACTCTGGTGGTTCGACACAAAAATCAACGGTTTACCTTTGGGAATGAGGTCTATGTTTTCAACCTTAGAAAATGAAAACGTAAAGGACATTGTTTTTAGCAGACAAAAGCCTAAATAGTCTACACTTTTTTTATGTGCTTCGTATCCAAACCATTTTAGGCAAACCCACTGAATGGGGTGAAACACACAGACTATTAACAAAAAGAAAAAATAAGTAAGTAATGATAAAGGGTAAGATAATAGCTTTTTCATTTTCTAAAAATTTTCTGCAAAAATATAAATTTAATAGATATCTTCCACCACTTTGTTGTGTTAAATCAATGCACAGAATAATAAAATCTGGGCTTCATGTTTCCTGGCTATTGTTATGGCATCTTATTTAATCAGTTACTCATTTCTTCCGCTTTAGCTAAGTGAGCCTTCATCTGTGAACCCATGAGCCCTCAGTTGAGAACCCATGGGTCTTCATCTGTGAACCCATGGGTTCTCAACTGAGGGCTCACTTATATCTCTTTACAAATTGGACTAACTTATTAGGGAAAATTAGTTAATCTTATAGGTGCTTTATAGTAAAAAATAATTAAAATAAAATGCATATTTTATTTGGATTTCGTATCCTTTTTGCATTATCTTTATGCCACAAATAAATGAAACAGATATGAATATAACACAGATTAGAAGCTACGGAGAGAAGAAAACACAACGTATGGTAAAGCTTGCTGCTTTATTAGATAGTATGCAGAATGATACTAATGAGCAGTCTGTTTTAACTATGCGACATTCTTTACAAGTGTGCGGAGATACCGAGCGCAATATTTATGCAAAAAAGCTCCCGCAGCTACTATTTGCCGCTGCATTTAAGAAAGAGAACGAAACGCAAGTGATGAAGGAGTACAACGGACTGGTTTTGCTGGAAGTTAATAACCTTTCCGGCATGGATGAGGCTGCAAACGTTCGCCATCTTGCATCGGAATTTCCACAAACACTGGCTGCATTTATTGGCTCCACGGGGAAGAGTGTGAAAATACTTGTGCCGTTTACCCTTCCCGATGGCAGTTTGCCGCAAACATACAGGGAAGCGGAGCTGTTTCATGCGCACGCATACCGTCTGGCGGTAAGGCTTTATCAACCGCAGATACCTTATTCTATTGCACTTAATAAACCAACATTGGAGCATTGTTGCCGTTTCTCCTATGATCCCGAACTATACTTTGCGCCCCATGCGCATGCCATTCAGCAGAAACAGCCCACGGACATGCCTGCCGAAACCACTTATCAGGAGGCGGTGCAGGAAGAAAGCAATCCGTTGCAGCGACTCATCCCGGGATATGAGCGAAACCGAGCCATCTCCACGCTGTTTGAAACTTCATTAAATGCCGCGCTGAGTGAAACTTCCGGTCTTTCCAATGAGGAAGGAGTGAAGCCGCTTTTGGTGGCACTGGCTAATAACAGTTTCAAGTCGGGCATTCCCGAAGAGGAAGTGGTGAATGGTGCAATACTTCATCTTGACCTGAAAGATCAGGAAGTAGAAGTGAGGCAAACCATTCACAATGCTTATCTTATCGGGAAGAATTTTGGCGGAAAGCCTTGCATTCGCCCCGAGCAGACTATGGCCATGAAAGCCGATGAATTCATGAAGCGCCGCTACGAGTTCCGATATAACACACAAACCACCGAAGTGGAATACAGGGAGCGCAACACATTCTTTTTCGATTTTCGTCCCATCACCGACAGGGCGCTGAACAGCATTGCCCTCAATGCCCAGTTTGAAGGTCTGCAACTGTGGGACAGAGACGTGAAACGATATGTTTACTCAGACCGCGTGCCCCTATTTTCACCCATTGAACACTATCTTTCCGCACTTCCCAAGTGGGACGGGAAAGATCGTATCCGCACTTTTGCCAATGCCGTGCCATGTGATAATCCGCATTGGGCCGACTTTTTTCACCGCTGGTTTCTCTGCATGACTGCCCATTGGCGAGGAACAGACAAAAAATACGCCAATAGCACATCACCGTTGCTCGTGGGTCCGCAAGGATATGGCAAGTCCACCTTTTGCCTCAATATCCTTCCGCCACAGTTGCGCACCTATTACACAGACAGCATCGACTTCAGCAAGAAGCGCGATGCCGAGCTCTCCCTAAATAGGTTTGCGCTGATCAACATTGATGAGTTCGACCAGGTAAGTGCAAGTAACCAGGCCTTTCTGAAGCACATTCTTCAGAAACCGGTGGTGAACACCCGCAAACCGCACAAGACCGCCGTGCAGGAGCTTCGCCGTTATGCATCATTCATAGCCACAAGTAATCATGCCGATCTGCTGACCGATAAATCCGGTGGCCGTCGTTTCATCTGCATCCTGCTAACCGGGAAGATAGACGACACGCAAGTTATTAACCACGAGCAACTCTACGCCCAGGCAATCAGTGAGATACAAAGTGGAGAGCGCTATTGGTTTAATGCCGACGATGAAGCCATACTAATGAAGAAGAATCAGGAGTTTGAGCAAACCCCAGCCGCCGAACAACTCTTCCAGCAATATTATCGCACCTCCGCAGCAGGTGAGGAGAGTCAGAAACTTCTTGCTGTAGAAATTTTTACTCAGCTGCAGAAGAAAAGCGGCATCAAGCTCACCGCCACAAACGCCATTCATTTCGGCCGTATCCTCAGAAAACTGAATATTCCTAACCGAAGGATTAACGGGAATACTTATTATGATGTTGCTGAATGCCAGAATTTAGTAGCAGATAGCCCTGTTTTGTAGCAGATAATCAGGATTTAGTAGCAGATGAAAGGTTAAACTTTTTTATCTGCTACTAGCTGAAAGCCCTTTTGTGAGGGCTTTTTGTGCGTTTTGGTGGGGGATGGGGGAGATGGATTGGGGAAATTACGATAAATTGTGGAACGATTATTTTATAATAGACAAGCAAGGTATAATATCTCCTTTTTTATCAAGTAAAATCACTCTATAGTTAAATATGTATATTGTAATAAACTTTAAAGTGGATATCTTTGTTTTGTTGACTAGAAATTCTTTCTTTTGTTTTCAAAACAACAAATGAATATGGAAAAATATGTAGATATGGTTAGTCCTTTTACCGGTGGAAAGGTTAAGGAGTTTAGTACTGTAGAAGAACATGAGTTCCGAAAAGAAACATATTCGGTACATGTTTGCTATTATATGTGCGAAGACACCGGGGAAAAGTTTACTACTACGGAACAGGACGAACTTTTATTCAACGATCTCTATTCTCAGTATAGAGTAAAACATGGTATTCCTTTCCCTGAAGAAATCAAGGAAATCCGATTACGCTATAAGCTGAATTACTCCCAAATAACAAGAATATTAGGATTTGGAGCTAATCAGTATGCTCAATATGAAAATGGACAAATACCATCAGAATCAAATGGGAAAATGATTCTGGCTATACAAAGCAAACAAGTGATTTTAGGACTTCTGGAAGCTAGTAAAGAGGAATTTGAGATAGACGAATATCTAAAAATATCAGAAGTAATAAGTTGTGCTTCCGATAAAGTAATGTGTTCAGCACAACAGAGTCTTTTTTATAAAGATATTAAGCGTTCTGTTTATAATGGTTTCAAGCAGCCTAATGTGCAAAAGCTTATGGAAATGATAAAATACTTTGTCTGTAATTCCAAATCCATATTTCCTACAAAATTGAATAAAGAAATGTTTTATGCCGATTTTTATCATTACAAGCGTTTCGGCATTTCAATCAGCGGACTTAATTATCAGGCTATTCAATTTGGGCCGGTTCCGGTTCATTATAATACCATTTATGATAACATTGATAGCATAAACAAAGAAATAGTACTTGCTCACGATATGGAAAGTACACGTTTAACTTGTGATGAATATGATTTATCGTTGTTTGATGAAAAAGAAAAAGAGACTTTGGAAGCTATTGTTCGTATCATTCAGCCTATGAAAACGGATGAGATTGTAGCCGAAAGTCACAAAGAAGATGCATGGATCAATTATTCTCAGGAAAATAAATTGATTCCATATTCTGAAGCTTTTAGTTTGAGACTAATTTAGGGACAATCCTAATTCTAAAGGCCTCGAATTCGATGCCTTTAGAATATGAAGTTTCTACAATTTCAAAATAAGATCAATTATATGAAATATTTTTTCGAACTGATTTACATCGAAATTATCAAATCCTCTCTTATTCTCGAGGATATATTTTGCAAAGTCAGATTTTGATAGTGCTATGTTTGTTTCTTCTTTGAATACTTCACATTCAACTATCTTAGATTTATTATCTTCTGTGTATTTTTTGATTTTAGTATAATTACCATGTCTAATATCTTTATTAGTTTTAAGCAAACCTGTAGGGGTAAACTCAGATGATAAGTAAATTCTTCGTTCATTTTCATCGGCAGTTTTAATATCTTCATCTTTATAATAATGTTCAATTGTAATTAATTCATGATCTGGTCTATGATCCGGTATTGGAATACAGAAAGAAAAAACGTTATTATTATAGCTTTTATATGGAACTTCTGGAGTATTCCCATCCATATCTTTTATAAAATTGGGTTCGTCTCGATCAAAAATACATATTATTTTCTTTTCATTTGGGAACTTAGCTCTTTCTAAACAATATGTTTTTAGATGACTTGACCCCATTTCTACATCACCTTCGAATTCTAAAAATGCAAAATCAGCAATATCTGTGAATGAACCGTTAGCTTGTAATTTTATTAAAGCAGATTTTAAATGTTTCCAATCAGTTTTTCCTTCAGTGAAAATTATAGGTTTTGTTATTGTATCAAGTTTTCTCTTAATTGATTTAAATGTCTTATTAAGCTGATTGAAACCTCCTACAAAAAGATCATAAGCTTCCTGAACTTCACAGAAATCATTTACCTCAACCTCATTACCAAATGGCATATTGATTAATTTAAATTTGTTGAAAAATCTTTCTTTCATACCAAGTAGGAAGAATGGTGAATGTGTAGTTATTACAAATTGTATTTTAGGAAACATTGAAATAAGTTCAGGTAATAGGCTCTTTTGATGTTCAATATGTAAATGAAGGTCAATTTCATCAATAACAACAATACCCTTTAAATCTGATAAATTAGAATATGTATAACCTAATTTATCAGATTCTCGTATAATTGAACCAAATAAAGATAGTAGCATCACTTCCCCTGAGGAAAGATGTTTAAATGATGGTGCGATTTCTTGTTCTTCCTTACCTTCTTCTTTTATTATTATTGATATTTGCCTAGTTTGCTTTTGACTTACACCTATTCTAGCATATTCAAGATCTGGATATTTAAGTTTATATATTGATGCTAAGAGTTTGTTTAATAAATTTATTATATTATTATTTCTACCCTCATATCCTTTGAAAACGGTCCAATTTTCTGTCACTTTTTGGCCTTCTTTAGTAACATCAACAAGCTCGTTTTTTTCTTGTCTTTCGTATAAGTATTTGTCTAATAAACAGTCTAGTAACCAAGTTATAATACTCCCTATTACATTATCTTTTATAATACTTTCTTCGGTATGACGAATAAAATTCTGATTGATTTTAAATCCAATTTCAGTATCATTGTTTAACCATTCAGGATGATCATATCTACTATGTGGGAAGTATAATAAAATATTATTGTTTAAATTGCTTTTTATAGAAGTTTCGTCAGAAGGTGCAATTTTCCGGAAGAAGCCATCATTATATTCTGCCCTATTATCTAGGTTTATGCCTTCTAAATGTAATTGAGGATATTTATCTCTGAATTCATTTGATTTAATTCTGGTTGTAAAATCAGTATATGTTATATTGGAAATACCTTGAAATTGAATATTTGTATGTAAGAAATCTTTGCCTGTTGTTATATAAGTTGTACTACCTATTTTTAGTAGTTTACCATTTTCAATTTCTGGCATCGTATTAAAAATAGCTTTTCTGAACTCAATAAATGAATCTAAGATATTACTTAAAAATAGAGTCTTACCAGAACCATTTTTACCTATTAAAATTAATGGTAGTGGATTACCAGTCTCATCAAATTTAGGCTCAATATCTAGTAGTTTTATTGAGCCATAATTTTGCATCTGAATTCTTTTTATATACATATTATTTATTTGTGGTATTTTATTATCTATTTATGAAAGCATCCTTCAATACAATATACAGATAATTTCTCGACAGTATTTTCTTTTTCACAGCATTTCTGCATGTTACAACGTTCACATAGTTCAGAGACACTGCTAACATCTAGTGTGCCTTGCTTTTCATGGAGAGAATAGAGATACTTTAAATATTTACCTTCGGCAATGCGGTGGTGTTGGTCTTTGGCTTTCAATCCTCTCCACTCATAAAGGCGCTTGCCTCCTTTTGATGAATTACAGCTTTTACAAACCATAACCACATTATCCGTAATATCTTCTCCTCCACAACATCTGGGCAGAATATGTTCGACTGTTAAATCCTTTGTTTCTCCGCAATAGATACATGCGTTTGGATTTTCTTTCTCTTTAAGCCATTCACGAACTGATGATGACCAATGTATTTCTTCGGAACAGAGGCTTTTCCAACGATTCATAATCATTCCATAGTTCGTTTTCCCAAAGCCTGAAGCTTCGGATATAATCTTTGCATATTGATAAAAGATCTGTTCACGTACAGTTTTGACTGCTTTTGGAGGCATAATATTAATTTTAGGTTCTTAATTTGTTTTTTATAACGTACTGCGGCTATCCGTGTAGAGGTCTATGAATTCTTAATGTTAATAAGAATACCGGCAAATGTATAAAATATTTTCTCACAATAAAAGCAATATGAAAAGATTAATTCTTTTTCTTTTATGATCAGAAAAGGATTTCAAAACAATATAATATATGAGCCTTTAAACGTTCGCTAGACATTGATATCGTTTTCCTGACGTCAGGAAAATGTTCTTCCATTTTGTTGTACTGTATTTCTCAGGTAACTTACTGTTATTATAACTTTGCCACAGCAGAAGAGTATTACTCATGCTATTGTCTATGTAATAATATTTGTTGAGTGAGTACACAGATTAGTTATTCTTATTAATTAAGTTCACCACCACTTTAATCATTGTATCTTTCTCTTCTGTTCTGCTATCTCTTCAACACTCGAATATAATTCATTACCATCAAAGGTTTGATATATTTGCCCGATGGAGCTCTTTAATGACTTGTCTTTCTCTTTGCCAAACAGTTCACTACTTCCGAGTTTATCTCGTAGTGTGAAGATGGCCTCCCCTTTACTAAATACTTTTTCAGTATCTTATTCGCCCAAACACGGAATTGAGTAGCATTCCTAGAGTTAACCCGATAGCCAACGGAAAGTATCATATCCAAGTGATAGACATCAATAGTACGTCTGACCCTTCTGCTTCCTTCTATTTGAACTATTTCCATTTTGGAAATAGTTGATTTTGCCTGTAATTCTCCTGTTGATAAAATATTTATTGAGAATGTACTCTTCGCCAGCATTTAATAAAACGGTCAAGCTCGATTCACAAGACGAAGATGCAATATTAATCTTTCTTTGAAGCTCTTTTGCGTTGCTTCAGATTCAAGTGGTGGATTTTATCTTTATCTATCTAATCTTCTTTTTCTTCATTCCCTTTCAGCATAATTCCATCTTTAGCGTTTAGTGGAGAAATGGCTTGTTTGCCTGTTTTCTCCTCCAATTCCAATCTGGCATTACGAGCAATTTCACCACCTTGTTGAGCTACATCGCAATGTTCATTGAATGTTTCGGGATTAGTTGATTCCGAAATTCCGTCAAGTCCTTACGTATCTCAATAGACTTTAGCCGTTGGTTTATCCAATTATCAGAATATCCAAGACGTTTATAGTCCATCATAGCCTGTTCAATAGAAAGTTCCGGATCTTGGATCTGGTCTAATCGCTTACTTGCAACGCTTGCCATCCATTGTTTGAAAGGTTCAGCTTTAGGGGATGGGATAGATTGAATAAGGCGGAATAGTTGTTCGGTATAGGCAACATCAGTAAGTCTCATCTTTCCATCTGCTGCACGCATTTTCAAACCGTTACAATTTGTAACGGTTTCATTTCCTTCTGCAATCAGACGTTTTTTTAAAACACGCCAATATACTTGTGGGCTGGGACTATCCGTTAAGACGCTAACTGCGTCAACAATAGAAAAACACCATTTCTCCTGTTCATCATCCCATACCGTGCGGACTTGCTTTTGCTCAAAGAGCTGGATTGCTTGTTGCTTGGTCATAGATTTATATTATATAAACAAATGTATGAAATAATTTTTACTGTAAAAGCAAAAAGAAAAGATAAATACTTCTCCTTTTATGATCAGAAAAGAATCCCCCAATAATAGAGTACGTTAGCCTTTACGCGTTCTTCAGGCATTGATACCATCTTCCTGACGTCAGGGAAATGCTCTTCGCTATACACTTAACCTATCATATAACATACAAATATGTCGTTTTTCATTTATTATATGATAGGTTGGGTATTTTCATCTGTTTGATAAGTGCCCGTCTTATATTATCTATATTTTTCTTCTAACTCTAATTTTTTAATCCTTGAATTAATAGCTCCCCTTTTGCGACCAAATATCTCAGATAGCTGTTTTATAGTTTTGCTTTCACAAAACAATTGTTCCAATCTGTCATCATCTTCCTGTGTCCAAGGTTTGTAAGCGTTTGGATGTTCTACTCTGCACGCTTCGATAGAGTACGTTGATACTCCTAATAGCTGCTTGTAGGCTTTCAGGTATTTACGCAGGCGTTTGATGTCTTTTTCAGAAATATACGCTAGTCGGCGTATATCCATATTATCAGTCAGGTCATTGATTTTAACCTTTACAGCCAATGGATTTTTCTTTATGCGCTTTATAAAGTTGTCATAAGGTTCATCTTTTGACAGCTTTGTTAAGCAGCGAAGAGCTTCGATTATTTTGATAGAAAAACCTTCTACTAGCAGCTTTTCAAAGGTCCAGTCACTATCTTCTACTACATCATGCAGAATACCCGCAATTTTTTCATCTTCAGTGGTTCCCATATCCATCACGCGTAATGGATGTTCTATATATGGCTGCCCAGCCTTGTCAACTTGTCCGTTATGGGCATTATTCGCTATTTCTATGGCTCGTTGTAACATTCTTTTTAGTGATTATTGAAAAGAATAACATTATTCACACTTCAAAGATAGTTAAATTGAATCTGTTTTTCTGATTGTTTTTATATATTTGACTGAACTAAAAAAACAGAAGATTATGAATATAGAACATGATAAGGAAAAAGAGATTTTCAGTGTGGTAGTTGATGGCGTAACTGCCTATGTATCTTACCGGTTAGTCGATGGCGGTTTAGATATTCGCCATACTATTGTTCCCGATGAAATTGGGGGTAGAGGTATAGCATCCGCTTTGGTAAAGGCTGCCTATGATTATGCTTTGGGGAATGGTTATAAGCCAGTGGCTACTTGTTCTTATGCAGTGGTCTGGCTCCAAAGACACCCGGAGTATAATGGCAAAACAGGGAATGATTTTGGTGGTGAAGGTACTTGTGCGGTGTGATTTTATAAAAAATGCTATAGTGATCCCAGTGTCACTATAGCATTTTTGTAATAATTAGAATAAACTAAAAAACGGATAGTATTATCTTCGCCCTCCACCCGTTCTATCTCCAGAACCAGTATTTCTATCTCCAGTGCCAGTATTTCTACTTCCTGTATCATTACTTCTTCGGCCTCCAGTATTGCCGGTGTTTCCGTTATCAGCACCTCTGCTTTCATTGCCTCCACGACTTGAAGTGGCCGGTAAATATGAAGAATTGTCATAAACGTATCTTCCTTGCATGTAGATAGGGTATCCGTATCCTGTTGAAGTATAATTTACCGTGAAGAGACTACTTAAATTTGCCAAACCATCCATAAAGAAAGATTGAGATGAATTATCTGAAATTGCAAATATAGTGGTGGATGATTTGCTGAATATTTTTGTAACCTGTTGATCCATACTTATATTAGCGCTTACAAATTTATATTTGATAGCTGCTTCAAGAGCTTGCTTTACTTCGGAATAAGAATATTCACTTTCTATGGCTACATAAACCACTTTACCATATGTAAGCGACCGGATATAGACAGGCAAGTCGACATCACTGAAATTATCTTTTTTATTGGTGGCAGGATCTTTGAAAAAGCCTTTACTTGCTGGAGGTGTGTCCATATATACAGAGAAATTGATGCTGACAAGTTTTGCTAATGTGCGACTTTGAATGTTTATTTTCTTGCTACTACTTGAAACCTTTGTACTAAATATGCTACCTAAAGATGCATTTCCTGAAAATGCTTTTTCCAAATCAGTGTAAGAATAATATTGAGTGAAATAGTATTCCAGACTAGGTTTGTCACCAACGACTTGTTTTTGGTATTCATTTGAATTAATAGCTGATTTAAGAGACAGTTTATATCCTATAGATCCGGTTTCTCTTGTTATCTGATCAATAAATGGATCTCTGAAATCAAAAACAATATCTATGGGATTTCTCTCTGTTGTTATCTCTTTGTCAAATTTGTATGGGAATGATGATTTTGGATATGCAGCACCTACATATACACCAATAGGATTGATTATAAATAAATTATCGGATGGAGTGGTACTTGAATCTTCCCCGCGACCGCTTCTGGATGAGCCATCAGTACTTATTCGTCCACTTCTTGTCTGGCTGCCATCATCTTTCACCAAACTAACATTGAGATCGCCAATGTAAATATCATCTACAGGACGTTGCGCATATACTTCATCCCAAACAAAGGATTTATTATCAAATCGTCCTTTGGTTTCCTTTTGTTTGTTGTCATTTATGGCATTTTCATCTTTTGAACAAGATACAAACAAAAGCAATGCTAAGGATAATAGTGTTATTGGCTTTTTAAAATTGATGTTTTTTTTCATGTTATTCATTTTAGATAAGTTAATATTAGATTAAAGAATTACTCCCATTCAAAAGTTCCATATTTTTCGCCATATATACAGGTGAATTTAATAGTATAGATATTGTTTTCACTGAATAGCTGATCCGAAATAAAAAGATTACTTTGAATGTCTGTGTTAATGTCTGTTTGATATATAATTTTACCGGTTGAATCTATAATGTTGACATTCAGATTTCCTAATGGCCGGTTGAAGGTGACTTCAAAGCCTTCAGATGTAAAATAGGCTTCAATAAACTCAATGCCTGAACGTGTTTTGGCTTTTCGCAATTCTCCCATTAATTCTATTGCGTTTTTTGCAATTCCTTTTTTAGACACGGGAGCTTTGTTAGATTCGGAAATGTTAGCCGATGATGTGAATGCATTTAGGATGCAAATCAGAAGAATTGTAATTCGGATTTTCATAAGTAATATTTTTATTGTTCAGAGCAAATGTATAATAAAATAGAAAGGTAAAAAAGTAGAGGTAAGTGAGGAAAGGCTGAAATATAGGTTTTTGAAAATGCTGTTTCTTATTTGCCTTATTAACAGTATTTTATATTGGATGGAATATGGGTTTTTTGAGACTGATTAAATGGATCTAGGTGTGGCTTGAATGCATTTTATCAAGAAAAATTATTGTAATGATGAAGAAATTACTTTAATTCAGATTCCTATCTAAAAAATCGGCAATTTCAGCACCAGCTTCTAATCCCATTTTTCTTCTGATGCTTGATCGTCGGGTCTGAATTGTATTTGGCTTTTGATTAAGAATAATAGCAATTTCCTGTATTTTAAATCCGGCATAGGTTAATAAACAAATCCGGAATTCATATACAGACAAATTGGGAAATCTGGTTTCTATCTGTTTGGCAAAACCTGGACGAACCAGATTTATTGATTTAAGAATCGTTTCCCATTGCTCTTCAATCTTTTTTTCACCATAAAATATTTTATTAATTCTCTGCATCATCTGAACAGGGCTGGTCTGCAGTGATTCATACTTTTCAATATCCTGATTGAAACGAATTATTTTTTTTGCAATATCACATTGTACTAAAACTGCATTATGCAGGTCGGCATTATGGAGATAAATAGAAGTACTTAACTCCTGATTCATGCTTTTCAATGTATTGATAGTTTGCTGGGAAGTAATCATCTGATTTTTTCGCCTTATTGTGTAAATCGTAAATGTGCCGCCGCTAACCACAAGTAATGCAGCCAACAGAAGTAACCATGATTGTAAATGTATGATCTGTTTGTCATGAGTGTTTTTTAGTAATTCAAAATCATACTTTTTTTCAATATCAAGAACTGAACTTCTGTTTCGATCATGCATTATGTTTTCAATTGATAAAGCACGTTTGTTTATGTACTCAAATGCTGCAGCATAATTCTTTCTGCTTTTCTCCCAATTTGCCAATGCAAGATATGTGCTAGCTTGTAAATAGTGATTCGTAAGTTTTTCCACTTTGCTTTTTACATGATCGTAATAGTAAGAAGCAGAATCTTTCATCCCTAAAAAGGTATATAGTTTACCGAAATTTACATAATATCGTAGAATTTCTGCGGAATCAGTATTTAACTGAAATGAGCGCTGAATGGCCCTGAGAGCTTGTTTATATTCTTGCTTCTGAGAATATGCCAGACTTATATTTTGCATCAATAATGATTCTCCATTCTTATCTTTCTTTTTCTCAGCTAATTTTATACCATGCTGAAAGACTATTAAAGCACTGTCTGTCTCATCCATCAATAAGTAAGATCGTCCTTCATTGCTAATGGAAGCTATTTTATCCTTGCTGTTATGCCAATAGAGTTTATTTGTTTTTTGATATGCTCTGAGAGCTTGTTCATAAAATCCTTGCTGTTCAAGTAAATCTCCAATCCCATTTTGCACTAATCCTTTTAGTTTATTATCCTGTGTTTTTATAGCTTCGGTGAGTGACTCAGTATAAGCATGCATTGCTTTATTAAGATTTTTCTGTTCAGAATATACGCATCCGCTATAGAAGGCAGCCAAAGCTGTCCACCTGGGATTATCCATTGTTTTGTGGTAGTAATCCCAGGCAGCAAAAATAGATGAATCAGATGCTATATTGTGCATAGTTTTATAACGAGCGCGCACACGAGAGACCAGGTATTGCATATATTGCTCTTTTCTAAAACTTTTTTCGGGATAATAGATAGAATCAATTAGTCTTAATGCACTGTCAGCTTCTTCTTTGTCAAGCAGCTGATTTGCTTGTTCCAATAGTCGGGTTGCTTCAGGCTGAGGTGTACATCCAAGCAGGCTACTAGTGAGCGCTATAACTAAAATGATATATCTAATGATTCGCATCAGAATGAGGTTAGTGTTAATATAGTGATGTTTAAGTTCTATTATCTATTATTCAGAAACTTTTTTCTGTTCCATACAAATTGGTATCTTATGGCATCTTTCTTACAAACAACAGAGCAGCTTCCACACATCACGCACTCAGAGTCGGCCACGAGACCTTTGTTGTCCTTGACATACTGCAGGAGATGCACGCCCGTTCTGCAATCGGTTTCACACAATCCGCAATTTACGCATTTCTCTGTATCGACTATAGGCACAAGCCGTGAATATTTTGCGAGATATGAGGCTGGGAATCCGAAGATACATATATTGCGGCATCCCCATCGCTTATTTGTAAGAAGCGCCATCAGGCTTGCCATACCGATATCTACGCACCATACCAAACAGTAATGCTTATTAAAGCTTGGCTCTAATCTGAACGGATTGAAATGGAATCCGTTTATTATTTCGCGCTGTACGTTCAGGTAAAAGAATGCAAAGGCAGAGGTGAAGAACAGAATTTGCATTAGTACACGAAACCATGTCATTGTTTTACGGTATTCTGCTTTTGGCTTCCTTGCATGGCGTACGCAATCGTATGCTGTTCCCATGAAACAAAACCATCCACATCCAATGCGTCCGAATACAGGCGTAAGCAGCAGGAATATTACCCATATAATCATAACCATTGTAACAGCTCCCCAGTAGATAGAATGCCAAATGAATCCAATGGCAAAGTACTGAAAGAAGGCGGGAGTTAGCATCAGAAAGAAGAACCGCGAGAGAAAACTTAAAGAACTAATTCGATTTTTTTTCATCTTATACTACTTTTATAAATCTTTATTATAAGCCTTTTTCTTAGTTTTTAAGGCTTTTTTATGCCTTTGTTGAGCCCTTTTTATTGTTCTTATATGATTTTCTGTTGCTGGTTGTTGTCTGTTTTGAGCAACAAAGTAACAACAAAAACTAAAATAAAAAAAGCAAACTAAAATTATTTTTTATTTTAGTTTGCTTTACCTTAAATCTTTGTTGTAAAGACTCAATTATTAGGTGAATTGTACTTTTATTATATCTTTTTTTTCTTAAAAAATTGCCTTTACTATCCTATACAGCATTGTTTATCTTTCTATACTTTTCTATAGTTAATCTTGCCATTAGATAACTTACAGTCGATTCGGCCCCTTGATTAAGATTCACATGGGTCTCTTCCAGTCCATCATAACAGCCACCTGTACATGGATTGTAAACAATTTGATGTAGTCGGTTACTTCCTAAGAACCAGTTGAATGCTATTTCCATTTTTTTTCGATATTCTTCATCCTTAAACTCCTTATAGAATGTACTTAGCGTCATAATGGTGTAAGCAACATCAATGGGCTGTTCGCCAAACCGTGCTGCTTTCTGACCTTTCAACAACCAACTTCTATTGGAAATAACTTCAATTCCATTCTTATTAAAAATATGCGATAACAGAAATTTGAATGATGTTAGGGCTATATCTTTGTAAATGCTTTCACCAGTCATCAAAAAGGCAAATAGCATGGCTTCTGGCAAAATGCTGTTGGCATAAGTAAGGTAGCTTTCATACCATTCCCATGATTCCGATGATTCCTTTTTATACAACATAAGCAAGCGTTTAGCATACGTTTTTACCAGATCCAGATGATCAGTGTCTTTTTCTGCCTTGTGAAAATAGAAAAGTCCTTTCATGGCAAAGGCCATTGAACGGGGCGATTTTACAGCTTTCATACTTGGCAATGCTTTTTCAAAGATAGAGATGGCATCAGTAATCATTGCTTCGGGAAGAAGATCTTTTAAAGAGACTATATAGCCTAATGACCAGAGGGCTCTTCCATTAGAATCATCTAGATTGACTTCCTTATTCTGATCCGTAAAGTTCTTTTCCAGATCAACATAATTTAAAAAGTTACCGGATGGTTGCTGACAGGATTTTATGAAAGCGAGATATTTATAAATAAGATTAATACTTTCTTTTTCACCGGTCAATTCAAAGTACATGCAAGTTGCCACCAGTGCGCGGGCATTGTCGTCGAGCGTATAACCCGAGGAGAGATCGGGCTGATTGATTTTTGAAAACTGAATCATCCCAACTTCGGTTGTCATCGACTTCAGGTGACCCATATTAATTTCCGGTAAATTGTATTTAATCTGAATCTTATTATCAGATATAGATTTAAATAACATGGCATGTGCAACAGCTGAATTTTCCCAGGCGGTATACACAATCTTTTGTAGAGTGTTTGTTCTAAAACTTTTGCGCAACGTATTATTGTTAAGTAAAAGGTTTACACCTGCTGATAATTGTACCGAATTCCGGAAATCAAAAATAATTCCTGTATTCTTAGTCAAAACTTCTTTTGCATGTGGAATGGGTGTGGAGATGATAGGACAACCGCAGCTCATGGCATACACAAACGTGCCACTTACTGCCTGATTGGGATCGTTCGTGGTGAATAGATAAATATCGGTAAGCTGTAAATATTCAAGCAATTCAGGCAATGACAGGTATTTATTAATAAATATCACGTGGTTTTTAATATTGAGATCATTCACTATCTGAATAAGACTTTCTCTGTATATTTCGCCCTCGTTCTTTACAACCTCGGGGTGTGTTTTACCAATAATCAGAAACACCACCTCGGGAGATTGTTTTATTATTGCCGGCAAAGCATTCAATGTAGTTTCAATACTTTTTCCGGAACTAAGTAGTCCGAAGGTTGTAAGTACTTTACGACTGGCTAAACCGTGTTTTTCTTTTAAAAAATCTTCGTTCAGATGAAGCACTAAGTGCGTTCCGTGAGCTATCACCGTTATTTTATTTCTCAGAATGCCATAATCACTCATCAGTATCTTGGCCGAAGTTTTAGTCATAACAACAATAGACTGACAGGCTGCTGCAATATTTTTGACTTTTAGTTCCAATTGTGCATCCGGATTGGGAAGCACAGTGTGAAAAACTAACGCCACCGGTTTAGTAAGATCATTCAATAACTGCAGAAATGCTTGCTCTTGATATTTATAGAAGCCAAACTCATGCTGAATCAGTACGAGTTGAATCTGGCTATCATTATTAATATTCTGAGCCAGATCTGTATATGAAGCGATCTGCGAAGTATCAAGAGTGTATTTTACTTCTTCAGGATAGTTGTAACTGGCTTTGCCTGTTTCTAGTGCGCAAACTTTAATAGATAATGAATTGCTGAATTTCTTATTTAAAGTGGTAATTAGATCTTGTGAATAGGTTGCTATACCACATTCGCGAGGTGGATAAGACGTTATAAATAAAATTTCGGCTTGAGGGGTTATACTATTTTTCATTGTTTCTGTATTTAGTCGTTAATTCTTCTACTAAAGCTGTTAGATTCAACGATGCACATGCTATAGAAGAATCGGCGGCACCGTAATAGATAAATAAGGTATCGCCAAATAAGGCTGTTCCGGTTGGGAAACAAACGTTATTAACGGAACCATTTAGTTCCCAATTGAATTCCGGGGAAAACAATGCATTGGGTAGTCGGGCCAGTTCTTTGGAAGGATCATTCAAATCAAGTAAAGCAGCACAGGCGGAATAGACTAGTCCGTTTTCGGTTTCTTCTACTCCATGGTATATTAACAGCCATCCATGTTTTGTTTCAATGGGAGGGCATCCACCTCCTATATAATTGGATTCATGCTGATAGACAGGATCCATCACAATATGATCCTGAAAGTTTTGAAAATAGTTTTCCCAGTATTCCGGGGTCAGATCTTTTATGTTTTTAACGGATACAATCTGAATTCCAGGTCTTATGCGATGCAGAAATACTAAATTTCCATTAATTCTGCGTGGAAAGAAAACTACATTTTTATCCCATAACAGGATTTTTTTATCCGGATCAGATTCCTGATAATAGAATTTATGATTATGATAGTAATTCTCATTTACTTTATCGGCTGATTCTACAAGAAATACAAAATGTGCATATGAAATATCAGGAACTATGAGTCCTTTTTTCGTGAAATGCACTAAATCTTTTGATGTGGCTAAAGCACCGCGGGCATTGCTCCCATCATATCCCGTATAAGACATATAATAGGTATCGTCAATCTTAACAATACGGGGATCTTCAACGCCTTGTGATTCATAATCAAATTCGGGAACAATAAGAGGCTTATCATCTCTTTCTGCTACATTAAATGGTCCGTCCAACCGGCAATAACCAATCGTAGATTGATTCCAGAGTTGAACTGCCCGATAAAATACATGAACGCTGTCGCCTACACGAATTATGGCAGGGTTTAATATGCCTTCATTTTCAAATTCCAAATCGGACTTTGATAATATAACTCCTTCTTTTTTTACTTCAATCATGACTGTTTATATTGAGTGATTTAAACTAAAAACCCTTCTCTTTGTCTATCGACATTGGAGAAGGGTTGATGTAAAATGTAACATTTTAGGATCTCTTAATAGATAGATTTTAATGATAAATTAATCATCACTTCTATTTTTACGTTTTAAGGCTTTATCAGCTCTTTTTTCTTTCAGACTTTTTACAGCTTCTTTTTTTTGAGATTTCTCTTTTACTTCTTTTCCTTTAGGCATAATATTTATTTTAAAATGTGTATAAAATCTCTATAGTTGAGAATTTATATAAATGAATAGGTGGATGTGTGATTTATTCTTTACTGTAATTATTGGTACTCCAGGTTGTTAATTTACAAGGGTTATTACCAATGATTATGCAGTCTAAGAGATCTTTGTGAACTAATATGTAGTAATTGATTAAGATGATAAGCTATTTCTTTTCTTTAGTTTATCAAGATGTATATATATAAAAATTAAGTTGTTATGAATAAACCTCTATTTATTGGCATTCATTTTGGCTTTCTTAATTTTCTATTATGGTAGATAATAATTCTATTTTCAAATGTACGACATAAATCTTAGTTTTCAAAATTAATTGATATATATTAATCTGTTTGTAGGATTAAAATAGTAAGAAAATGATTTATAAAAAGTTGATTACATCGATAAAATATTTGATATATGAAAACAGTCTAGATATGATTTTGTGAATTCTTGTGGAAATATCCCCTGGTTTCTGAAAACGATAAGAACTCTTTTTCTTTTATCGGATCAGAATCTTTTTGACTTACATACTCTTTTGCTTTAAATTTAGTTTTCAGAACACACTTGCTTCGAGCAGTAGCCTTATAAGCGTTGTTATTACAGGTCTGATAATAGTGTTACCTTGAGCGTAAATAACTCTCCACACCGCTCACATATCTTTTGAATTTTAAGATTACTACTTGTCATTTTTGTTTGTTTTAAGATGTTAGTTCTCTTTTATTTCGTCCGAAATATGTCAACTATTGTCAACTTCGTCCACGACCTTTCCAAATTAGTTTTAGGTATAAACCATCGAACCTCAAATACGGTACAAAAATGAGCTAAGAAAGCATCATCAACGATAGCCATCGCAATAATGCAAAAAAAAAGGCGCTCAAAATGAACGCCTTAACTATCAATAGTAATATATGCTAATCGATGATAATCACCAATTATTTCCCGATACAAAAATGCGAAAATATATTCCCTAAAATTTCATCATTAGATATAGTCCCTGTAATCTCCCCTAAATAATGCATACACTCGCGGATGTCCTGAGAAAGGAAGTCACCCGAGATGTTATTATGCAATCCTTCTTTTACGCGGTGTATGGATTCCAGGGCGCGGGTGAGGGCTTCGTAATGGCGAACGTTAGTCACGATAACATCGTTTTGTGAAACATTTGGTAGGTTGGCTGTTTTAACCAGTAGATCTTCCAACTCAATTGTATTTACCCAATTCTTTGCCGAGATAAAAAGATGGGTGGCTTTGTGTTTTGCTGCCAGCTTTTCCAGTTCTATCTTTTGTTCCTTAGTGATGAGATCGCTTTTGTTGAACACCATAATTAGTTGCTTGCCTTTGCATTTTGGTTTGATCTTGGCAGTCAGTTGTTCTATCTGTTCGTGGCTGTCAGTTGCGGCAATCATGCAAAGGACTATTTCTGCCTGGTCGAGCTTGCGGAAGGTTCGCTCAATACCGATGGTTTCAATCTTATCATGTGTTTCACGGATACCGGCGGTGTCGATAAAACGGAAAAGAGTACCTTTGAGGCTGATCGTATCTTCAATAGCATCACGGGTAGTGCCGTGAATATCACTTACGATGGCTTTCTCTTCATTCAGTAAAACATTGAGCAGAGTGGACTTTCCGGCGTTGGTCTCTCCGATAATGGCTACTGGAATGCCGTTTTTTATGGCATTACCCACATTGAATGAATCAGCTAGGCGAGTAATGATCTGGTCAATATTCTCGGTTAATTTAAGAAGTGCGTCGCGGTTGGCAAATTCCACATCTTCCTCACTGAAATCGAGTTCCAGTTCCACCATAGAAACGAAGTTCAACAACTGAGTGCGAAGATCTGTCAGCTCTTTGCTGAACCCGCCCCGCATCTGACTCATGGCAAGGCGATGAGTGGCAGCGGAAGAGGAAGCAATTAGATCGGCCACAGCTTCGGCCTGACTGAGATCCATCTTGCCGTTGAGGAAAGCCCGCTGGGTGTATTCTCCCGGAAGGGCAGAACGGCAACCTTTCTCTATGAGCAACTGCATAATTTGTTGCAGTATATAGGATGAACCATGACACGAAATTTCTGTGGAGTTTTCACCGGTATATGAGTGCGGAGCACGGAATAGGCTGACCAGTACTTCGTCTATCACTTCTTCTCCCTTACAGATGCGTCCGAAGGTGAGGGTATAGGCTTCCTTGCCCTGCAGTTTTGTTCTTTCCTGTGTGGGAGCAAAGATGGAGCTGGTTATTTCAATGGCTTCAGGGCCAGAGACTCTGATAATGCCTATGGCTCCTCCCTGTGCGGTGGCTACGGCGCAGATTGTATCTTGATTTATCATCTTTCTAAATTCTATCCAGTACGGTCTTAATTAATGTGTCGATGGAGTTCTTGTATCCGGTATTTGCCTCCTTGATAAGGCGGTTGGCTATAACCATGCATACGGTCATGGCTTTGTGTCCCATCAGTTTGGCTAGTCCGGCAAGTGCTGAACTTTCCATCTCGAAATTAGTAATCTTAAAACCGTTATATTCAAATGATTCTACTTTTTCGTTTTGCTGTGGATCGGCCAGTGGAACGCGCAGTTCGCGCCCTTGCGGTCCGAAGAATCCTCCGGCAGCAATGGTTACTCCGTTCACCATGTCTCCCTGGTTAATGCGGGAAATAAGTTCAGCATTGGCATCAATTACATACGGAGCGCAAAGTAGGGGAGACCAGTTCATGTGTTTTTTGAATGCTTCTTCAAAAGTCAGATCACATGCTTCGTTTCTTCCTGCGTAGAAGTTCAGCAGTCCGTCGAACCCGATGGATTTTTGTGAACAGATAAATGTTCCCACAGGTGTGTTGGGTTGAAGTCCGCCACAGGTACCTATACGTACAAGTTCTAGTTGACGGAACTCTTTTTTCTCTTCGCGGGTTTTAAAATCGATATTGGCTAGTGCGTCGAGCTCGTTAGCCACAATATCGATATTGTCGCATCCAATTCCGGTGGAAAGAACGGTAATCCGTTTTCCTTTATAGCTTCCGGTGATTGTTTTGAATTCCCTGCTCTCTACTTCGCACTCTTTACTTTCGAAGTGAGAGGCTACAGTAGCTACTCTGCCTGGGTCGCCAACAAGGATAACCTTGTCTGCCAGTTGTTCGGGTTTCAGATGTAGATGGAAAACTGAACCGTCAGGGTTAATGATTAGTTCTGATTCAGCAAAATATTTCATATCGTTTCTGTTTAGGTGAATATATAAAAGAAATGTTGCCATAGCTACATTGAAGTACAACCATGGCAACACTTATAAAGCTACCGGCCTTTACTCGCCAGTCAAAGGTTTCTTTGGTGATGAAGATATTGGCTTTGCTATAGTTTCGCGCATTGAAGTATCTGCTTCTATGTTCTTTATTTTGCAATAATCCATGATTCCAAGATTGCCGCTTCTGAAAGCATCAGCCATAGCCTTTGGAACTTCAGCTTCAGCTTCGATTACCTTTGCACGGGCTTCCTGTGCTTTGGCTTTCATTTCCTGTTCGGAAGCAACAGCCATTGCACGACGCTCTTCTGCTTTAGCCTGAGCGATGTTCTTATCGGCATTAGCCTGATCTATCTGAAGTTCGGCACCAATGTTCTTACCAATATCGATATCCGCTATATCAATGGAAAGTATTTCGAATGCAGTTCCTTGATCAAGTCCCTTGTGTAATACTACTTTGGAGATGCTATCTGGATGTTCCAGCACATCTTTATGACTGTCTGCAGAACCAATGGAAGCAACAATACCTTCGCCTACACGAGCAAGAATTGTATCTTCACCAGCTCCACCTACCAGTCTTTTAATATTGGCACGAACTGTAACACGTGCTTTAGTAACCAACTGAATACCATTCTTTGCAACGGCATAAACAGGAGGGGTATCTATTACTTTTGGATTAACCGACATTTGAACAGCCTGAAATACATCACGGCCGGCAAGGTCAATGGCTGTTGCCATCTGGAAGGATAACTCGATATTTGCTTTTGAAGCGGAAACCAGTGCGTGAACTACTTTTTCAACATGTCCGCCTGCCAGATAATGCGCTTCTAGTTCGTCGCGTGTGATGGTACCCAGACCGGCTTTATGAGCTTCAATCATTGCGGGTACAATTACGTAAGGCGGAACATTACGGATGCGCATCAGGAACAGCTGCACCAGTGAAATGGTTACTCCCGATACCTTTGCTGAAAGCCAAAGGAAAAATGGAACGTAATGAAAGAAGAGAGCCAGAAAAATGATTCCTCCTCCAACAAGGAGCATCGTTAAAATCATTGGATCCATAGTTTTGTGATTATTAAATTGTTGTTTGTTTCTGTTTGACTACAAGAATAGCTCCATTGGCAATGCGACTTACAATGATGGGTGTCTTTTCTTCAATTAATCCATCTATTGACTTCACTTCCACATGATGACCGTTAATGTCTGCCATACCAATGAGGGCAAGGCGGGTGGAGGCAATTCCTGTATCTCCTACTTTTACACTTTGTTCGGCTTCATTGTCTACTGTAGAATTAATATTCTTTTTTAGAGCTATTTTATCTAGAGTTTTAGACTTCATAAAGAGTGTTAATGTGCTTATGCATGCAATGGCTGAAGTTGCTAAAGTGATAAAACCTGCAGTATTCCCTAAATTAGAAAATGCAAAGTAATTAGCATAAATAAGACAGCAAAAGGCACCAATCCCTGCAAAGCTGATGCCAGGAATGACAAATATTTCAATCAGAAATAAAATTACTCCTGCAACAATAAGTCTTATTATAATTAGTATGTCCATTTTTCTCTTTTTGCCAAATATAAGGAATTAATATTAAATAGCAGTGTTATTTTCTAAGGAAATTATTTTCTTCGTTACGAATGCTGACTTCCTGTGCTTTTACTTCCTTCCCAATTTGTTCTACTCTTTTTTCCAGATCGAGAATGCCGGGAGCAAGAGAGTTCTGCTTATCCTTACCGGATGTGCTGAATAGTTCTCTTTGTTTCTCGAGTTTCTTTGCTTGCACGTTATAATCGGAAAGGGTTTGCTGCCATTTCCTTACTAATTCAACAGCTTTTGGTGAGGTGAAATCTTCCGGTTTGGTGTATGTGATCTGATCATTGATAACAAATTCGAATTCTACTTTTTCTTTTTCTTTGGAAACGTGATTCCTAGCTGTTTCAAGTCGTTCTTTTGCTGCTTTTACATCTGCAGTTCTGCCATTCCAACTGTCTTTTAAAGAGGTGATTCTGGCCAGTGAGATAAGTTTGTTGCTTTCTGTTGAGTCGTAGTCATAGATTTGTTTAGACTCATTAGGAATGAATATGTAAATACATACTTTATCCTTGGGCTGATAACGATCAGATGCAAACCAACCAAGATTGTTATATTCGTCAATCACGTACATATAGTCATTGAATGGCGAGTTAAAAGGCATACCTACATTGTCTGACTTCAGGTAAGTGTCTGTCTCGCTGTTGTAACGTGTAACAAAGATATCATATCCTCCCATTGATCCTTCTCCCTTGGATGAATAGTAAAGGGTGATTCCATCTGACATAACAAATGGATAATTAGCGTCTTCACCTGAATTGATTGATTTGGGAAGCTGAGTAGCTTCACTCCATTGACTCAGTAATTTGGTTTTGGTATAGATGTTTAAATGATTGTTCTTTCCTTTATCTCCATAATAAAGTTTACTCTCCAGTTCCGTTTGATAAACCACGGCTTCATTATTTCCTTCTGTTTTAAAGAATTTATTGTAGGTAAATAAATTCCCGGATTCTTCACTTATCTTATATGCATTTAAGAAGTTGGCTTTATCAACCACCACACTGTCTATAACCACCACCTTTTCTACTCCTTTAATCATCTGCGAGCTTAAACTGAGTTGTTTAAGTGCGTTGTCATATTTCTCCGTTGGAACTTTATTTTTAGCCAGCATTGCGAGATAGATATTATAATTTGCCTGGGCTTCTTCAAAGCGGTATTGTTCGCTGTAAAGTTGGCCTAAGTAACGGAATGATTCCTGTATTTTTTTATTGGCACCAATGATTAAATACTTTTCGGCTAAGTCTTTTTCTCCGGTTTCATAGCAACACGCGCCGTACCAGAAACTATAATTAGGGTTCCCGGGAGTGCTTTTTGCATATTTCTGAAAAACGGGTTTGGCTTGTTCGTATTGACCACTTTTGAATAGTTCTTTAGCCTCTTCCAAAGTTTGAGCTGAAAGGGTAAATGCAGAAAGGCAAAGAAGAATAAAGATTACATGTTTTTTTCTCATGTTACGTTTATTTGATTACGAAGTTCAAAAATACGAAGTTTTTAGTTATTATACGAATTAAGGTTATCCTATTATGTTAATTCTTCTTTAAAACATTTTTTAGTGTGCCTTTTCAGCTTCTTTTCATGTAATTTTGTGCCCAATTTTAAAAGTATGGCACAGTTTACGGAAGAAGAAAAGATATATAGGCGTGTAGAGGCGCGGTTTAGTAAGGGAGTGGTGAAATATAGACTGATAGAGGAAGGAGACAAGATTCTTGTTGGCCTTTCCGGTGGAAAAGATTCACTTGCTTTGCTGGAACTACTTGGACGGCGTTCAAAGATATTAAAGCCACGATTCTCTGTGGTGGCAGTTTATATTGGTATGACTAATATTCCTTATCAGTCTGATTTGGAATACCTGAAAAGCTATTCGGAATCTTTCGGGATTCCTTTTGTTTATAGCGAAACCTCTTTCGATGAATCAACTGATACACGCAAATCTCGTTGCTTTCTGTGCTCATGGAACAGAAGGAAAGCCCTTTTTACTGTGGCTAAGGAACAAGGTTGTAATAAAATAGCGCTAGGTCACCACATGGACGATATTCTGGAAACACTGCTGATGAATCAGGTTTTTCAAGGTGCGTTCAGCACTATGCCACCTAAACTTGTGATGCGTAAGTTTGATATGACGGTAATCCGTCCCATGTGTCTGATTCCTGAAGCGGATCTTATTGCACTGGCGGAGGTACGCAATTTCAAGAAGCAGAAAAAGAATTGTCCGTTTGAAACACAATCTCACCGTTCCGAGATGAAAAAGGTTCTCCGTTTGTTTGAAGAGATGAATCCGGAGGCTCGCTACAGTCTTTGGGGAAGCATGAACAACATTCAGAGTGAGCTGTTGCCGGATGAGAAGATTTAATATGTAAGGTTTTATAATTATACGTTATGCAAGGAATTTATTCTATTTTACTTTTAATTGTATCGAATGTTTTTATGACATTTGCTTGGTATGGCCATTTAAAATTGCAGGAAGATAAGGTCATTAGTAATTGGCCTTTATATGGTGTAGTATTGTTTTCATGGAGTATTGCTTTGGCTGAATATATGTGTCAGGTTCCGGCTAATCGTCTGGGTTTTGTAGGAAATGGCGGTCCTTTTACCTTGATGCAGTTAAAGGTTATTCAGGAGGTGATTACTCTGGTTATTTTTACGGCGTTTTCTACAATGCTGTTTAATGGTGAAACATTGCATTGGAATCATTTAGCGGCAGGAGCTTGTTTAGTAATGGCGGTTTATTTTGTTTTTATGAAGTAATGTGATCTCATAAACCAATAGTTCGCATATTATTCATCAATACTTTAAAGAAATACAGGACTGGTTTCTTTAAAGTATAACCGGATGTTGCTCAACATCCGGTTATGTTTTTTTATAGGTCTAAAAAGTTTCGCTCGCATAAGGCATATAGAAACAGAAACAGAAAACAAAAAAATAGCATAGTTCCCCGCGCACTTAAATTAGAGCTTATCATTATAAATATTTGTGGGCATCAATCCTTTTAAATTTTTAATAAAAGAGGCCGGACTTTAAAGCCCAGCCTCTTTGAATTTATAGAATAAATTATTTTTTATGCAATTGATTTGCTTCTTAGTTCCTTATCCATAGCTGCCGCCGCCTTACGTCCGTCGCCCATAGCAAGAATTACTGTTGCACCACCTCTTACAATATCGCCTCCGGCATAGATGGTAGGGATAGAAGACTGCATGTTTTCGTTAACATTAATAGTTCCTTTCCTTCCTACTTCCAGACCTTTGATGGAGCTAGGAACAATGGGGTTAGGAGATACACCTACGCTGACAATAGCAAGGTCTATATCAATTGTTTCAGTAGCACCTGGTATGGCAATCGGGCTGCGACGTCCGGATGCATCAGGTTCACCAAGTTCCATCTTTTGCAAAATAACCTGTTTTACAAATCCGCGTTCATCAGCAATGTATTCAATCGGATTATGCAAAGTAAGAAACTCGATGCCTTCTTCTTTGGCATGCTTCACTTCTTCAAGACGTGCAGGCATTTCTTCTTCAGAACGACGGTAAATGATCATGGCGCGTTCTGCTCCCAAACGTTTGGCAGTACGAACTGAGTCCATGGCTGTGTTTCCACCACCGATAACTGCTACATTCTTTCCAAATGCAACAGGGGTATCTGATTCCGGGTTGGCTGCATCCATCAAGTTTACGCGAGTAAGATATTCATTGGATGAAAGGATGTTGAGTGAGTTTTCTCCCGGAATATTCATGAAGTTAGGAAGACCTGCGCCGGAAGCAACATAGAATGCTTTAAATCCTTCTTTCTCTAACTGCTCTACGGATATCGTTTTTCCAACGATACAGTCTTTTACGAAAGTAACACCCATCTTTTCCAGGTTGTTGATTTCTACATCGACAATATTGTTTGGCAAACGGAATTCAGGAATACCATACTTAAGTACTCCACCGATTTCGTGTAATGCTTCAAAAACAGTTACGTCATATCCGTATTTCGCCATATCACCGGCAAAAGAAAGTCCGGAAGGTCCTGACCCAATTACAGCTACTTTGATTCCGTTGCTTTCGTCAAGATCCGGAACGGAAATTTGTCCGCTTTCTCTTTCATAATCGGCAGCAAAGCGTTCAAGGTGTCCGATAGCAACAGCTTCTTTGCCCATTTTCTGTACATAGAAACATTGCGATTCGCATTGCTTTTCCTGAGGACAAACGCGACCACATACAGCAGGAAGTGCGCTTGTTTCTTTCAATGTTTTGGCTGCTTCGAGAACTTCACCGCGTTCGATGTTCTTAACGAACTTAGGGATATTGATTTCCACCGGGCAACCTGTCATACAGGTGGGGTGAGCACAGTCCAGACAGCGTTTTGCTTCCTGCATTGCTTGTTCCAGAGTTAATCCCTGGTTTACCTCTTCACGGTTATGTGAACGATATTCCGCATCGAGTTCATTCATGTGAACGCGTGGAATATCAGTACGTTCTTTTGCTTTCATGCTTTTACGCAATTCTTCGCGCCAAGGAGCGGTGCGATCTTCTGCATGCTGGCTTTTGCTGATTTCACATTTCGGTGAACCAAGCTTTTTGATTTCTTCTTTTTCAGCTTCCTTGAAAGCTCCCATACGTTTGATCATGCCGTCGAAGTCCACTTGGTGAGCATCAAACTCAGGACCATCAATACAAACAAATTTGGTTTTACCGCCTACAGTAACACGACATGCTCCACACATTCCTGTTCCGTCAACCATAATAGTGTTCAGGGAAGCTTCTGTTGGAATCTCATATTTTTTAGTTAATAAAGAAACGAATTTCATCATCACTGCCGGTCCGATAGTGAAACACTTGTTCACTTTCTCACGAAGAATAACTTCTTCCACGCCGTTTGTTACCAATCCTTTCTTGCCATAAGAACCATCGTCAGTCATGATGATAACTTCATCTGAACTTTCGCGTATTTCCTTTTCCAGAATGATGAGTTCCTTTGTTCGTCCGGCCAGAACGGTAATAACCTTGTTTCCTGCAGCTTTCAGTGACTGAACGATAGGAAGCAGCGGAGCGATACCTACACCACCTCCGGCGCAAATTACAGTCCCGAAGTTCTCAATGTGGGTTGCTTGTCCCAACGGACCTACCACGTCAGTAATATATTCACCTTCTTCAAGGTTGCATAGTTTAGTAGAAGAAAGTCCTACTTCCTGGACTACAAGGGTGATTGTTCCTTTTTTAAGATCGGCACCTGCAATGGTTAGTGGCATACGTTCACCTTTTTCTCCCACACGGACAATGACGAAATGTCCGGCTTTACGGGAACGGGCAATCATTGGAGCCTCAATTTCCAGTTTAAAAACTTTCTCTGAGAAATGTTCTTTATTAATTATTTTATTCATAAAAGTAGAAATGTGATATTTATATTAGATTTATAATTTCAGAATGTCACTATTGGCAAAGATAATCTTATTGTTTTTCATATCAAAACGATAGAAGTAAAAAACAAGAGCGTTTCACTACACTTAACATAGTAAAACGCTCTTGTTTTTTGCTTATGGAAATCCCTTTCGGGAGTAACTTAGTCTATTATATCGAACCCAGTGTAAGGAACCAATGCCTTTGGTATACGAATGCCTTCAGGAGTTTGGTTGTTTTCAAGTAATGCGGCAACGATACGTGGTAAAGCCAATGCGCTACCATTTAGTGTGTGGCAAAGCTCAGTCTTTTTATCTCCTGTACGATAGCGACATTTCAAGCGGTTGGCCTGGTAAGATTCAAAGTTGGATACAGAACTAACCTCTAACCAGCGTTCTTGTGCTGCTGAGAATACTTCAAAGTCGAATGTAATGGCTGAAGTAAAGCTCATGTCTCCTCCACAAAGGCGAAGGATGCGGTAAGGTAGTTCCAACTTTGTAACCAATCCTTCTACATGTGCAATCATCTCTTTAAGTGAATCATAAGAATGCTCTGGTTTGTCAATTCGGACAATTTCTACTTTGTCGAACTGGTGTAGGCGGTTTAATCCACGTACATCTTTGCCATAAGAACCGGCTTCACGGCGGAAGCAAGCAGAATATGCGCAATTCTTAACCGGAAGCTCATTGTCTGTAAGGATTACATCTCTGTATATGTTTGTTACAGGAACTTCTGCTGTAGGAATTAAATATAAATCATCTTGATTATCATGATACATTTGTCCTTCTTTGTCGGGCAGCTGACCTGTTCCGTATCCGGAAGCAGCATTTACCATGTAAGGAGGTTGAACTTCCAGATAACCCGATTCGCGAGCTTGGTCAAGGAAGAAGTTTATCAATGCTCTTTGAAGGCGGGCTCCTTTTCCTTTATATACAGGGAAGCCGGCACCAGTGATTTTTACTCCAAGTTCAAAGTCGATCAAATCGTATTTCTTGCAAAGATCCCAGTGAGGAAGAGCATCTGCAGGAAGGTTGGGGTTTACACCGCCCATCTTTTCTACTTTATTATCATCAGCACCATATCCTTCAGGAACAGAAGAGTGGGGAAGATTAGGAATTGTGCAAAGAAGAGTCTGAAGATCAGTAGAAGCATTGTTCATTGCTGTTTCCAAAGCTTTGTTTCCCTCTTTGATCTCGCTTACTTTGGCGCGTGCCGATTCCGCTTCTTCTTTATTCCCGTCCTTCATCAGTTTCCCGATGGATTTTGAGAGAGCGTTAACTTCGGCAAGATTCTTGTCCAGTTCATTTTGTGCGGTACGTCTTTTCTTGTCTAACTCCAGCACTTTGTCAATGGCTTCCTGAGCGCCTTTAAAGTGTTTCTTTTCCAGACCACAAAGAACTTCGTCGGTCTTTTCTGTAATAACTTTAAGTGTAAGCATATCTTATACTGTTTTTATTGTTTTTTTTGTTAAGAGCCACAAAGATAAATAAAAATCAGATAAGATGTTATTCATAACCTTTCTAATCCTTTAAATAATAAAAAAAGTTCCCGCAACTAAAGTATAGTTACGGGAACTTTGTATTGTATAAAACAAATTTCTTTGCTTATGCTTCTTTTTGTTCAGCTGGGATGATAGATACGTATGAACGATCTTCTCTTCCTTTTTTGAATGTTACGATACCATCAACCAAAGCATAAAGAGTGTGGTCTTTACCCATACCCATGTTCAAACCTGGATGATGCTCTGTTCCTCTTTGACGAATGATAATGTTACCGGCTTTACAGATTTGTCCACCGAATATCTTTACGCCTAATCTTTTGCTATGTGATTCGCGGCCGTTCTTAGAACTACCGACACCTTTTTTGTGTGCCATTTCTTCTTAAAATTTAATTTGATTAAGCTACTACTTCCTTAATGTTTAACTCTGTAAATTGTTGACGGTGACCGTTACGCTTTCTGTAACCTTTTCTTCTTTTCTTGTGGAATACGATTACTTTATCTCCTTTTACAAGGTGAGAAATTACTTCGCATACTACCTTTGCACCTTCTACTGTTGGGGCTCCTACAGTTACTGCACCATCTTTGTCTACTAACAATACTTTGTCAAATTCGACAGTCGCTCCGTTTTCAGCGTCTTGCATGTGGTGAACATACATTCTTTTTCCAGCTTCAGCTTTGAACTGTTGGCCGTTGATCTCTACAATTACGTACATCTGTTATATTTTGTTATACAGGTTCTCTCCGGAAGGTGGATCTTAATTCACTTAACACCACTTATTTACCTTAACGCGGAATAATCAGGGCACAAAATTACTTATTCTATTTTAAATGAACAAGCATTTTTAGGAATTTTATTCTGTTTATTATGAGGGTATTTACTTTTTTTGAAAAAATGTATTGTACTTGTGAGCGGAACAAACCTCCTTTTCTGAAAATATTCCTTGAATAAATAAAAAAACAGCCCGATAAACCCGATAAGATAACTTGTTAGATTTTCAAGTATAAAAGTGAGTTTTCATACTTTTGTATTACATAAAAACAGTGCATTTATATGATTTTAACTGTCTAATATATTGTGAAACAGGAATTAAACACTTTTTAACTCGACTTTCCTGTTTTGAGGAGCAACTTATAAGGTTGTTTTCTGACAAGACGTTTTACTTTTTGAGATAATGCATTGATTATAAGCCGCGTAAAAATTATTTTCACCCCCTATAATAACAAAAAATAGGAGGTGTTTTTCCGCGCTCTCAATTTTCTTATTTGGGCGATTGTTATTTCACTGGCTCCACTTTGAATCCCTGCTTCTTGAGTAAGGCAATCAAACCAGCTTTCCCGGGAAGATGTAATGCACCTACGGCAATAAAAGAAGGTGTTTCTTTCATAATTGCAGGAAGTTTGGTAGCCCAGTCTTTATTTCTGTTATCAATCATGAGCTCATTCTCTCCCGGTTGAGGGTCGCAACTTGTACCTTGCTTTTCTTTGGATAGCTGATCCATTTTCTCAAGATCAAAAGAATAGTAAGCTTCGGTTAGTTCTTTGACATTACTGATTTCTTTAGTAGTATCACTTAGTACACAAACTAAAAGACGTGCCTGACGTTGAAGCGACTGAGAATCGTAAAGTAAATCCCGTTGAAATTCCATTGTTTCAAGAGCTAATACTTTTTTTCCACTTTCTTCTCCTTTTGTCTGAAAATAGCCATCCAATTGTTCTTTTGGATTATAACCCGGAAGAGCTTTGGTAGCGAGAAATACTGCTGCTACCATACTAACAAAAGCTGGTTTTATTTTTGGTGCCTGAGAAAGATCAAATCCCATATTTGTCTTTAAAAAAGCATTTATTGTCTCGAGCTCTTTATCATTGAAAAGTATTTGTGCAGTAGTATCGTTGGTGATAAACATCTTTTCCTGCATTTTTTTTACACTCTCGGGAGATTGCGCGTCTTTCATGTTTAGTTCCCCAACAACTTGTGTTGTGGAGTTAAAAGCATCCTTAAATCCGGAAACTTTGTCGAGAATGGAAAGAGGAGCAAGGTGGTGTGTCCCGAATATATAGGACGGACTTTTCAAACCATTGCCAGAAACTTTCCACAGAAGTGATTGTGCGTTGATAGATATAGAAAGGAATAAAACGCCTGCAAGGATAATTGTTTTTTTCATCGTTGTATTTTAAAAGTTATGTTTGATAGTTTTTTAGATTATTGAATACTACTCTGTTTTTGTTAAATCCGGATCTGATTATTCCACGTTGAAGTAATCTTCCAGCTCTTTCTCTGCAGAATTATCAGTATTGTCAATGTCACGGATTATTTTCCCGTTTTCTAACAAAGCAATGCGAGGGCAGATGTCTGTAGTGTGGTTCAGGTTATGGCTCGAAATAAGTATGGTGGATCCTGTCTTTTCATTAAAATCTTTGAGGATATGCTTAATGATGGATTGAGAACTTGGATCAAGGAAGTTGAATGGTTCATCCAGAATAAGTAATTGAGGATGATGAATCATAGCTGAAATAATACCGATTTTTTGTTTGTTTCCTGCAGAGAAATTACGGATATATTTTTTTTGTCCAACAACTTCTCCGTTCATGAATCGTTCAAATGTGGTTAACCGTTCATCAACTTCTTCTTTATTTAGCCCATACATTTTCCCTATGAAATAGAAATACTCTTCAGGAGTGAGATAGTCAATAAGAAAGCCTTCGTCAATGAACGCTCCCGTAAAGTTCTTCCACTCTTCACTTTCATTGGACACAATGCCATTAATTTGAGCCGAACCGTTGTCAGCTTTTAGTAGATCTAGTATTAATCGGAAAAAAGTTGTTTTTCCAGCTCCGTTATTTCCTACCAATCCTAGTATTTCACCATTGTTGATAGCGTAGTTTTCTATATCGACGGCTCTTTTTTCGCCGAAATTCTTTTGCAGATTATTTATTGTTATTGTTGCCATAATTTAAATAGATTTTAAATGATAAATGATTATAATAGAGATACTTAGTTTATTTGGTGTCTCTGAATCCTTCCATATTCTTATATCTTCTTTTCATAAAACGTTTATAGATATTCATAATCCAGAGGTTAGAGGTGAATGTAAATCCCAATCCTATAACTAATAATATCCAGAGACTAATAGTCTCGCCAAGAGCAATTCTCAGAAAGTTATTTACCAGCAAAGGAATACCAAAAGAAAGTCCGCTTATTAAACTTTGAAAACCAGTTCCGGTTGATTGACGACCAATAAGGCTTTCATTCAGGGGAGTTGTTTTGTTGTTGTAAACAGCTAACTGAAGAACTATGAAATAGATGAATCCGGTAGTAAAGAAGCCGTACGACACAGCCATCAAAAATGAGATTTTTCCCATCACCATAGCAGGAATCATCAGAATAAAAGGAACGATCATAGCAAAGCTGTAAAAATAATATTTGGCTCTGAGTAGATTATAAATAGATTCTTTACGACTCATCAGGCCGTCAAGGTAATTACCTTCGAAGCTCATAACTTGTGTGAGCATTAGAATACCCAGAATGGCAAAATTGTAAATTCCTACAAAGCTTTTGCCGAATGCTCCTTCATAAGTAGGGGTAAAGAGCATAGCGGTAAGCATTATAATAAGAAAACATCCCATTCGGAACATGGATTTACTTCTTTTATTTCTGAACAACAGTTTGAGCTCAAGACGGAAATACTCTCCAACTTCGCCGTAGCGTTCAAGGAATTTATATTCTGAAACGTGCTTCACTTTGGTATCTTCTGTTTTGGCAAGCTCTGCATAAAGATTTTTAAGCATAATGGCACGGTTAATCCAGCCTAATCCTAATATTGCAATTAAAACACCAAGAAATCCTAGTGGGTTATGCTTTATAAAACTTTCTCCTAAGTTCATTGTAAATGTACTTACTGGGTTTCCTAAAGTAAATTCAGCTAAACCTAAAAGTCCATAAAAGATGATAGGTATAAGTACATAATATGTTTTTTCATTTATTAAGGTACGACAAATAAGGTACCAGTAGTTGTTGAGAATCATCAAAAGGTAGAATCCCAGACAGTATGTGACTAATCCTGTAATTCCGAAAAGTCTTAAAGTTGTGATAAAAGCAAATGGAACAATCATAAATAGCCAGATGGCATTATATGTGCTTACTGCCGATTTTAAAAGTAGGAAATTGAGCAGTTTATTCTTCTTGACAGGTAATAGCAGATAAGGCTTTATCTCCTGAGTAGGTGTTTTTTGAAAAATGAAACGAAATAGGAAATCCAGAGCCAGAAGGATAAATATTCCCTTATTCATTATGTGATAGGGTTCCATAGTTGGAAAACCCTCAGCAAAACCAAATCCGAATAATATGCCAAAGAAAATTAAATAACCAGACCAAAAGATAGTCATAAAATACAGATAGAATTTTCCGAACTTATTCTTTTCAAACATGGGATGCCGCTTTGCTGCAAGTTTGGCATGTTTTCGTAATTCTTGTAATAGCATAAAAAATAGGTATTTGTGGTAAAGGCAAAAAAGGGAAGGATCTTTTAAGAAGACCTTCCCTTTTTTTTAATTGTAATTTATTTAGCTTCAGGAGAAGTCATGGTCACTTCTATCTGATTCTTTTGACTGAACAAGCTATTTGCAAATTTTTGCAAACCGCTGATCGTTGCTTTGTTTACAAGCTCTTCATAATTTGTATTCATATCTACTCCGGTATAAAAATATTCATCGATATTTTTTAACCAGTAGCCGTTCTCTTTCAGATTTTCTTTGTATTTCTTCAACATATATTCTTTTACCTTAGCGAGGGTCTTTTCAGATGGACCTTCTTTGGCAATTTTAGCTGCTTCTTCAAAAACAATTTTCACTAGTTTGTCCTTTTTGGCAGGATCAGTTTGGAATACAATTTGAAGTGAGAATTCTTCTCTCGGGAATTTAGAGATGTCTCCGTTTACGCTAACTCCGTAAGTTCCACCTTCTTCTTCACGTATTTTTTCTGTATAAACAATGTTTAGAACCTGTTCAAGCATACTCATCATAATATCATTTTCAGATGAATATTTGCATTTTCCGCTATATAAAGCAAATACGGATGCTTTTGCTGTTTCTTGTTTCTTCTTGAACTCATTCTTGAATTCACCTTTACGCATCTCCATTTTAGTATCTTTGAACGTTTCTTTTCTTTTGATAGAAGGAAGTGAACCAAGATATTGTTCGATTAACGGTTTGGCAGCTTCAAGATCAACATTACCTACCAAGATAAAGGTAAAGTCACTTGCATCTTTAAAACGATCTTTATATAGATCCATACATTTCTGATAATCAATCTTATCAACCATATCAGCTTTTAAGCGCATAGCTCTTGGGTGATTACCATAAACACCAAAGGTAATTGAATCATTGAAAGTAATCATCGGGTTTGCTTCCTGATTCAATAGGTTTGCTTTCATACGAGTCTTGAATGAAGTAAATGCATCTGCATCCATTCTTGGAGCAGTAAATGTAAGATATGTCAGCTGCAACATTGTTTCCAGATCTTTAGGTGAGCAAGAACCACTTACACCTTCAGTATTTGTTCCAATAAAAGGACTTACTGAAGCTTTTTTACCAGCTAATGCTTTTTCCAGATTCACAGCACTAAAGTTTCCTAATCCTCCTAATTCTACTACATCACTCAGATTCTTGATATTAATAATCTCAGATGCAGGCATCAATGAATTTCCTCCTAAACTTACGCCTTTCATACGAATTTCGTCAGCTTTGAAGTCTGTCTTTTTAACAATAACTTTTACTCCGTTAGATAATGTAAGAGTTGTAGTACCGTAAATTGTATTTTCTTTTGAAGATACAATCTTACCTGGTTTTGGAGCTTTAGAGATAAGAGGTTCGTTAGATACTTTATCTACATATGCGGTAATATTTTCTGCTTTTACATTTTTAAGAATAGAAAGTATTTTCTCTTTTGTAGGGTAAACCAATCCTTCCTTATCAGGACCAAAGACTGATACAACCTGATTGCTGTCTGCAATGAATGATTTCATCACTTTGTTAATCATATCAACAGGTAGTTTAGGAGCCACCTGATTCATTATTGTATATTGGTCCTCTATACTTGGTATTGGTTCATTACTAACGAAGTTGTTTACATATTGATTAACGTAGCTGTCATTCTTCTTTTTGTTACGTTCGTTGAACTCAGATTCAAGATTGCGTAGGTATTCAGCACGTGCACGTACGTATTCTGATTCTGTAAAACCGAAACGATAAGCTCTTTCTATTTCACGAAGCAAAGTGCTCAATGCATTTTCTACTCCGTCTTCTTTGCATATTGTAACACCGGTAAATGCATCTTTGGTTTTTGAAACAAAGAAGTTATCGTCATATGTGTAACCATGAATAAAAGGTGGAGTTGCAGACTGAACCAATTCATTTAAACGGGCATTCAGCATAGTACTAATCATTCCTTTTGCATAGTCGAAGAATAAATATTGCATATTATTCTTTAAAGAATCAGGAAATGCTTCATGTTTGTTAAAAAGCAAAATCTGCATATTAGTTTGTTCCTTGTCCTTTTCAATGATCACAATTGGTTCCTTGTTGTTACTAACAGGGAAGTAAGTACGAAGAGCTGGTTTTACCGGTTTAGGGATATCAGCAAAAGCTTTCTTTATTTTTGCTTCCACTGCATCCACATCTATGTCTCCTACAATAATGATTCCTTGTAAGTCCGGACGATACCATTTTTCATAATAGTCCCGAAGAGTTTGATATTTAAAATTATCAACCACATCCATGGTACCAATTGGCATACAGTCGGCATATTTTGTTCCCGCGTACATTAAAGGCAATGCTTTTTCCTGAAAACGTTGCATAGCACTCATACGTGAACGCCACTCTTCATGAATAACACCACGCTCTTTATCTATTTCTTTGTCTGATAATAACAAATCGTTAGACCAATCGTGTAGAATAAGCAGACAAGAGTCTAGAATTCCTTCACGTGTAACAGGTGCATTAGAGATATTATATACGGTTTGATCAATACTGGTATATGCATTGAGATTTACACCGAATTTTATTCCCACAGTTTCACACCAAGGAACAATACCTAATTTATTATCAGTACCAGGGAAGTTTTTTGTACCATTAAATGCCATGTGCTCCAGAAAATGAGCTAATCCTCTTTGCTTAGGTTCCTCAAGAATAGAACCAACCTTTTGTGCAATATAGAAATCAGCACGTTTCTCATTTGTTGTGTTTTTACGGATGTAGTAAGTTAATCCGTTTTCTAATTTCCCTATTCTTACATCTTTATCAACGGGAATGGGGGGCATTTGCTGTGCAAAAGCCGAGCCTGTGTACAACAGAAATGCTCCAACGAACAAACTGCTAAATAAATGTTTCATATTTTGTTATAAATTAGTGTATATTTCAATTACTTCAAAGTTAGTCGTTGTATTTGCAATAAAAATCACAAATGGAGTAATTTCTTTTATCAATATAAATAAAACTCCCCGATAAAGTTTGGAAAAATTATCGGGGAGTTATGAAATGATATAATTATTCTATTATAACTTATGCTCAGAAAGGTAATGTTCGGCTTCAATAGCAGCTTTACATCCACTGCCGGCAGCTGTTGTTGCCTGACGATAATGAGGATCGGCTACATCTCCGGCAGCAAAGACTCCCGGAACATTCGTTCGTGGACTATCTCCTTCAGTAATAATGTATCCTGTAGAATCTGTTTCCAGGTAAGAAGCAAATATTTCTGAATTAGGCTTATGGCCAATAGCAAGGAAGAAACCATCGATGGCAATATCATAGCGTTTTTCTTCTGGTTCTCCCATTCGCTTTACCAAATGAGCGCCTTCCACTCCGTTTTCTCCAAAGAGTCCTAATGTGTTATGCTCGAACAAAACCTCTATTTTCTCGTGATCCAATACACGCTCTTGCATAATTTTTGATGCTCTGAGGAATGGCTTGCGAACTATAAGGTATACTTTTTTAGCTAATCCTGCTAAATAAATGGCTTCTTCACAGGCGGTGTCACCACCACCCACTACAGCTACTACCTTTTTGCGGTAAAAGAATCCGTCGCAAGTAGCACATGCACTGACACCCATTCCGGCATATTTTTTTTCATCTTCAAGTCCTAAGTATTTAGCTGTAGCACCGGTAGCAATAATGACAGTATCTGCTTCAATGATCTTTTCTCCTTCAATTGTTATTTTATAAGGAGGATTGCTAAGATCGGCAGCTGTGGCAAGTCCGCTTCTTATATCTGCACCAAAACGGGCTGCTTGTCTTTTTAAGTCATCCATTAGTTGATTTCCATCTACTCCGTCGGGATAACCTGGGAAATTTTCCACATCAGTAGTGGTTGTTAACTGCCCTCCTGGTTGTAATCCTTCGTAAAGGATAGGAGAGAGGTTTGCGCGTCCTGCATAAATTGCAGCTGTATAGCCTGCCGGTCCTGAACCGATAATCAAGCATCTTGTTTTTTCTATTGTTTCCATATTTTTCTTTTTTTTATCTTAAATCAATGATCTCAGCATGTGGATAGTTCTTTTTATTAAACTGAAATAATGAATTTGAGAAAGACTGTTTCGTCTGATATCCGGTCACAGTTATTTCGCTTTTATTTTTCTGTTGCTCTAAAGTAATATGCTGAGGCTGGTAATTAGTTTTTGAGATTAATAAAACGATGCGTGAGAAAGCGTTTTTCTTATTTTCTGGTGTAAGTGTAATTTTATAATTGTTTCCCACTGTTCCATTATATTGGTAATTAAATCCTTTCTTATAGATATTTAATAAGGCATAGGGATTCATACTTTGCAGCTCTTCTTCAGACGGTACGCTGATGTTAACTTCGTCGCTGTGTTTCAGATAACTCCATTGGGTTTTTCCATCAAACCAGGTTGTAGCATCATTAGTGTTCAATAGAAATTTTTTGTTGCTCAGCTGTAATGTTCCTTTTGTTTGTCCTCCGCCAGCTTTAATGGTGAATGTTGCTTTAATACCCCCCGCATTTGCAAAGGCTGTTGAAGTTTGGTCCAGAATCTTTTTTGCCTGTGCATCTTTTTGTGCAAAGCAAGGTAAAATTATTGCGCTAATCAGCAATGTAATAATATACTTTTTCATTGTTTTTATTATTTAGTGATTTTCTGCAAAATAACAATTTATTGTTTTAAGTTGTTCAACCTCATTTCCAGATCAGTTTCATCAAGACACATTACTTGTCGGGCTTTACTGCCTTCCGATGGGCCTACAATACCCGCTTTTTCAAGTTGATCCATAATTCGTCCGGCACGATTATAGCCGATAGAAAATTTACGTTGGATAAGAGATGTTGAGCCTTGCTGATGGATCACAATCAGTCGGGCTGCATCTTCAAACATTGGGTCAAGACGGTTCATATCTACGTCTACAACACTACTTTCACTTTCTTCTCCTACATATTCAGGTAGGTAGAATGCGGTGGTGTAACCTTGCTGACGGGAAATATAATTGGTGATTTGTTCCACTTCCGGGGTATCTACAAATGCGCATTGCACACGAACAGGATCGCTTCCCTGAAGGAAGAGCATATCTCCGCGACCTATCAACTGGTTGGCTCCCGGACGGTCAAGAATAGTACGAGAGTCCATCATGGACGAAACACGGAAAGCAACCCGGGCAGGGAAATTAGCCTTGATTGTTCCCGTAATTATGTTGGTTGTTGGTCGTTGAGTAGCAATAATCATGTGAATACCAACGGCACGTGCCAACTGGGCAATACGTGCAATTGGCAGCTCTACTTCCTTGCCGGCAGTCATAATCAGGTCTCCAAACTCGTCAATAATCACCACAATATATGGCATAAATTTATGTCCCTTTTCGGGGTTTAGCCTACGGTTAATAAATTTCTCATTGTATTCTTTGATATTACGAGTGTGTGCTTTCTTAAGTAAATCGTAACGTGAATCCATTTCAATACAAAGAGAGTTTAATGTCTGCACCACTTTGGTGAAGTCAGTAATAATAGCTTCTTCACCATCAGGCAGTTTGGCAAGAAAATGTTTCTCTATGGTTGAATAAATGCTGAATTCCACTTTTTTGGGATCGATCAATACAAATTTTAATTCTGCAGGATGCTTTTTATAGAGCAAAGATGTAATGATAGCATTAAGCCCCACTGATTTACCCTGACCAGTAGCTCCGGCCACAAGCACGTGAGGCATTTTGCAAAGATCAACCATAAAGATCTCATTGGTAATGGTCTTACCAAAGGCGATGGGGAGTTCGTATGTGGATTCCTGAAATTTTTTCGAGGAAATAATGGAATGCATGGATACGATCTTGGGATTGGAGTTTGGAACTTCAATACCAATAGTCCCTTTTCCAGGAATAGGTGCGATAATACGAATACCCAATGCCGAAAGGCTGAGAGCAATATCATCTTCCAGGCCGCGGATCTTGGAAATGCGTACGCCTGCCTCTGGAGTAATTTCATATAGGGTAACTGTAGATCCAACAGTCGCTTTTATGGAACTGATTTCGATACCAAAGCTTCTCAGTGTGGAGATAATCTTATCTTTATTGGCTGTCTGCTCTTCCATGTTAATAGCCGGTTCGCTGTTATCGTACCGCTTCATTAAGTCCAAGGTTGGATGATGATAGTTCTCTAAGTCAAGAGTAGGATTATATTGTCCCAGATTAGAAGCATCATATCGTTCTTCCTCACCAAAGTTAGGCGACTCAATTTTGAATTCGGGTTCTTTATATTCCTGCTCCTCTTCATTCTCCTCAGTAGGATTTATACTATCATTTTCTTCTTCGTTTACTATATTTGATTTAACCCAATCGTCAGCTGGCTTTTCTATCTCTGGAGTAATAATTGCCATGGGCTTGGAAGCTACAGCTTGTTCGAAACTATGATCCAGTTTGAAATTTACCGTTTTAGGTTCCGGATTTGTAAAATCCTGAGTATCCTCTTCGTATGCCGACCCAGCAGTCTGTACTTTCTCTTTTTTGCTTCTGAAATTAAGTTGCAGTAATCGTCTGATATAGATTATAGTCTGTGCACTCAGATAGATAAGGAAACAAAGAGCTGTGGCTAAGAGAAGCAATGAAATACCTGGAACTCCGATTTGAGATATCAGCCAGTTGCTTACGTTATATCCGTGCAATCCTCCAAGATAAATAAAGCTGTATTGATAAGTATCCATGAATGCAAAGCCAAAAAACACAGAGCACCAGATGAGTAACAAAGAACAACCTATAAACCATTTCCAAAGGCGGAAATTGCGTACGCGCATCAACTTCATACCAGCAATAGCCAAGAATAGCAATATTAAATATGAGGCAACTCCAAAGCAGTCGTTTATCAGATAACTAGCCAACTGTGCACCTCGTGATCCGGCATAATTTCTTATATGGTTATTGACAGACGATAATTGCTGTGTATCATGATTGTCTAAAATACTTTGATCTGCGGCTCCGGTAAAGAAGAATGAGGTGAAAGCCAGAAGTAAATAGACTGAAAATATCACCATAAGTAAACCCATGATAAAATGAAGGGTCTCATTCTGAAAGATCTGTGCAAGTTTATTGGATGATGCTGACTCTATTGCAGGACTCTTATCTGTTTTTTTCTTTGCCATGAAGCACTTTTATTTTTAATGTTTGATTTTGCAAAAATAGTAAAATAACATCAGTTCGGGGCAAGAATATCCTAAAAATATTCAAAGGTATAATTGTTGTAATACTGTACAGAATAATATATCTTCTGTACAGAACTAATTATTCTTTTGTACAAAACATAGCGTTCTTCTGTACAGAAAAAATATTTTATCTTACTATAAGTAAAATGCATATTGGCATATTGAAAAAACAGCGTACTTATTCTTCAAGTTAAAATACATTGATTTGCAGTTTGATTCCCCCTTTTTTTGTTAACTTTGCACCCTAATTCAATAGAAGTATGGAAAAAAAACATCAAGTGATATTCAGCAGAGACGTTGTGGAATTTGTAACTGTGGCAGCCGAGTTTTGTGCATTTCTGGAAAGATCTGAGGGCGCAAAACGGAATTCTTTTGTTGATACTACTTTGAAAATTTTGCCATTGCTTTATCTTAAAGCATCTTTATTACCCGAATGCGAAATGCAGGGAGATGAGGAGCCAGAAACTTTTGTCACTGAAGAAGTTTATGAAGTGATGCGAATGGATATAGCCTCCATTCTGCGTGAGAAAGATGACTATCTTGAAGTTTTTCTTCCAGAAATGGCATATAGCGATACACCTATAAAAAAGTGTATATCAGAAGATTTAGCAGATATATATCAGGATCTGAAAGACTTTATTTTTGTTTTTCAGTTAGGCTATGATGAAACAATGCATGATTCTTTAGCTATTTGCAGAGAAAACTTTGGAATGTATTGGGGACAAAAATTGGTTAATACCCTAAGAGCCTTGCATGATGTGAAGTTTAATGTTGATAATGAAGAAGATAACGAGGAAAAAGAGGGTAACCAGAACGAAGAATTATGATTGTAAAAAGAACAATAACAAAAGATGATATATCTGAAATGCCGAAGGTTAACTTCGAAGGCAAAATAATAATGATTTGTACCGAGAAAGATGCAGAACGTGCAGTGGGTTTTTTGAGTAAATTCTCGGTTTTGGGAATAGACAGCGAGACAAAGCCCTCTTTTGTTAAAGGGAAATCGCACAAAGTTTCCTTGCTGCAAATTGCTACGAATGAGCATTGCTTCTTGTTTCGTTTGAACCTTATAGGCTTTCCTCAAGTCTTGATTGGTTTATTAGAAAATCCATTAATTGTTAAAGTTGGGCTTTCATTAAAAGATGACTTTCTGGCTATGCATAAGAGGGTAACTTTTAAACAGCAGAATTGCATTGAACTGCAGGACTTTGTGAAGCCATTTGGCATACAGGATAAAAGTCTGCAAAAAATATATGCAATTCTTTTTGGTTATAAAATATCTAAATCACAGCGTTTGTCAAACTGGGAAGCTGAGTCGTTAAGTTCTTCCCAACAGCTATATGCAGCTACTGATGCGTGGACTTGTCTGAAGATTTATAATCTGCTTCAGGATTTGCACCAAACGGGTGATTATGTGAAAGAAGAAATTGTAGAACCGGTAATTGAAGAAAAAGAATAAATAAATGGCTTACAAAAGAGTTTATCTCAAATCAGGGAAAGAAGAATCGCTGAAGCGTTTCCATCCATGGATTTTCTCAGGAGCAATTCATCACTTTGATGGAGAGCCTGAGGAGGGTGAAATTGTAGATGTGTATACTTCCAAGAAGGAGTTTATCGCTTTAGGACATTTTCAAGTAGGCAGCATTGCTGTGAGAGTACTTTCTTTTAAAAACGAAGAGGTAGATCTGAACTTCTGGGTTAGAAAACTAGAAATAGCTTATGATTTGCGTAAAAGAATCGGATTGGCTGAGAGTTCTACCAATAATACATTCCGGTTAGTTCATGGTGAAGGAGATAACCTTCCAGGATTGATTATTGACATTTATGCAAAGACGGCGGTTATGCAGGCTCATTCTGTGGGAATGCATGTTTACCGAATGGATATCGCTAATGCACTTTCTCAGGTATTAGGAGAAACTATTGATAATATTTATTATAAATCAGAAACAACATTGCCATTCAAGGCAGATTTGGGACAGGAAAACGGATTTATTAAGGGAGGTAGTTCTGATAATATAGCTCAGGAATATGGATTAAAGTTCCATGTAGACTGGCTGAAAGGGCAGAAAACCGGATTCTTCGTTGATCAGCGTGAAAATCGTGCATTATTAGAAAGATATGCAAAAGGACGTTCCGTGTTGAATATGTTTTGTTACACTGGTGGTTTTTCGTTTTATGCCATGCGAGGTGGAGCAAATTTGGTCCATTCAGTAGATAGTTCTGCAAAAGCAATAGATTTGACCAATAAGAATGTGGAACTTAATTTCGCAGACGATAGCCGTCATACAGCTTATGCAGAAGATGCATTTAAATATCTTGATAAAATGGGCGATCAATATGATCTTATTATTCTTGATCCGCCAGCTTTCGCTAAACACAGAGAGGCATTACGCAATGCATTACAAGGATATAGGAAGCTAAATGCCAAAGCTTTTGAAAAAATCAAACCGGGAGGTATTCTATTTACATTCTCTTGTTCTCAGGTTGTAACGAAGGATAATTTTCGTACGGCTGTGTTTACAGCAGCTGCTATGTCTGGCAGAAGTGTGCGAATATTGCATCAGCTTACACAGCCTGCTGATCATCCGGTAAACATATATCATCCAGAAGGGGAGTACTTAAAAGGTTTGGTTCTATACGTAGAATAGCCTAAATAATATAAAATCTGAAATATTGAGATAAATAATGTTAATATTTAGAGAAAAAATATGCAATATGCAATGTTGTATAACATAAACTTTCTATATTTGCATCATGTTTTTCATGGTATTAGATTTAAGGTTAACAAAGATTGGTTGTCGTGAGACAGCCATTTTTTTTTGTATAAATACACAAGAATAGAATTCTTCATCCAAAATTAATCCCTATATTTGCTCCACAGTCTTAAATTGGATTCAAGGTGGATAATAAAGTAGAACTTCGGGTATTAAATATTTCTAACAGTCAGTTGCAAGCAAATGCTTTTGCTTTAGTTCTTGAAGAAGTGGATGGACCTCGTCAGTTGCCTATCATAATTGGTTCAACTGAGGCACAGGCCATTGCTCTTAAGTTGAAGGGACTCACTACTCCTCGTCCTTTTACTCATGATTTATTTGTAACTTTTGCGGAATTTCTTCAGACAAAACTTAAAGAGGTTTTTATTTATAAAGCTAAGGATGGAATCTTTTATTCCTATCTCTGTTTTGAAAAAGATGGTGAACAGTTTAAAGTAGATTCCAGAACGTCAGATGCTATTGCTTTAGCTTTACGTTTTGAATGTCTTATCTATACAACTGAACAAATTCTTGATAACGAAGGATATATTCCAGAAGTAGAAGAAGAGGACGAGGAATCAGAATCCAATGACACGCTCGAAGCTTTAAAAGAATCCCTTTCACAGGCTATTAAAGATGAAGATTATGAACAGGCCTCTGCACTACGTGATGAAATAAAGCGAAGAGAGCTGGAAAATCAATCGTTTTAATTCATAGATTACACTCCAAATAACAATGCATGTATTTTATACCCCCGATATTTTAATTAAAAATGAGTTGCCTGATGAAGAAGCACAACATTGTATTCGTGTGTTGCGTCTGTCTCAAGGTGACGAGATTATGCTGACTGATGGTCATGGCTCCTTTTATAAAGCGGAAATAAGCATGGCCAGCGGAAAGAAATGTTTTGTTTCTATTGTTGAAAGAATTCATCAGGAAAAGCCATGGTCATGTCATTTGCATATTGCAATGGCACCAACAAAAAATATGGATCGTAATGAATGGTTTGCAGAAAAAGCTACAGAAATAGGTTTTGACGAGCTAACCTTTCTAAATTGTCGCTTTTCGGAAAGAAAAGTAATTAAGAATGAGAGAATTGAAAAGATACTAGTATCTGCCATTAAACAGTCATTGAAAGCAATACTTCCTTTATTAAACGAAATGACTGACTTCGACAAGTTTATCTCACGCGATTTCCCGGGACAGAAATTTATCGCTCATTGCTATGAAGGTGAAAAACCTTTATTAAAAGATGTAATTCGAAAAGGAGAGGATGCATTGGTGTTGATCGGACCAGAAGGAGATTTTAGTCCGGAAGAAGTAGAGAAAGCTCTTGCAAAAGGTTTTCAGCCTATCAGTCTCGGAAAATCCCGGTTACGTACGGAGACTGCAGCTCTGGTGGCATGTCATACCATGAACTTGATGAATCAATAACTTATTTTATATAATATGAATAAACTTAAATTCTTTTCCCACTTATCGGTACTGTTAGTGGCAGTGCTGTTGTTGGGTTCTTGTTCCAAAGACAGAGAGTATACAAGAGTTATTCCCTCAAATGCTTCGTTGGTGGTTTCAGTTGATGTTCCGTCAATAATAAAGAAGAGTGGCTTGATGGATAATAAAGAATCCATTATGAAAAATATGAGTGCTGCTCTGAACAATGAAAAACTGGCAAAGCTGGTCCAGAATCCCTCGGAAGCTGGCCTTTCTCTGGAAGAAAAAGCCTATTTTTTTCTGTCATCAGAAGATGCGCCTGTTGTTTTATTTAAAGTATCCGATATGGATAAGTTGCAAGAGACCTTCAAACTGATGCAGACAGAAGGACTTTGTGATGAAATAGAGAAAAATGGCAGTTACTCATCCGCTGTTCTCCGTGGATTTGGAATCTGTGCATTTGACAATAGTTCTTTAATAATAATGGAAACCACTAATCCTCACTCATTACCGGTGAAGGAAAGTGTTACAAAATTGATGAATCAAGACGAAAAAGTCAGCATTACCGCTAATAAAGGTTTTCAGCAAATGATTGCTAAGAAGAGTGATGTTTGCCTGTATGGCTCTTTTGCCTCAATGCCCCAGTTAACATCTGCTTCTATGATGATGGGACTTCCGGAAGATGCTGATTTAAGAGAAATGATGTTACTTGCCCAAATGAACTTTGAAAATGGGAAAGTTGCTATCGAAGGTGAATATTACACAGAAAATAAATCATTGAAGGAGTATTTTAAGAAACAGTCTGAAATGGGAGGGAAGATTAACCATGCTTTCCTTAAACGTATGCCTGCCTCTTCATTGGCTTATCTTTGTACAAATGTAAAAGGCGATAAGTTATATGAGATGCTTATAAAAAGCACCGAGTTTAAAGGAATGGTGAAAGATTCACGGCTGACTCCCGGATTTAACATGAAGAATAGCGTTACTTCATTGAATGGCGATGTATCTGTTGCACTTTCGGGTATGAGTGAAAATGGAACACCTTTATTGCTGGCTTATGCGGAAGTGAAAGACCCATCAGCTGCTGGAATTGTTTATGCCTTCAAAAAAGATTTTGACGAGGTGGGAATGACAGTTGCTACTTCCGGAAAGAATGAATATGTGGTAAAGAGCCCAATGCTTCCTATGGCAATTCATTTTGGAGTAAGAAATAATTATTTCTATTTAACCAATGATGAGAACCTATATAAAAGCATTGGGAAAGACTTTTCCAGCTCACTTGCTGATGCAAAATACGAATATATTAAAGGTGATGCCAACGGTTATTTTGTTCTTGACATGGATAATGTTATGAAATTACCGATGGTAACTAATGCCTTTGCACGTTTTGGCTCGCAGGGAGCTATGGCTCAGTCTGTTCTTGCCGGGTTCTCTTATGCTGAAGCATACAATAAAGATGATCAAAAAAGTGTAGTAAATATCTATTTAAAAAATAAAAACGAGAACGTTCTAAAGCAACTTATTGCCGGATTAAGAAAGGTGATTGGCTAGAACAGGTTTTAAATTGAAATGCATCAATGAATAACATTATCTTACAGCAGACTTTACCGAATGTGTTTGCCGAACGTGAATCTATTGTTTCGGAAGTCTGGAAAAGGAATCTGGAGCTTCAAAAGGGTGAGATTAATCTGATTGAAGCAGACTCAGGTACGGGAAAATCTTCACTCTGTAGCTATATCTATGGTTATAGAAACGATTATCAGGGAACGTTCCAATTTGATAAGGATAATATCAGATCTTTATCTGTATCTAAATGGGTAAATATCAGAAAACATTCTCTGAGTATGCTTTTTCAGGAGCTGCGACTTTTCTCAGAACTCACAGCTTTGGAGAATGTACAACTTAAAAACAATCTTACCGGATATAAAACCCAAAAGGAAATAGAGGATTTGTTCGAAGCAATGGGGATTTCTGATAAGTTCAATTCAAAAGCAGGAAAACTCTCTTTCGGACAGCAACAGCGAGTGGCGTTTATAAGATCTTTATGTCAGCCTTTCGACTTTATATTCCTTGACGAGCCAATCAGTCATCTTGACGAGACTAACGGCCAGATCATGGGTGAGCTTTTAATGCAGGAAGTGAATAAACAGGGAGCAGGCGTTATTGTAACGTCTATTGGTAAACATATTGAATTGAATTACAATAAAATATTTAAGCTATGAAACTTGTTTGGAAACTTCTTCGTCAGCATATAAGTCTGCCTCAGTTGGGTGGTTTTTTCTTTGCCAATCTTTTCGGTATGATGATTGTTGCACTAAGTGTGCAGTTCTATAAAGATATTGCTCAGGTATTTACCGAAGGTGACAGCTTTATAAAGAAAGACTTTGTTATTGTAACCAAAAAGGTAAGTACGTTGGGTTCTATAACCGGAGTAAGTAATACTTTCTCCGAAGATGATCTCAGCGAAGTTAAATCTCAGTCATTCGCTAAAAATGTAGGTTCGTTTATACCTTCCCAGTTCTCGGTTACTGCCGGATTTGGGATGGATCAATCCGATTTTCATCTTTCCACAGAAATGTTTTTTGAATCTGTGCCTAATGATTATGTGGATGTAAGTCTACAGAAATGGCACTTTGATAAGAATTCTCATACTATTCCTATTATTCTTCCCCGTAATTATCTGAACCTTTATAATTTTGGGTTTGCGCAGTCGCGTAGCCTTCCAAAACTTTCTGAAGGATTGATGGGAATGATTAAGCTCGATATCTTGATCCGGGGAAATAATAAGGTGGAGAAATATAAAGGTAACATAGTAGGCTTTTCAAGTCGTTTGAATACAATTCTTGTACCAGAGGAATTTATAAACTGGGCAAACGAGATTTATGCTCCCGGTAAACAAGTGCAACCTTCACGCTTGATTGTGGAAGTGAAGAATCCTGCAGATGAGAATATAGCCAAATTCTTTCAGAAGAAAGGGTATGAAACGGAAGATAATAAACTGGATGCCGGGAAAACAACCTATTTCCTGAAGCTTACTACCGGAATTGTATTGGCTGTAGGACTTCTTATAAGTGTTCTTTCGTTCTATATATTAATGCTTAGCATTTATCTATTGTTGCAAAAGAACACTACGAAGCTGGAGAATCTGTTGTTGTTAGGGTATAGTCCTGGCCGGGTAGCTTTGCCTTATCAGATACTTACGCTAGGGTTGAACTTCGTTGTCTTAATTTTGGCAATATTGTTGGTTGGTTGGGCACGTTCCTATTACATGGGAGTTGTAGCATCGCTCTTCCCTCAAATAGCTGCAGGATCAATTATCCCCGCAGTTGTTATCGGAACAACTCTGTTTGTTGTAGTCTCTTCCATGAATATTGTAGCCATCCGCAAAAAGGTTCAATCCATCTGGATGCATAAATCATAGAACGGAAAATATAAATTTATCTGCCACCTGCTACTAATCTTTAGTAAAATCGCCTTGTTTACGGGCCTTTTAATAGGTGGCAGATAAATCATTATAACACTTTATCTTCTATGTTGTAATCCAAATAATAAGAGTATTATTAATATTTATTATACTTTTTATTAGCTTTGTAATCAGTGAGTTGAAGAGGAAACAAGCTCTGCTGAGGAGCAACTTGTCAGCAATAAATTTCCTGCGTTACACTGTAACATTATTTTTTTTGGGAGGGGAGGCTTGTATGGTTTCCCCTTTCATGTTACAGATATCGCTATATGGCTAAGAAAACCTCTATTGATTGTTTCCTTACTTTCTATTTATTAATAACTCCTATATAAACAACCTTCTATCAGTAGTTTAAACTGATATTACTATCAGTTTTCTACATTTTCCTTTTTCAGTTCAATAGGAAGAGGCCGCAAACTGCTAAAGCAGGCTAAGCTGCAAGATAAACTAAGCGATCACTCTTATTTTGAAAGATAGTTATATAGGCATTATCATTAAACCACTCCACATTCATATTTTTGTCTCTTTTTTAAAACATAATACATTCTGTTTAATAGTTTTCTTGCGATTCGTATTATAGCTTTATTGGGCTCCATCCTTTTACAGAGTTGTAAAAAACACCTTGTCAATGCCGGATCTATTCTTACTGCAATCCAGGAACTTTCAATCAGACACTTTCTTAAAATCGTTTTCTTTCTAAATGTCATCTCTCCATAATTCTCAATCTCTCCACTTGAATGACAGGTGGGTATTATTCCTACAAAACCGGCTAACTTGTCTGTATTGTGGAATCGTTCAATATCTTCTATCTCCGACAAAAAAGTAAGCCCTGTAATTAAACCAATTCCCGGAATGCTTCTTATTAACTCTATCTCCTTCACATATTTCTCAGAAACAGCAAGACTATGAATTTTTCTATTGATTTCCAATAAAAGAACTCTTTGTTGCTCTACTTCCCTGACGAGTAATGACAAGGCGTCATTACCATTCGTTGTATTAAGTGATACCTCCTCTTTTAACCATTTAAGAAAACGTCTGGACCAATGACTGGTTGATTTCTCAAATTCTGGAGGGTAAGATATACCATAAAAATAAAGCAAAGCTTTTATGCGCTGTTTAAATCTAGTCATATCCTTCACCATTGTGTCTCGAGTGCGTATCAATGTGCGGTTTTCCAATGTCTCAATGAATGGGACATGTATGCCAATGAGTTCATTAGCTCTTAAAGAACGGGCAATTTTCATACTATCACGGGAATCGTTTTTAAGTATCTGTTCTTTCTGGCTAGTTGGTATATCAGCAGGATTAACCACAATATTATTTATATTTAGTTTCTTAAGTTCAAAATGAATATTAAATCCACAGAATCCGGCTTCATAGGCTGAATAATAAGTTCCACCAGGAAAATTAGTATTCAGATAGTCTCGTAAAATTGAAGGAACAGGAGGTTGGTTGAATGTTTTATGATGCAGGTATTCTGTGTAAATTGTCACATTCCAACTTTTCAAATGAACATCAATTCCAACATAAATATTTTCTCCTTCAAAATTTAGTTTGTTACTTTGTGTACGCATAAGCTTTGAGTTTTTAATTGTTTAAGTTTGGTACCTCAAATATATTAATACTCTTGGCTTATGCTTTGTTCGTCTGCATATTAATTACAAACATAGGGACTGCTACCAATTTCTACTATCTGCCACTACTCCTTTTTATACGTTTTCGATCGGTTCTCCATAATAATCCAAAAACTGCAATCCGGTTTTTACTACTCACAGAGAACTTTTATAAATATCACGTCAGAGTTATAACAACACCTCGGTCTACTTTAAAAAAGTATTAATCTTTGTTTTGTACAACATTGCATTAATCTTATTCCTGAGAAATAAAATATCCCTGGATATATATAATAAACTTCATTGTCTTTGTGATTTTGTATTTTTTTTATCTTTTTGTATTTATATGAAATAGTAAATATTCCTAAATTATAAATAGTTAAATCTGATTTATAAAACAGTAACTTTTAATCTGTTTTTTATGTGTTTTGATATCTTATTATAGTTAATATATGTATATTTATTTTTGCTATAATAGTTTAAATTGCTTTTTTATAGTACTTTTAGAGATTAACGTTGATTAAATAATAGCAATAAAAGTTTATTTAGGTTAAGATTGTGGTAATTTAAAAAACTTTGTACTTTTAGCTGTGTTTTATAAATAGTTTTTTAAGTAAACAGTTTTCAAAACGATAATATATGTCAAGAACTATTTAATTAAAACATGATTGATTATGAAAAAAAGATTTTTATTTTTAGTAGGAATCGGAGTTCTGTTAGCTATGAGCTCTTGTTCAAAGGAGGAAGATAATTTAGTTGTAAAGAAGGGCGAACCTGCAGCGCTGACATTAACCTTAAAGGGCACAGATGTAAATACGCGAGCTACTAGTCCTGTAGTATCTCTATCAGAGGAAAATAAAGTTAACCGAGTAACTGTTGGATTATTTAAAACAAATACTGGTGAAGAGGGGAAAACCGATATCATAAAAGAGTTTACATTTTCTAACGGTTCCCCTACTACTATTCAAATAAAGGGATCTATAATACATGGTTCTGATGATATTGGTAATCGTGATGTGGTTGTAGTAGCTAATGCTGATGAAAATACTTTTACGGGTGCTACAACTAAAACTGAATTTCTATCAAAACTTATTAATTTGAAACAAGATATCAATAATCTTCCAATGATTGGTAATGGTAATGTAACACTGAGTGCTGATATTACTGACCCAAGTCAATTAACCATAAATTTAACCCGCATGGTAGCACGTGTTCAATTAACTAGCTTAAGTACTGATTTTGATCCTGCAGGACAATATCCTAATGCAGTATTTAAAGCTGATGGTATTTATTTACTGAAGGCTAATGGAACATCCCAAGCAAATGGTACCGTTTCAAATCCATTAAATGGGTGGACATATCAATATCCAACTAATTCTGGAACTTATCCTTTGAGAGATCATTTTAGTTCTCCAATTTTAATCTCAAAATCACCTGCATATACTACAAATCATTATTTCTATACATTTCCGAATGTGTTTCCTTCTCCATTAGATCCAACGTTTGCTGATGCTACAAAACTTGTAATAGAAGGAGTTTTTGATGCTGATGGTGATTTAAATACAACAAGTGATCAGGTGAATCCTTGCTATTATCCAATAGTAGTTAATCGTATATTGGGTGTATTAAGCCCCCAGCAGACTCTTGATGGATATAATACAGGTATCAAGAGAAATACAATATATTCTATTTCTGTTGTAATTAAAAATATAGGTGTTAATAATACAAGTACCATAATAGATCCGGCTTATCTTAATGTTACAGTAGTGCCTCAGAATTGGCAATTGGCAATTGATCAGCCTGTTGATTTCTAATTCTTGATTAATAACAATCAAAAACACAAACAGAAAAGGCAGGTTTCAATAATTACTTGCCGGATGAGAAATCTGCCTTTTCACATCCTTTCTAACCTGATAGAAACCTAATTATGTATACTGTAAAAAGAATTAAAGCGTTTTTGCATTTGTCCAATGTTCGCGCTTTATTAACAACTTTTACTGTTAGTCTGATTGTTTGCGGGTGTACAGATGATGGACTGGTTAGTGAATCATCACTTCCGGTCGATAACAGTGCTGCCGTTATTTCTTTAAATGTAAAACAGCAGGCCTCTGATCAGGTTAGAACCCGCGCTTTCGACGACTCATCTATTTCTAATCTATATATTCTGGTCTATAATGGCAATGGAAGTTTAATTGGCTATAAATATTTAAGTTCATACACGTCGTCAATTCAGATGGATGTTAATAGTGGAACTAACTGTACTATTTATTCAATAGCTAATTTAGGTAGTACTCCCGTTCTGAATGCACAGACTGCTAATACAGAATCTGCGTTAAAAGCAATGATGTGTGGTCCCGTTACTACGTTAAACGGAGTAATTACTAATGAACGATTAACGATGAGTGGAAGCATAAAAGGTATTACTTTATTGGGTAAAGGGAGTACAAATTATGTAAATTCAGTTGGTACCATAACCATTTCACGACTTGTTGCAAAAAACACTTTTACTGTAACTGCTATTTCTGGTATAACTATTACCGGATATTCCATAAAGAATTTACCAAAATATGAATACTTGGTTGCGCGTCCCAATGCAAATGAATCTTTTGCAGATGATATAGCGGTGGGAAACGATGCCCTGGTAAGTGAGAGATTTGATGTTTCTACTACACCAGCTTCTTCTATCAGTAATCTTACTTTTTATATGTTCGAAAATAGGAGAGGGGGGCGTGCTGCTGTTAATGGAAGTACGGGCACATCTTCAGCTCAAAAAGAGAAAGGCATGTATGCTCCTAATAATGCTACTTATATGGAAATTTATGCTACAGGAACTCTGACTTCCACAGATGTGAGGGCTAGATTTACTTCTGCAACTTATCGTATTTATTTTGGTGCAGATAATAGCCAGAATTATAATGTAAAACGAAACGGTAGCTATAATTATAACGTAAATATTACTGGTGCTACTGATATTGATACACGCGTTACAAAGGTATCTTCACGATCGAATTGTTATATTGTACCTCCTAACAGAGCGGTAATATTCCCTGTGTCACGAGCAAATGATGATGGGACTACCCGTATAACAAATGTTAATAGTGGATGGACTGCTGAATTACTTTGGACAGATAATAGCCGTGGTCTGGATCCTTCGGGTTTAAGTAATATTAAATCTGTTACAGCTCAACTTGCAGATGGTACAATAAAGGTAGAAACCGGTAGGGCAGAAGGTAATGCTGTCGTTGTTGCTAAGGTGAATGGTATTATTGTTTGGTCATGGCATATTTGGGTAACTAGTTATGATCCAAATGTTACTAATAAATCTTATAATAGTAAAACTTTTATGGATCGTAATTTGGGTGCAGTTAGCAATTCATCTCAAGATGTTGGTTCTTTGGGACTTTTATACCAATGGGGAAGAAAAGATCCATTTCCTGGTGCCTCTGGCATTACAAGTTTAATAAATACAGCTATTTATGGTCCTAGTAATCCAATATTTATTAAAGTTGTAGCTCCTGATACACAAGATTTTAAAAAACAGCCTTTTACTCTTCCACTAAATAATATAGATAATAGTATTAAAAATCCACTGCAATTTTATTATACAACGAGTACTACTGGTGGAACTAATAAGTACGACTGGTATAGCACTACTGGTGAACATGATGATAATTTATGGGGAGCTACAGGCTCTAAATCTGTCTATGATCCTTCTCCAGAAGGATGGCGTGTACCTAAATCAGGAGATAATTCATCTTCTCCTTGGAATGGATTAATTATAAATGGAATATCATTTACTTATGGGTATAATTGGACAGCTATTGGTTGGTATCCTGCTGTAGGTTGTAGATATTATAAAACAGGTGATCTTACAGGTGTTGGTTTATACGGTGTTTATTGGTCTGCTTCAGTTAATAATGCGACAGATACATATTCACTCTACTTAAGTAGTACAGAAGTAAGAACAAGTAATCTAGTAGTTACAGCTAAAACCGAATCAACTTACCGTTCTTATGGTTTCCCAATTCGTTGCGTAAAAGATTAGTTTTGAAGCTATAAAAACTAATATTGCTGTCCGGTAAAATTTATACTTTTGCCTATGTATATAAGATTTTTTTTGTCGAAACGAATATAGACAATTAGTGCTGAATTCTTTGATGGACTCAGCACTTTGTCTTTTTTGATCTAAAAAGTTATACCGGACAGCAATAAATAAAAATGTATTTGCTGACTTATACTGCTTGATATTCATGTAATTAATTAAGGGTATTTGAATCAAAATCAAAAATATGAGTATTAAAATCAAATATGTCAATTTAGTTAAATTTTAAATGTTCAATTTTGTGTTTAATTTGAGTAATATATTAAATTCAAATATCTTCTTTGAATTTAATATATTACTCAAATACCTTGTTAATCAATTTTTATAGTTTAAAATTTAATTATTATATAAAGTAAATATTACTAAATTTAATACTCAATGAAAAAGAAACACTTATTTGGCATTATGTTTATGTTGTTAGTCTGTTTTATTTCACAGATTACAGCACAAAAACTAAAACGATCAGCTTCGATTAATCAGTTAGTATCCAAAGATACATTATTCTACACCGACTTTAGTTCAAAGCCGGGAACCTTTACAACTGGCGATATTTATTCTGTTTCAACTTCGAATGCAAATAAAGAGAAGGATGTAAATTCCATCTTATTTGGAGCTGGTCCTAATGGTCAACGCATAAATTTAAATGCAGCACAATCAGCAAATCAGTATGGCAGTGCTGCAACAACTTATGTGTCGGCTTCATCGGCAGATGATGGTGCATGTGTGGGTGCATTTAGCTTTTTAAAATCGGGTTCTGGAGCTGGTGGTGGATACATAATCTTACCACAGGTTCAAGGACCTGCTGATATAACAGTTTGGAGTTGTGGGGCAAACACGAATTCTACTCAGAAATATATTGTTTATTTTAGTACAGATGATGGTGGTACATGGACTCCTCAGGATACATGTGCTATTTCAACTAACAAACTCATATATAAGAATATATATTCTTATTCTGGTTCAGGAAATCTTAAAGTTAAAATCACTTGTGCTACTGGTAGTAGTTCAAATTGTAATTTGTATATTTATGATGTTTTAATAACCAAACGTCCATCTATTACCAGGATATCAGAAGCTGGCACTGATAACCAAACTATAACTACGGGGCAATCTCTCTCAAATATTGTTTATTCATGGGGAAGTATAGCAACATCAGCTTCAGTTTCCTGGGTTGGAACGGCTGGTTCAAATACCCCTCCCACAGGAGTTACAGTTTTAACAGATAATAATGCAAAGACTTTAACCATTTCAGGTTCACCAACCGTAGCAGGTTCTTATGGACTTAAGGTGCTTTCAACAGACGGAACAATCACTTCAGATACATTATCGGCAAAGATTAATGTTGTAACAACTCCAATTCCACTGATGAATATTATTTCTGAATTGGCTACTCAGTCACAAACTTTGATGACAGGTAATACTATAAATAACATTGTTTATAAATGGGGTGGTTCTGCCTCCACAACCAATATTAGTTGGACCGGAACCTCTGATGCCAATACACCTCCTGATGGTATCTCAATAACAAAAGACAATTCTTTATGTACATTAACTATTTCAGGAACTCCTACAGTGGCTGGAACATATGGGTTGAGCGTGACTTCAACTGATGGAACTAATACTACATCTCCATTAACTGCGTCATTAATAGTTTTGTTACCTCCATCAATAGCTTTGAATTCTTCAGATAATACAGCTGCTCAAACAGTCACTTTTAGTCAACCAATATCAAATATTGTTTATAAATGGGATGGTTCTGCTACATCTGCTAATATCTTATGGAGTGGAACTTCCGGATCTAGCGTTGCTCCTGCCGGAATTAAGGTTTCACTTGATAATACAGCCCGTACTCTTACAATTTCTGGAGCTCCTATGAATATGGGTAATTACGGTTATAGTATTAATGCAATTTATGAATCAGTAGCGTCAGGCGCAATGACTGGTCGTATTGTAGTTAATTCTGCTTCAAATATGCTTCTTTCATTTCCTGGAGCTGTTGGCTTTGGATCTCATGCTACAGGAGGACGGGGTGGAGCTGTTTATCATGTCACAAACCTCAATGATAGTGGTGAAGGATCTCTTCGTGATGCTGTAAGTTCTTCCAATCGTATAATTGTATTTGATGTAAGTGGTTATATCAGTTTGAAATCTGCTATTTCAGCAAAAAGTAATCTTACTATTGCCGGACAAACAGCCCCAGGTGAAGGTATTGCAATAAAAAGTGGTGAGCTCTCTTTTGCTAAGTCATCAAATGTAATCTGTCGTCACATTCGTATTCGTCCGGGAAGTGAAACCGGGAGTGATGGAGATGATGCCTTGAGTTTGTATCTTGCCAATAATGTGATTCTTGATCATTGTTCTTTTGAGTTTGCACCATGGAACAATATTGATGGAGTAAGTGATAATACAGCTGTTTCACCGGTAACCAATATAACTTTTCAGAGTTGCATTATTGCCAATCCTACAGGACAACAGTTCGGAGCACACTGTGAGTCAGTAGGTAGTAACTGGACATTCTATAAGAATATTTTTGCTAATTCACACAACCGTAATCCATTAGCTAAGATAAATGATACCTATGCAAATAATGTGCTATATAATTGCTCTGCAGGATATACCACACACTCAGGCACAAGTTTTAAACATGATATCGTAAATAATTACTTTGTCTTTGGACCAGCTTCAACAGGAACTGATAATAGCTGGTTCCAGGTTGACAATAACCAAAGTATATATTGTTCAGGTAATATGAAAGACAAGAATCTGGATGGTGTGCTCAATGGAGCAGAGACTACCCCGTATTGGTATCAGGGAGGAGGAACAGTTCTCACTTCTCCGTGGACAGACCTGACAAACACAATTCCCATTTACAGTGCTGCATCAGCTTTTCGTATTGCAGCTTCCACCACCGGAACTCTTCCTTATGACCAAACGGATTCTCTGATCATTAATCAAGTTAAAACTATTGGTTCGGGAACAACAGGATATGTTGTTGGAACAACAGGCCCCGATTCTGGGCTATATACAAGTCAGGCACAGACAGGTCTTGATAATAATGGATATGGTATAATTAGAAGTGGGAATAAAGATATTGATACAGATAATGATGGGATGCCCGACTATTGGGAAAAAGCAACTGGCTCTGATGCTAAAGTGGATGATGCTATGCAAATCTCTCTGGATGGATATACATTGATAGAACATTATATTAATTGGCTGGCCGATTTACACGCTGTAGTTAATCGTAATTCTTCGTTGGATATTGATCTTCTTAAATATTGTGGAGGATTTAGTAGTGTGTCTCCAACTTTTACAATTAATGAGTGTACAAATGGTGCAGCTTTAGTCTTGGCAGATGGGCATACTGTTCGATTTAAATCAGCTTCAGATTTTACAGGTTTGGCTAATATTAAGTTTACTGTAGCAGGCAATGATGGTACTTCATATTCAAGTAACATTTCTGTTGTTGTTACTTCTATTTCTAATGGATCTACAGCCATAACTCCTGACTTGGCTGCTAATATTAGTATCTACCCAAATCCAACATCCAATATTTTAATGTTGAAGGATGCTAATGCCAGTACGTTTGAGATATATAATTTATTGGGTAGCATGCTGCAGAATGGGCAAACAGCTCAGTCTGGAACTATTCAGCAAATTAATGTATCAAAACTGCCTGATGGAATTTACATATTGAAAGTCCTTACCGGAAGTAAATATTCAAAATTCCGTTTTGTTAAAAAGTCGTAGTTGCCTTTAATAGACTAAATTTATCCAGATAAATATTAGAATATTTATCTGGATAAAGGAATAACCATTTTCTTGTCACTGCTCTTGAAAGCAGCTTCAATGATTTGCATTACCCTTATGCCATCGTCTACCGTAACGGGCATAGGGGAATTTTGCGTTAAAGCAGTATATACTCCGTTATAAAATTCCAGATAATTACCTTGCTGTGTCTTTATCATCTCGCGAATACTTGTTCCATCTATATCGTAGTTAATAAGTCCTTGCTCTTCTTCGGGTTCAGTTCCCCAGTCAGGCGCACCAGGAGTAAGTCCTTTCTGCAGATCAGCTTCCTGCACATCGGCACGAGATTTCAGGAAAGAGCCTTTTGTGCCGTGAACAATGTATGCAGGAAGAACCTCTTTTACAATATATCCTCCTTTTATCCTGACTCTGAAAGAGGGGTAATAAAGAAGAATATCGAAGCAATCTTCAACGGTCGAATCTGGTCGTGTAACACGTAAATCGGCAAAGACAGCTTCCGGCATACCAAACAGATACAAAGCCTGATCAATAACGTGAGGTCCTAAATCCCTCATGATTCCAGCTCCGGGATTAGGCTCTTCCTTGTGCTTTTTCGGACTTAAATTCATATTAAAGCGGTCGAAATGAATCTCCATTTCATTAATCTCGCCAAGAACACCACTATCAATAACCTGCTTTACTGTGCTGAAATCACTGTCCCATCTTCTATTCTGGAAAACTGCAATCTGCTTGTTCTGTTCCAAAGCAATAGCTTTAAGCTCTTCAGCTTCTGAAACAGTAGATGTAAAAGCTTTCTCCACCACCACATGCTTTCCGGCTTTCAATGCTTTTGCCGCATATTCAAAATGAGAATATACGGGTGTATTTACCACAACCAAATCAATTGAATCGTCATTCAATATAGCTTCAAAAGAATCATAAGAATGTGTTTCGGGATAAAACTCCTGAATCTGTTTTTTGCTCCTTTCCCATGAACCAGCAAGGTGGAAACCTTTATGCAAATTTATAAAAGGTGCGTGAAACACTCTTCCGCTCATGCCGAAAGAGAGTAGGGCAGTGTTGATTTGTTTCATAACCTGATTTGTTTTATATTTTAGAAGAAGCAAACAGTTCTGTGGCTTTGGTTGCGATACGCTGTCCAAATACCTCGAACATCGGCTTGCTCTGCTCAAAATTTTCTTTCAGAGCTACAGCACCAAGGTGAATAAATGGCTGTCCCAGTGCCGAACCGCCCGAATATACCAGCATACCTTTCACCATTAAATGGTTTATAATAGTAAGAATAGCCGTATCTGCACCACCCTGAGCATAATCAGCTGTAGCAAAAACAGCACCAATCTTTCCTTCCAGTTTGTAGTTCCTTGATTCATCGAACCATTTCTTTATCTGCCAGCAGGTATTAGCGTAGTAGGTTGGTGAGCCAAATACCACGGCTTTACTTTCTGCCAGAAAATCATCATCAATATGATCTAAATCGAAAATTCCTACTTCAATTTCAGGGATGCTTTTCATTCCGTTCGCGATGATCTCTGCCATCTCTTTTGTATGACCACTTTTGCTGAAATATATAATTGATAGTTTCATGATTGGGGTTGATACTTTGTTTGTGAGGACAAAGTTACAATTATATTTGAAAGTTGTTCATATGTTTTATGAGTTAAATTATTTTGAAGTCATTGATATGTTTACTTTCTTTGCAAATAGTTTTCATTGTTCATACAATGAAAACTATTTGTTATGATATAATAATTGATTATGAGTTTGATATTGATTCTTCTATTCTAAAATATTAGAGTTTAAATTAAGCAAAAAAGTATAGTTGTTGATTATCTGAACAGAGAGAAAAATAAAAAATGATAACTGACGCTATAAAGTGAATGAAAGCAATACATAATTAGATTAACCAAAAACAAAAAATATAATGAAACTAAAAATTACTTTAGCCTTTTTAATTTGCTTACTAACAGGGATTAATATATTTGCTCAAAGCGAACCAGAAATATCTTTGAATTTATTGGCAAACGACAAAATTGCTGATGTTAATGTTGATTATGATAAGTTTGTCAAAAGCTTTGGCGAAGCTGTAAGATTAATGAAGAAGGACTTTTTTGGCATTTCAAAAGATCAAAAAATAGCTCTACTTATTGTAAGTCATAAAAATGAGAAACCTACAGTTCAGCTTTTTGCAAAGCCAAGTTTAGATATTATTAGAGAAAAAAGCTTTGTAGATCAGATTAATGCCATAAAATTTGAGAATACGAAACTAGTTGATTTTCCTATTTTAATAACTACAAATGTGACAGTTGACGATGTTAATGATGTGTTTGGTGGGATTATTTCACCAGTTGAGAAATCAAGAAAAGAATATGAAGCTGTTGGTTTAAAGAAAAAAGTAGAATTAAATAGAGCTTGGGCTGCAAATGAAGTATTACCTGTCTTAAATGCTTATCAAACTATTGTAGATGACAAATTCTTGGGGATTAAGAACTTTGGAAATTTGATATCAAAAAAGAACTTTTCAGATATTCAGTACACGTCTAATTTGACCGACAACAATAGTGACTATTGGAGAGCTTGTATGGAAATGAGTTCTGGGAATGAATTAATACCCGCAACAAAAATATTTATGTATATCTCACAAGGTGAATTTGATTATGCCAGGAAGTATTTAGAAATTGCACGGATCTTTTCTGACAAAACCTCTGTTACAAATAAATATTTAGAAGAATTATCTTGGCGAATAGACCTATTTTATAAACAACTGGATAAAGAAATAGAAAAAGGCATTGTAGAAAACGATATAGGAAATTACGAGAATGCAATTGCAATATATAGTAATATTTTAAACAATTACCAAAATTCTGCATGGGCATTATATGAACAATATTTTACTCAAAACACACTAGAAATAAAAAAGAAAGAAATTAAGTTGGATGATAGGCGCAACTGGGATAAAGCTAAAATTAATATTTTCAAATCTGATCCACTCTATAAAATGGACGTTTGGGCAAGTACGGGAAAAGAATCGTATTTAATTTTTAGACGGAATGAGATAACTGAGCTTTTCAAGAATAAAGGTGAATGTCTTAATGATATTTACAAATATGCTGATATTTCGATGGATTTAGGAGTTTATGATTTTGCAGCTCAACTTTTCTGGTATTCTTTTACTTTCAATAAAGACAAAAACTCTAAATCATTAAACAAGTTCTTGTATTGTATTGATAAACTAGGGGTCACAGATTTAAAGCAGGCTTTTGAAGGAAACTTTGAAAAAGAATTTAAAAAGATAGATGCAGAGAAAGAAAAAGAAATGAAAGAAAGTGACTCATTCAAGGTGATTAAGAAATAAATACGCCTATCATATATTTTTAAGCAATAATAGCTATAGAGTGCGAAGTGAAAATGTGAATTATTTTATGGTGGTTTTAGGAAAAAGGAACACTACTCATATATATGTAAATGAGTAGTGTTTTCTTTAATGATTAATTATTTTATAGTAACCATAGTAGCTCCAAAACCATACTCCTTAAAAGAAGCGTCCTGACTTTGGTAAGTTTTGTATTTATACTTCAGTTCTTCAAGAAGAGCTTTGCGTAATACGCCGTCACCTTTTCCGTGGATGAAGACAATCTTTTGACCTTTCTTGTTTTTGTTTTCTTCCAGAATCTCACGGAACTTGCCTAGCTGGTAATCAAGAATTTCTTTATGACTCATATTGCTGGTGTCATCCAGTAACTCATTGATATGTAGGTCTATTTCAATGACTTCGTTCTTTATTACCTTTTTTACAATGGGAGTTGCAGCTGGTCTGTCCACATTCTTTTTAGCAAGCAAGGCTTCTTCTATTTCCTGTGCGGAAACATACATTTGCTTTGCCGGCTGATTGTCTTTTACAATATCGTATACCAAGGATGGATCTTCAAAAAAGACTGATTCACGGAAGGTGTGAAGCTTGTAAAACTTAACAGTGTCAATACGAAGTTCCACGCTTACTGCCGGTTTCAGGATAAATGTTTTGGAATCTTTGAATGCTATTAGTTGCACAGCTACATGTTCAAGCTCATTCAATGAGTCTTTGGTAAACTCTTCCAGGAATAGTTTGGTGTTTGGTTCAATCAATCCGTGTGAACGACTGTTCCATGCTTTTCCTTCTGCATTGAGATAATTGTAATAGATATAATAATTACTATCGTTTACCAGATAAGCCTCGAAAGGAGTAGTGGAGATAGCCCTGGAATCAACCGGAACGTATGCCAGAAAAACATTCAAAGCTTCACCTTCGCGGGTTTCCACTGGGGGGGAAATGATTTGCGGAGCAGTAATCTTTGCTTCTGGTTTAGCTTCTTTTGAACCAGACCTAGATGTATCAGCGGGCTTTCTTCTTAAATTGTAATCGTCCGTTTCAATAACTACACATTCACGTATAAGCATTGGCACTTCAAACCCATCTTCACTCTCTACTATTACTTGTTCATTCCTTGCAAATCCTGTCACAATTCCGCCTCCTACTTCACTCAGGAAGCGCACTTTATCACCTATTTTAATAGCCATATTCTTTGTATGTTTAAAGTTCTTTGAGCAAATTTGCTCAATTATCCGTCAAATATCACTAATTTTGCCGAGATAGACAAAGAAATGATGGAAGAAACAAAACATATTAAGATAAGTGAGTTCAATTATCCGCTGCCGGATGAACGTATTGCCAAGTTTCCACTTCCTGTGAGAGATCAGTCGAAGTTATTGGTATATAAACATGGAGAGATAAGTGAAACTATTTTTACTTCTCTTCCGGAACTGATTCCGGCGGGAAGTTTGATGATATTTAATAATACGAAGGTGATTCAGGCTCGTCTGCACTTCCGAAAGGAGACTGGTGCGCTGATTGAAGTTTTTTGTCTGGAACCTATTGCTCCGAATGATTATGTGCTTTCTTTTCAGCAGACTGAGAAGTGCAGCTGGCTTTGCATGGTTGGTAATCTGAAGAAATGGAAAGAGGGCGATCTTTGTCGTGAAATTACCGTGAAAGGTGTGCAGATTATCTTAAAGGCTATTCGTGGAGAGTGTAGAGGAACAAGTCATTGGATTGATTTTACATGGAACAATAAAGAGGTTACTTTCTCTGAAATATTAGAGGTGGTAGGTGAACTACCTATTCCTCCGTATCTGAACAGAGAAACTCAGGAGAGTGATAAGGAGACTTACCAAACTGTATATTCTAAGATTGATGGTTCTGTTGCAGCTCCTACTGCCGGACTTCATTTTACCGAAAGGGTAATGCAGGATATGGAAAATCATGGCGTGGAGCTGGAAGAGCTTACTTTGCATGTGGGTGCCGGTACATTTCGTCCGGTGAAGAGTGAGGAGATTGCTGATCACGAAATGCATACGGAGTTTATTTCCGTGAACCGGAAAACGATAGAAAGGCTTATTGCTTATCAAGGTAGGGCTGTGGCTGTTGGTACTACTTCGGTTCGCACGCTGGAAAGTCTTTATCAGATGGGTGTTACATTGAGCCAGAACCCCAATGCCGGTGAAGAGGAACTTCATGTGAAACAATGGCAGCCGTATAAACATCTTTCTGAGTTGACAGCTGTTGAGGCTCTTCAGCAGATTATTGCTTATATGGATCGCCATAATATAAATACGCTGCATAGCAGTACACAGATAATTATTGCTCCCGGATATGAATATCGTATTGTAAAGGCAATGGTTACTAATTTCCATCAGCCTCAGAGTACTTTGTTGCTGCTTGTTTCCGCATTCGTGCAAGGAAACTGGAAGAAGATATATGATTACGCGCTCAGTCATGATTTCCGTTTCCTGAGTTACGGAGATAGTTCGTTGCTGATTCCTTAAATAAACAGACCTATGAATAAAGATAATAGTGAAGAGATGTTTCCGTTGGTTGACGAACTGGGGAATATAACCGGTGCTGCCTCAAGAGGGGAGTGCCACAATGGAAGTAAGTTGTTGCATCCGGTGGTGCATCTTCATGTATTCAACGATAAAGGCGAATTGTTTCTTCAGAAACGTCCCGCCTGGAAAGATATTCAGCCCGATAAATGGGATACTGCCGTAGGTGGACATGTGGATTTAGGTGAGAATGCCGAGCAAGCACTTAAACGTGAAGTGCGTGAAGAACTTGGTATTACTGAATACGATCCTAAGTTTATTGCCAATTACGTGTTTGAATCTAAAGTTGAGAAAGAGTTAGTTTTTGTTTATAAAACAACATACAATGGTGAGATAACTCCCAATAAGGATGAACTGGCAGGCGGAAGATTCTGGAGCATTCAGGAGATTAAGGAGAATATCGGAAAGGATGTTTTTACTCCCAATTTTGAGGGCGAGATTAAGCGTGTAAGCTTGCTTCCCGGTTTGAATGATTAGCTTAAAAATAGTATAACCTTTAAAGAGATTGTGTTATGGGAATATTTGGCGGTGTTATTATTGGTATTATAGCCGGTTATGTGGCTGGCAAGATAATGAGAGGTGGTGGCTTTGGATGTTTGGTAAACCTTATTCTAGGAGTTATAGGTGGTGTATTGGGGAGCTGGCTTTTTGGTATGCTTGGTATCTATACCTCAGGCACCATTGGACATTTGGTTACTGCAACTGTAGGCGCTATAGCTTTGCTTTGGGTTTCTTCCCTTTTTTCTTCAAAAAGGCATTAATTCTTTTTATTTCTATTTATCCGCTATATCTCTTTCTCATAAATATTAAAAATGAGAAATTGATCTGGCAATCTAGCAGTAGGTGTTTAAGTTGTTGTATATAAGTGTTCTATAGGTGCTTGATCAATTTGATTTGATCTAGCAGTGATCTGGCAATCTAGCACTTTGTCTCGTACTGATTCTGGCTAATTCGCCCTTTTAATAATACTCTCGTAAGTTTTTTACCGTTTGTATGCCGCTGATTTTATTTATCAGGACAGGTAATATCTTGTACACCCGGGTGGGTAATAGCCGTACACCCGGATGGAGGAGAGTGCTACATCCGGGTATACAAAAAACATACACCCGGGTGTACGGAGTAATATCAGGGCAATAAAAAAAGCGAAGAAAGCAGGTTTTGCTTCTTCGCTCGTTTTATATTGTAATGAACAGCTTTTATTTTGCCAGTTCCGCAATTACATCCATAATTTTCTGACCAATTTCTTCGGCAGCTTCCATGGTTGAGGCTTCAGAGTAAACACGGATAATTGGTTCTGTGTTACTCTTTCTCAGGTGAACCCACTTATCTGGGAAGTCAATCTTTACACCATCAATGTCATTGATTTCTTCTTTGGCATAGATCTCTTTTACTTTAGCAAGAATAGCATCTACATCAATAGCCGGAGTTAACTCAACTTTATTCTTAGCGATAAAGTAAGGAGGATAAGTAGCTCTCAGTTCGCTAACCTTCTTTCCTTCGTGAGCAAGATGGCTAAGGAAAAGAGCGATACCAACCAATGCGTCGCGTCCGTAGTGACTTTCCGGATAGATAACTCCTCCGTTGCCTTCACCACCGATCACAGCATTTGTATCTTTCATTTTAGTTACCACGTTTACCTCGCCTACAGCAGCAGCATTGTAAGCCTGTCCGTATTTACGGGTTACGTCACGAAGTGCACGGGTTGAACTTAAGTTTGAAACTGTATTACCCGGAGTATGTTTTAATACATAGTCGGCAACAGTAACCAGTGTATATTCTTCTCCGTACATTTTTCCGTCTTCGCAAATCATTGCAAGGCGGTCAACGTCAGGGTCAACAACGAATGCAACGTCAGCCTTTCCGCTTTTCATCAGATTCATAATGTCTCCCAGATTCTTTTCAAGCGGTTCAGGGTTGTGCTGGAAGTTTCCGTTAGGTTCGCAATACAGCTTTTCTACATGCTTCACGCCCAGCGCATCAAATAAATCAGGAAGAATAATTCCTCCCACAGAGTTTACACAGTCAATAGCTACTCTGAAGTTTGCTTTGCGGATAGCTTCCACATCAACAAGTTTCAGCGCAAGTACGCTGTCTATATGTTTTTGGTTGTAACTTAAATCTTCACGGTAAGCCCCCAGACTATCTACTTCGGCAAAAGTAAACTCTTCAGCTTCAGCAATGCGAAGCACTTCTTCTCCTTCTGCTGCGTTAAGGAATTCTCCATACTCGTTCAGTAGTTTCAGTGCGTTCCATTGTTTTGGATTGTGGCTGGCAGTAAGGATAATCCCTCCGCAAGCACCTTCCATGGTAACAGCAAGTTCTGTAGTAGGAGTAGAGGCAAGGCCAATATCTACCACGTCATAGCCCATACCCATTAAGGTACCGATAACTACATTATTAACCATTTTCCCGGAGATACGAGCATCGCGGCCTACAACAATTTTATTGCTTGTTGATTTAGTAGTCTTTCTTATCAATGTTGCGTAAGCGGAAGTGAATTTTACTATGTCAAGCGGGTTTAGCCCTTCTCCGGCATGTCCGCCAATAGTTCCACGGATACCAGAAATTGATTTAATAAGTGTCATAATTCTTAGTAAATTTTGTATTCTATTTCGTAAAAATAGGGAGTTACATATTGTTGCGCTGTGCTGTGTCCTTTAGTTGAGGGAACTATCACTTTTATCTTAGATCCGTCTCCCACATACTGAAGTGGCAATAACCAACCTGCAGGAACTGCGCTTCCATAAGCACTTAGCATATAAGCTTTCTGGCTTTGTTCCATAAAGAACTGTCCATAAGTTGAATAACTGTTTTTGGTGTATCTAAACTGATCTATGCTGGTATTGTCATAGTTGTTGGACAATGTACTGTCTCCGGTGGCAACGCTAATCTCCAGAAAACGAGTTAGGATAACGTCGTTACTTTTAGCCATTTTGCCGCCTTTCTTATCAATATGTAAATACACACCGTCATCGGAGAATAATACATATTGATTTCCCGTTGTTGTACTATCCTGTTGCAGGAACTTATCGGTGCTTATAACTTCAATATTATTTTTTTGGATAAAATCCTTAATAGCTTTTGTTTCATCAGCCTGCATTTCTGCATAAGTTTTTTGACTATTGCTACAGGATTGAAAAGCGAATCCCACTATAAGTAAAGAGAATAGCAGTAAAGTTAGTTTTTTCATATTTGCATATTAATATTCCGTACAAAAATAGTTATTCAGATGGTAAATGCTGCAATGTTGCGATGCAATTATGTTTAAATAACTAATTATTTGTCGTTAATAAAGGTTTATATTTATCTAAAGCTTGTTCAAAGGTGTCAATTGCTTCCTGCATAGTTCCGTAAAATTCTCCTCCGGAAGCATTCAGATGCCCTCCACCGCCGAAAAACTCGGATGCAAATTTGTTGCAAGGGAATTCTCCTACCGACCGTAATGATATTTTTATCATGTCTGTGTCTTCCCGAAAGAAAACAGAGAATTTTACATCTTTAATAGATAGAGGTATATTAACAAATCCTTCTGAATCGCCCTTTACATAACTGAATTCTTTCAGCTCATCCTGAGTAAGTGAGATCATCGCTGCATGATGTTCAGGATACACTTTCATCTTTGTGTGAAGTACATATCCCATCAGGCGCAGGCGGCATTCGGAGTAAGTGTTGTAAACGTTACGGTTAATGTCGTCTTTATCAATACCTTTAGATATCAGCTGACTGATGATGTAGTATATTTCCTGACTGTTTGAATTATAAGTAAAGCTGCCGGTGTCGGTCATCATTCCTGTATAGATGCATTCGGCTCCTTCTTTGGTTATTTCATCAAAATATCCCAGGCGGCTGATTAAGCGGAACACTAATTCGGATGTTGACGATATTTCCGGGTGAGACATTACAATGGAACAGATATCGTCCGGGAATGGATGATGATCGACCATTACTTTGCGGGCTTTGGCCTCTTTTACTGCATTGCCCATTCCTTCAATTCGTTTTAGTCCGTTGAAATCGAGGCAACAAATCATGTCGGCATCTGCAATAAGCTTGTCGGCAATCTCTTTGCTTTTATCGTAAAGCATGATGTTCTTTGCTCCGGGCATCCATTTCAGAAACTCGGGAAAGGCATTGGGTACTATAATATTTACTGTCTTATTCTGTGAGATAAGAAAATGATAAAGTCCTAAAGAGGAACCCATTGCATCTCCATCAGGAGAAACATGTGTTACAATAACTATCTTTTCCGTTTCTTTGAGCCATTCTCCGAAAAGATCAATATTTGCTTGGTTTATTATTTTTGTCAACATAACTGTTTTTTCTTCATTATCAGATGCAAAAGTACAAATTAAATTGTATTAAAGAGCGATTTGGAAGGCTCCTTTTTCGGATAACGAAATAAAGTTCATTCCTAAAAGTGTGCATTCTTTCTTGAATGCTTCCTTGTGATAATCACTTATGGAGCCATCTATAACCACTTTTTTTGCATTAAAAAGGGGCATAAGCCACACCAATTTTCCTTTATAGCCTTTACAGATATATAAATAATCAATGTATAACGGTTTATCGGATATTTTGTTTCGCCAACTGTTGTCTTTTATCATGCAGATAGTTTTTCCTTCAAAGCAGAGCATGTTGTTGTGTCTCCATATTTCTTTTCCACTATACTCAGAAGGAAGTGTTTGCGGACTGTTTAACTGATTTTTATCCCAGAAACGGCGGGCGGCATATCGCAACTTTTTGTGAACATCATCTTTTTCGGCAGAAAAGAGATATGAAGTTTCCCGCGACTCAATTAAGTGAACAGTGGGGCAGTTGCGGGCATTATAGAAAACAATGGAACGAATGTTCTGATGTTTATATGTTTCTTCGGCATGAAAAAGAAATAGAACTAATATGCATGACAGCAGGCTAAACAGTGCCCACCGTTTTTTAGCCACAAAATAAAGACTGAAGAAAAGAAAGATAAGATAAAAGACGGCAACGTCTACGGTGTTCAGCCAGATGTGGTCAATAGAAGAATAGGGTAGGTGCTCAACAAAAACAACTGTTCCGTTTAGTAATTTAATTGATTCCTTTAGCAGATAGGCTAAAAGAGCCTGCAGAGGGGGAATGAATCCTATGCAAAGCGTAAAAACCGCCAAATACATAATGACCGAAACCAATGGAACCACAATGATATTAGTCAGCAGAAAGTGGGTGGAGAAACGAGAGAAATAGTAAAGCACAATGGGAGCGGTAATAATCTGTGCGGCAATGGAGACACTCATCAGTCCCCACACATATTTCACGATACGGTTTTCCACCTTTATCCGGTTATAAAGCCACGGTTGAATCATTACAATTCCTGCTACCGCGGAGAAAGATAGCTGGAAGCTGACATCATACAGATAAAAAGGGTTGTAAATCAACATCAGCAGAGCGGCCACTGCCAGAGTGTTGAGCGTAACGGGCTGATTATTTCGTATTTTGGAAAGCGCGATGAGTGAAAACATAATCACAGAACGGATAACCGGAGACAGTAGTCCGGTGAGAAATGCGAATCCCCATAAAAGAACTACTATGATTAGTTGTTTGGCAATGAGAGAATCTTTCCTTCTGTTGGCAAAACCAAGCAGGAAATCAAGTAGAAAATAAAGAAAGCCGATGTGTAACCCTGAGAGCGAAAGCACATGGCTGGCTCCTGAGATGGAGTAGCTTTCACGTATTTCTTCACTCAGCTCGTTCTGATATCCCAACACCAACGCTGAGAGAACGGTATATTCATCTCCCGAGAATCCCAGACTTTTTATTTTTCCCAATAACAGTGTCCGGTAATCCAGAGCAGTTTGTTCCAGAGTCCGCGAAGCATCGTGCCCTGTCGGTTTCCAACTTCCGGTATATGCAAAGGCTGTTCCGCTAATTCCCTGATGAATCAGATAAGAAGCATAATCAAACTCTTCGGGATTGCCATTGTTGCGAGGCGCATTAATCTGGCCATAGAACAATATCTTATCACCACGCTTTATCTGTTTGCTGAGTGAATCTTTGGTGAGATAAAGCAATACCTTTTTCTGTATTGGATGAATGCCTAATGAATCCTGTCTTATCATGACGGTTACAGGACACAATATGCTGCGCTCTTTCTCCTGTGGATTTTCCGTGAGCAGAGCTTTGTAAACACTCTTTTCCACAGGCCACTGGTAGTGAGCAGATGATAAATGAAATTCCGTGATTACGGTGCCCAGAGTGAAGAGCAATAGATAAATGCAAGTACCTGTAAACCACCTGAATGTATATTTTCTGAAAAGATGATAAAGAAAAAATGAGATAATACACAAGAGGCAAAGTGAACCCATAACAATCCTGCTACAGCCTGTTTCATGGAGAAACGAATGACTGAAATATATCCCGATTATCAGGGGTACGAGAAATCGGACAAAGGGATATTTGTGCAGATGTACAGGCAGCTGCACAGTCTGATTATAATGTTTTTAACTGATGAATCATCTCTTCAGGGGAAGGCGCAGAAAAGATTGCATTACCTGCAACAAGTACGTCGGCTCCTGCATCCAGTAACAGAGTGGCTGTTTCCTTATTTACACCGCCATCTACCTCAATCAGTGCATCTGATCCTGTTTTATCTATCAACAGTCGGAGTTCCTTTACCTTTTCTATTGAATGTTTAATGAATTTCTGACCGCCAAATCCGGGATTTACGCTCATAATCAGAACCATATATACGTCTTCTATTATATCTTTCAGCAAAGATACCGGAGTGGATGGATTTATAGTTACGGCAGGTTCCATTCCGGCTTCGCGGATTTGTTGAATTACCCGGTGAAGGTGCGGACAGGCTTCGTAATGTACATTCATAATTTTTGCCCCAACTGCTTTTATTTGCGGAATAAATTTCTCGGGATTTACAATCATCAAATGCACATCAAGCGGCTTTTCACAGATTCTGCTGACTGCTTTAATAACGGGAAATCCAAAGGAAATATTAGGAACAAACACACCGTCCATAATATCAAGATGCAACCAGTCGGCCTCGCTTCGGTTTATCATTTCGATATCTTCTGCCAGATTGGAAAAATTGGCAGCGAGCAGTGATGGGGAAATTTTATGTTTCATGACTCTCTTGCTGTATGTTTCGTTGTGCAAAAATAAACAAAATAATTGAACCCGAGGTCTTTTATTCGGGCTTCTTTTATTTATTGGCGGGGAATAGTTGCTCCGTTGTACAAGACAATTAATTCTTCTGTACAAAAGATTATAATGTTCTGTACAGGAGAATTAGAATGTATAACGGGTTATCCCAGAATGATTCCTTGTAAACCTTCAGGCATTAATGGTTCAACGTGATAATTGCGGGCAAACAGTTTTAGAAAGTTTAGTGTTTCCGTGCCGGGATGCATCGCATCCTTAGCTTTAATAAGCTGTTTGTTTTTTTTCTGTTGAGAATTTGTTTGAGTAATATTACATTTCATAGGCATACTATTTTCTGTTTATTGTAAGAACGTAGGAAACAGATCTTTAGTATGCTTATGAAATAAATAATTTATTCGGGGGTGAGAATTATCTCTTTCTCTTCTGCCATACGGCGAAGGTTGATGATGGCATAGCGCATTCTTCCCAAAGCGGTGTTGATACTTACTCCGGTGGTTTTGGCTATCTCCTTAAAACTGAGATCCTGATAGAAGCGCATGTTTATTATTTCCCGCTGATTATCAGGAAGCAATTTAATTAAATGTCGCACATCTTCATGAATCTGCTCGTTAATAATGTCCATTTCAATAGTTCCTTCAGATAGCTTCATATCATTCAGCAAATCTACTTCGCAGCTATCATTGGATACCACATTTTCATTTCGTTCCTGGCGATAATTATCAATGATAAGGTTATGAGCTATGCGGGTAAGCCAGGCAGGGAACTTTCCATTTTCCGTGTAACGTCCCTGTTTAATGGTCATAATCGCTTTAACGAAAGTCTCCTGAAAGATGTCTTCCGCAATTTCGGTGTTCTTTACAATGAAATAAATATAGGAATATAACCTATTCTGATACCGGTTAAGTAGTGTATCAAAAGCTTGATTTTTTCCTTTTGAATATAGGATAACCAATTCCTCATCGGTCATCTTTTTCAAATTGTTCATTACGTCTTTTATTTGGGATTAGAGTAATGTATAATCAATAGGCTATTGTTTTGGGATTATTACTTAATGTTAATGGATACAAATAAACATAATAATTAGCTAATGACAAAATAAAAACAAAGAAAAGTGCGTTAATGTTCGATCACTTAACGCACTTTTCAAAGCATTATTAAAATACTATTTCGTTTTAATGAAGATTCATTTCATCTGAAAGTTTAAAGCCACGGAGAAACTCATCAATGGCAAGTCGTTTCTTCCCCGCCAACTGAAGGGATTTGATGGACAGATATCCGTTTTTAACAGCTACGTGCAGATAGGTTTTACCGTCTGTTTGTATGCTGCCCGGAATGTTTGTATGTTCTTTTTCTATCTTTTCTGTTTCAAAGACTTTCATTGCAAGAGGTGCTTCTTCTCCGTTGTGAAGTTCTGTCCATGCGGCAGGGTAGGGCGATAGTCCGCGGATAAAGTCATAAGTCTGCTTCACATTTCCCGACCAATTAATGCGGCACGTCTCTTTAAAGATTTTCGGTGCAGGGCGTAACTCTGTGGGTTGAACCATATCTTCCTGAGGGATTGGCTTTACACGATCTTCAAGAATAGCATCTACTGTTTCAATAACCAGTTTACCTCCCAGTACCATTAGTTTATCGTGTACCACTTCCACATTATCCGTGTCGGCTATTGGAATATGCACTTGCTGAATAACTTTACCTGTATCTATTGCTTGCTGAAGGAAGAAGGTGGTAATGCCTGTTTCTGTATCTCCATTAATTACAGCCCAGTTAATTGGAGCTGCTCCACGGTATTGCGGAAGTAGGGATGCATGTAAATTAAATGTACCCAGGCGAGGCATTGCCCAAACCACTTCGGGCAGCATGCGGAAGGCCACTACAATTTGCAGGTCGGCTTTCCATTCCCCAAGAGCTTCTATGAATGATTCATCCTTAAGTTTTTCCGGTTGAAGCAGGGGAAGATTCTGTTCCAGGGCATATTGCTTTACGGGTGAGAACTGAACCTTATGTCCTCGTCCGGCAGGTTTGTCGGGCATTGTGATTACACCCACCACATTATATCCACCTTCAACAAGGCATTTGAGGGATTCCACGGCAAAGTCGGGCGTTCCCATATATACTATTCTCAGGTTTTTCTTTTCCATCACTTTTTGTTTCTTTTTATGTGCGCCTTTAATATCTTATTTATCAGGTTAATCTTCAGAGAAGTGTACCAGCAATTGTCTGTATGAATTGAAGATCTTTGATTTGGAAACGAATCCCACATATTTTCCTTCTTCATCAACTACTGGCAGATTCCATGCATGAGTTTCATCGAAAGTGTGCATCACCTGTTCCATAGAGTCGGCCACTAATAATTTGGCAGGAACAGATATCATTAGCTTGCTTACTGTAAAACGATGATAAAGCTCTTGTCTGAACATTATTTTTCGTATGTCATCAAGTAAAACAACACCTTTCAGAATTCCATTATTATCAACCACCGGGAATAGATTTCTTTTCGCTTTAGAAATAACCTTTACCAGCTCTGCCAGATCCATATCAGGAGATACTTGCTCGAAATCCGTTTCAACAACATTCTCCATCTTCATCAGCGTAAGCACTGTTTTATCTTTATGGTGAGTAAGAAGTTGTCCCTTCTTGGCCAAACGCATGGAATAAAGACTATGAGGTTCAAAGATAATAATTGTAAGATAAGAACTTACTGAGCAAATCATCAAAGGAAGAAAAAGGTCGTATCCTCCAGTTAGCTCAGCAATAAGGAAGATTCCCAGCAATGGAGCATGCATAACTCCAGCCATAACTCCGGCCATTCCCATCAGTGCAAAATTCTTTTCGGGTAAATCAATAAAGAATCCCAGTTCATTTGAAAGATGAGAAAAGACAAATCCAGCAATACAACCTAAAAACAAACTAGGTGCAAAGATACCACCACAACCTCCACCTCCGTTGGTGGCAGTTGATGCAAAGACTTTAAATACTATAATAAGGAATAAATAGACTAATAACAAATGATTGTTTCCGTAGAAAAGAGAATTATTCATCACTGTTTGCCATTCTCCTGAAGCTGCTCCTTTAAGTAAAAGGTTGATAGTATCATATCCTTCACCATAGAGAGGCGGGAAGAGGAAGATCAGAACACTTAGCATAAATCCGCCAAGCGCAAGTTTCTTGTAGGGCCCGTCTAACTTACTGAAAATTGTTTCCACAGAATTAGATGCACGTGTGAAATACAAAGATACGAGTCCGCAGAATATTCCTAAAAATATAACGTAAGGAATACGCTTCATATCAAAAGCCTGGTCTAGATTAAACTTAAACATAGCTTCCGTGCCCATGAAGATATAGGATACTGTGGCTGCTGTAACTGAAGATATTAAAAGAGGAAGGAGTGAAGCCATGGTAAGGTCAATCATTAGCACTTCCAGCGTAAATACTACTCCGGCAATGGGCGCTTTGAAGATTCCTGCAACTGCCCCGGCAGCTCCGCATCCAATGAGTAACATCAATGTTTTGTGCTCCATCTTGAACATGCTTCCCAGATTGGAACCAATGGCAGAACCGGTAAGTACAATTGGTGCTTCGGCTCCTACAGACCCGCCGCATCCGATGGTTATGGCACTGGCAATGGTTGATGACCAGATATTGTGTCTTTTAATTCTGCCCTGTCTCCGTGAAATGGAATAGAGAATTTTGGTCACACCGTGACTAATGTCATCTTTCACTATATTACGCACAAAGAGACCGACTAATAAAATACCTACAACCGGATAAACCAGGTAAAGGTAGTTAGCCTCTGTGGCGTTAAAGTTATCTGTCAGGAAATTCTGAATCAGATGAATCAGGAATTTTAGAACTAAAGCAGCAAAAGCAGTACAGACTCCTACTACAAAACTCAGTAAAAGGATAAATTGTTTTTCCTTTATATGATTCTCGCGCCAAATAATGAAACGCTGTAATAAGCTTATTTTTTCTGTTCTCATATTTTATATTACATACCTTTACCGGTAAGTATTGTTCTAATTGTATATATTAAAATTTTTATATCTATGCCTAAAGAGCGGTTTTCCAGATATATCAGGTCATATTGCAGACGTTCAATCATCTTATCTACCGTGTTTGCATATCCGTATTTTACCATGCCCCAGGAGGTAATGCCTGGTTTTACAGATAACGTCTGATAAAAGTAGGGAGCTTTGCAAATAACTTGATCCACATAGAATTTTCTTTCAGGGCGTGGACCTACTAATGACATCTCTCCTTTTAGAATGTTCCAAAACTGTGGAAGCTCATCCAGACGATATTTTCGTAATATTTTTCCAATATTTGTTACCCTGCTGTCATTCTCACAGGATAATTGTGGGTTCCCATTTTCTGCATCCATTTTCATAGTTCTGAATTTAATCATCGAAAATGGTTTTCCTCTATAGCCAAGCCTTTCCTGAACGTAAAAAATGCTTCCCGGAGAATCTTTTTTTATCTTCCATGCTATCCAGGCAAAGAGCGGAGACAATAGTATCAGGGCTCCGGCAGCTATAATCCGGTCAAGCGCTTTTTTAATATTCTTTTCTCCTTCAGACATATTATCTCTTGTAACCTCAATCATGGGTGTGCCATATATTGCCGACATTTTTACTTTACGGGCTAATACGCTGTTCTCTAAAGTGATAGCCTTTATTGGGAGATTATAGTGGTAGAGACCGTTTAGCAATTCAAATAGTTCCTTCTCATTGGTAGAATCAGGCGCTACAATAATTTCTTCGATACCCTGCTCCCTGATAATCTTTCCGATATCGTCCCACTTTCCCACCGGTTTGTCTTTTATTATACAAGTATCTTTCCCGATGTCGATAAAGCCTGTTATAAGATAACCAAGAGACTGTGGCTGAGAATCGAGCTCTGCTGCAAGTTTCTGTGCACGTTCTCCTGCTCCTACAATGAGGGTGCTGAATCCAGCTTTTCTATTGTGTATCTTTTTTGTCAGTTTTTGGGTGATTAGCGCCCGTATGGCATATGTAAAAAGAAACTGCCCTAAAAAAAGTATGCCTAACAATTTGTAATAGACCTTATAATCTCTGGGTAAATCATTTATTACTATTGCAAAGAAAACAATAAGTACACCGATTTCTACAGATACTAAGGTTTTGTTAAGCTCAAATAATCTGGACTTTTTCATTGGATTATTATAATACCCTGAGAAATAGTATAGTAATAACCAAAATAGAGGGATAAAAACCTGTTCGGCTAATATCTTTTCTGAAAAAAGATAAGAGGCTAAATTGTCAAAACCAAGGGAAGAAGCAATATAGTCATATCGATAAATATTTGTCAGGAGCCAGATAACATTGGCTGCTATATAATCTCCTGAAAGATACTTTATAAGTTGTTTCCTTTGGCTTATTTTCATTAACAGATCCTCTTTTATTCCCGAATTACTTTAATAACTCCTCCTCTTCCAAGCTTAATTATGCTGGATGGTTTGGCTGGAGAAAGATCATCCTGTTTGTACTTTACAATATAATCTACAGCAGATTTTATGTCCTCACTGATTTCGCTAAAATTAGCAGGAGAGGGCTGTCCGCTTATATTCGCTGAGGTAGAAACAATAGCTTTTCGGAACCGTTGGCACAGTTGGTGGGAGAATTTCTCATTTGTAACACGAATGCCCACACTTCCGTCTTCCGCTAACAGATTTGGGGCCATGTTGCGGGCTCCATCATAAATAATAGTCAGTGGCTTTTCTGCCAAATCAATCAAGTCCCAGGCTACTTCGGGTACATCGCTTACATAAAAGTCTACTTTTACAGATGTATCTACCAAGACAATCAGAGCTTTACTATCAGTACGCTTTTTTATGTCGTATACTTTACGAACGGCGTCAGGATTAGTGGCGTCACAACCAATTCCCCAGATTGTATCTGTGGGGTAAAGGATAACTCCTCCTTCATTCATTATCCGGCAAGCTTCCTTTATATCTTCTGAAAATTCCATATATGTATTATGTATAGTTGCTGCAAAAATACACAATACATTTATGGAATCAAAATTTTTAGTTCTCGAACATTCGGGTGCGGGCAATCATACATGCTCCTATAATACCTGCTTTGTCTTTTAGTTTAGACGTGATAATGGTCGAATCTTTGTTGACAAGATTCAAAGAGTACTTGCGAATAGACGTTTTTATTGGCTGTGTGATATAATCACCAGTAACTGAAACTATGCCTCCGATAATAACCATTTCAGGATTAAATATATTAATTAGTCCTGCAATTTGTTTTCCTAGTTTCTGGCCAACTTCTTCCACAATGTCTATGCAAAGCATATCTTCTTTTTTTACCGCATCAAGAATATCATTCAGTGTTACTGTTTCGCCATTTAAAACTTTATCGGAAAGAACAGAACTGGCTCCTCCTTTTATTCGTTCTATAAGCATTCGGTGCATTGCTGATCCGGATGCTTCAGTTTCAAGACAGCCTTTTTTGCCACAATGACAGATAATTTCGTTGTCGTAAGTGCTTATATGGCCAAATTCACCTGAGAAGCCGGATTTTCCAGTGTATACTTTCCCGTCGATGATAATACCAATGCCAAGTCCCCAGCTGATATTGACAAAGATAATATTTTTCTCACTGTTTACTCCTCCCACCATATATTCACCGTATGTCATGGCACGGGTATCATTGTCTATAGTTACTCTGAAAGATAACTTCTCTGACAGAATTTCGGCCAAAGGACGTTCTTCAAAATAGAACATGCTATAACTGTAACCCGATTCTGGATTGACTCGCCCTGAAATATTTACATTAATATTGAGAATCTTATCTTTTTCAATAGGTAACTTCTTAATGAAATTGAGGATTAACTGACAGAGTTTATTGAGTGACTCTGCGGTATTTTCAAAAGTATATGGGATATTCATTTTAAGTTCCACCATATCTCCCTTGAAATTGATCAGGCCAATATTTATATCATACTGCTTAATATCTACTCCGATAAAATATCCGGAGTTAGGATTTAAACCGTATAAGTTGGGATGACGACCTCCGCTGGTTTCCAGTTTGCCGTAATCATTAATAAATCCCTCTTCGCACATCTCACTAATAAATTTAGTGACAGTTGGGACGCTAAGATCTACTTCTTTAGAGAGGTCGGTAATGGTTGAATTGCCATTATAAATATAATGATTAATAATTCTCTTTTTGATAAGGGCATTTTTTGTTCCTTTCTCGAGCTCTTCTAAAAATTGCTTGTTCATAAGTTGTGGATGTTTCGTATAATAAAAGCAGATATAAAAATCAATGCTATTTCTTTTATGTCGAGCAAAGATAGTAATACTTTTATTATATGAATGACATTTCTATTAAATATTTATTAATATAACCAAAGTTGTCTCTATATTCATATTTACTATTTCTTGTATCTGTGTTATAAATATGGATATAGAGATAATGTATACTAGTGCATTTTATGTGTTTTTGTTTTTAATTAGATTGTTATGGAATAATTATTTTAGTGGTAATATTTCTATCCAATACCCATCTGGATCATTTATAAAATATAGGCCCATCTCCGTATTTTCATAGCATACACAACCCATTTCTTTATGGCATTTGCGCACTTCATCGTAATTGCCCGGTACCCGTAGGCAAAGGTGGATTTCATTTTCGCCCAAGTTGTAAGGTTCTTTACGGTCTCTAAGCCAAGTGAGTTCCAAACTAAAACTGGTTGTTTCGTCTGTTAGATATACTAGGATGAAGGAACCGTCGCTTGCAGAATGACGTCTGGCCTCTTTTAGTCCAAGAGCTTTGGCATAAAATTCAATGCTCTTTTCCAGATTTAATACATTGAAATTAAAATGATCAAATCTACTTTTTATTTCCATAATTCTATTTTTTTTAATTAGTCTGTAATTCTTTCTTCTTTTTAATGTTAGATCGTTATGCATTCTCCCCTATGTGTCCATTTTATGGATTTGCATCTTTTTGTTTCTGCATAGAGAGCGAAAGCGGCAGCTTTTATATATGCTTCATCAAAATGCATGGGAGCGAAAGTATCTGTTTGTATCTGGTTAATGAATTGTTCGGCTCCTCTCGTATAGTCCTTTCCTAATCGGGGATCAACAGGAAACATTGCCAGGTCTAAATGGTTAACGTCATTGACAATCAGTTTAAGTTCATTTAGATAGTTAGTTTCGTATCCCTGAGATTCCTCAATTGAGCATTCCTCATTCCAGTGCCAGTTGTTTAAGTCTCCTGCGTGAAAAAGTTGTTTTCCTTCTGTCTGGATGAGAAAGGATATTCCAATATCAGTAGACCCATAAGCCTTGATAATCAGAAAGTTGTCCTTGTAAGTTTCTAGTTTATTCAGATAAGTAGCGTCTTTTTTAGTTGCTAAACCTGATTCCAGAATATCTTGAGAAAAGATATATTGAATATCATCTCTTTGCTGTTTCCAAAGAAGAATCTCCGGGTTGAAATGATCGGGATGGGAATGTGAGGATAATACGTAAATTTTTCCCGGACGATGGAGTAGATATGAATGTATATATCCTTTTTCGGAGGGCTTGATTGTATCCTCATAATAATCTATAATGATGGTGAATAAATCACATTCCAATGCAAAACAGCTGTGGTAAATATAGGTTAGTTTCATTGCCTTTGGGTTTTTAGTTACCTGATATTGGCGAAGTGCCTTTATGACAAAGGTATAAATTTTGAAAACAATTATAGTTTCATTACTGTTTATTTTGGATGTTTTTAAGAATAATCAAGTATATTTGCCGTAAGAACTAAATAAAAAATGCAATAACAATATGGAAGAATTTAAGATAAAAGAGAATGAAGTGGTTTCGGGTGATAGAACTGAAATTGCAATCTTTGCCGGAGGGTGTTTCTGGGGTGTTGAACATTTGATGAAAACTGCTCCTGGAACTATTTCTGTGGAATCGGGATATATAGGTGGTAAGAAAGAGAATCCTTCTTACGAGGAAGTTTGCCGTCATGATACGGGGCATGCTGAAGCGGTAAGAATTATTTTTGATCCGGCCAAGACTACTTATGAAGAGCTGACCAAGTTGTTTTTTGAGATTCACAATCCAGAACAAGAAGATGGTCAGGGACCAGATCTCGGTGATCAATACCGCTCGGAGATTTTTTATACTACTCCGCAACAAAAAGAAACAGCAGAAAAAATAATCAATATTCTTACAGAAAAAGGATATCATGTGGTGACAAAGGTTACTCCGGCTACAAAATTCTGGAAAGCAGAGGAGTATCACCAGAATCATTATGAACTTCGGGGTACAGAGCCTTATTGTCACATATATACTAAGAAGTTTTGATTTGATTGCTAAGATAAAGAAATGGCTTGTCCTTTTTTAGCCTGGATTTTGGCTTGCTATTAGATAGTGTCAATAAAGGATTTTACACTAGTGATAAATAGTAAAAAAGAAGGAGAAGATTTGTTGTGAATAACAGAATCCTCTCCTTTATTTTATTGTAGACTATTGGTTGATCTTTACTAAATGCTGAATCATTGACGCTGGAATATCTTTGATGTCTTTTATTTCCAGAGAAGCCTGTGTCTGACCATCTTTCTTTTCCAATGTTTCGTTTACAATTTCTTTCTCTAATCTGTACATAGCACCAGTTGCGGGGTCAACAATAAGTATACCGATAAGTCCTCCAAAAAGAAGGTTTCCGAAATACCATCCATTAAGGTTGCATTTTACAGGGATAGATTTTGCTTCATAACCATCCATTGTTAGTTTAAGTACGTAAGACTGACTGCCGAAGAAGCCACTTCCCGATTTTAGATAGATTGTTGTAGGGGATAGGCCTTCGTAAACAGTTGCTCCTCTTTTGTCTGTAACTTCTACCTTTACTCCGTTAGGGTTTGTATTTACTGTTAATGGCCAGTTACTTTTGCTTACGATTGAAGCACAGCTGGAGAAGAGGCAGATAAATGCTGCAACGAATAGCGATTTAGTGAAATTTTTCATTTGTTAAATAGGTTTTTAATTATCCAAAATATGAAAAGTTATTCATATAATATATATTTTACAAAATAATGGAAAATAATTTAAATATTAAAATTTTTATTGAATTATTTTCTTTGCAATTTTTACTTTAATAGGAAAACTAAACTTATAGATTAGTTGTTATTCAATTAAAGAGCTATTTTTTTTTAGTCTGTAAAGTGATAATAATGTATGTAAGTAGTTGTTTCTGTGATGAAAATATTGTTTTTCTTTATTGTTTCCTTAGTTGTGTTTTCCTCCTGTAGTGCGAGCGTGAGACTTAAATGAAAAGAATTTGAATATGCAAAAAATGAAACCAAATGAAAACAATTGCACTAACAAAAGATGAATTTCTTACAAAGGTGGCTAATTATAAGGATAGTCCCGATGAGTGGAAGTATCTGGGTGATAAACCTGCGATTGTAGATTTTTATGCTTCATGGTGTGGCCCATGTAAGTTGATTGCTCCAATCCTTGAAGAACTGGCTTTGGAATATTCCGGGAAAATCTATATATATAAAGTAAATACCGAAGAGGAAGAAGAGCTTGCATCTGTATTTGGCATTAGAAGTATTCCTTCTTTGCTGTTTGTTCCTATGTATGGTGTGCCTCATATGGCACAGGGGGCAATGCCGAAATCTGCATTTAAAGCTGCAATACAGAAGGTGCTGCTGAAGCTTGAAAACTAGAAGTGTGCTTTTCTCTTGGGTTTTATGGTGTTCTCGTGAGCGGAACAGATTGCTTCCATTAAAAATCTTTCGTGAATAAATAAAAATATAACCTGTTAGACTGGATAACATAACCTGTTAAGTTTTTAATTATTAATGGAAGATCAGAGTTGTTCTTGACTTTGATTTCTGGTGATAGAATGATTGAATGTTAATAAATGCATATTGGCTTCCTGGATTAATCAGTAATATGACTTTTAATTGGCCGATTTGCATCATCTAAAGTTTTCAACTATTTGATAAATAGGGATGAAACACTTTTTAACTCGCTTTTGCTCTTAAAAAGGATAAAACTTAAGGTTGTTTTCTGACAATACGTTTTACTTTTTGAGGTAATGTATTGATAATAAGCTGCGGAAAAATTATTCCTACCCCCTATAAAAACAAAAAAGAAGGTATGATTTTCCGCGGGTTAATTTTAGGAATTTACCAGCAAATTTTATTGCAGATTTAACGAAGCAGACTTCTATGTTAAATCAAGATGATTTATGTACAATGAATCTTTCGGTAAAGTAGGGTGATTAATAGGATGATTAAGAGACCTTTATTCTGCTTTTTTCCTTTTTGTTTAGAATGTATTCTTTGTGGAGCGCATTGTGGCTTAATAAATTGAGGTATAATGTACTATATCCTTTTTACTGAATGCAAAATCCTGATAGAAAGTTTTTTTTTTCTAATAATTATCTTATCTTTGCGCCCGATTTATATAGTCAATATAATGTCTTACTTAATTAAAGGTATTTAAACAAAATTATTAATGGAAAATTTAAAGAACGTTGCTCCTGTTGAAGATTTCAACTGGGATGCGTATGAAAACGGTGAAACCTTTGTTGGTGCTAGCCACGAAGACCTTGAAAAAGCATACGATAGTACGCTTAACAAAGTGAATGACCGCGAGGTTGTTGACGGAACTGTAATCTCAATGAACAAACGTGAAGTTGTTGTTAACATTGGTTACAAATCAGATGGTATCATTCCTTTGAATGAATTTCGTTACAATCCTGAATTAACAGTAGGTGATAAAGTAGAAGTTTACATCGAAAATCAGGAAGACAAAAAAGGTCAGTTGATCCTTTCTCACAAAAAAGCTCGCGCTGCTCGCTCTTGGGATCGCGTTAATTCAGCTCTTGAAACAGAAGAAATTGTTAAGGGCTTCATCAAGTGCCGCACTAAGGGTGGTATGATTGTTGATGTATTTGGTATTGAAGCATTCTTACCAGGTTCTCAAATTGATGTTAAACCTATCCGCGATTACGATGTATTCGTTGGAAAGACTATGGAATTCAAAGTTGTTAAAATCAACCAGGAATTCAAAAACGTTGTTGTTTCTCACAAGGCTCTTATCGAAGCTGAACTTGAACAACAGAAAAAAGAAATTATTGGCAAACTTGAAAAAGGACAGGTTCTTGAAGGAACTGTTAAAAATATCACATCTTACGGTGTATTCATCGACTTGGGTGGCGTAGATGGTTTGATCCACATTACAGACCTTTCTTGGGGACGTGTTAGCGATCCTAAAGAAGTGGTTGAATTGGATCAGAAGCTTAACGTTGTTATCCTTGACTTTGATAACGAAAAGAAACGTATCGCTCTTGGTTTGAAACAACTTACTCCTCACCCATGGGATGCTCTTTCAGCTGAACTGAAAGTAGGTGACAAGGTAGAAGGTAAAGTAGTTGTTATGGCTGACTACGGTGCATTTATTGAAATTGCTCCAGGCGTAGAAGGTTTGATCCACGTATCTGAAATGTCTTGGTCTCAACACTTACGCAGTGCACAAGACTTCATGAAGGTAGGTGACACAGTTGAAGCTGTTGTTCTTACTCTTGACCGTGACGAACGCAAAATGTCTTTGGGTATCAAACAATTGAAACAAGATCCATGGGAAACTATCGTTGAGAAGTATCCTGTAGGTAGCAAACATGTTGCTAAGGTTCGTAATTTCACTAACTTCGGTGTATTCGTAGAAATTGAAGAAGGTGTTGACGGATTAATCCACATCTCTGATCTTTCTTGGACTAAGAAAGTTAAACATCCATCTGAATTCACTACTATTGGTGCAGATATCGATGTTCAGGTTCTTGAAATCGACAAAGACAATCGTCGTTTGAGCTTAGGCCACAAACAATTGGAAGAAAATCCTTGGGATGTATTTGAAACAGTATTCACAGTAGGTTCAGTACACGAAGGAACAATTATCGAAATGCTTGATAAGGGTTCTGTAGTTGCTCTTCCTTACGGTGTTGAAGGTTTCGCAACTCCTAAACATCTTGTAAAAGAAGACGGTTCACAAGCTCAGTTAGACGAAAAACTTGAGTTTAAAGTAATCGAATTCAATAAAGATGCTAAGAGAATCATCCTTTCTCACAGCCGTATTTTTGAAGATGCTGCAAAAGCAGAAGAAAAAGCTGAAAAGAAGGCTGCTTCTAAGAAAACAACAACTAATAAGAAAGAAGATGCTGCTCCTGCTGTAACAAATCAGGCTGCTTCAACTACATTAGGTGATATCGATGCTTTAGCTGCATTGAAAGAACAAATGGAAGCTGATAAAGACTAATTATTTAGTTAAATAAATCATTAAAGGGGTTGCCGATTGTCGGTAGCCCCTTTCGTTTCAAAAAAAGTATGGAAAAATTTGAGGTACATATATTAGGATGTGGGTCAGCTTTGCCTACCACTCGTCATTTTCCTACTTCTCAAGTGGTGAACTTAAGGGATAAACTCTTTATGATTGATTGTGGAGAAGGAACGCAGGTTCAGTTTCGTAGATCCAAACTAAAATTCTCACGCCTGAATCATATTTTTATATCCCATCTTCATGGAGATCATTGCTTTGGCTTGCCCGGGCTAATATCTACATTTAGTATGTTGGGACGAACAGCAGAACTTTGCATTCATGCTCACCGTGATATAGAAGTTTATCTAAATCCTATACTTGATTACTTTTGTCAGCACCTGCCATATAAAGTTACTCTGATTCCTTTTGAGACTAAAAAACCTGAGCTGATTTATGAAGATCGCTCTCTTACGATAACAACCATACCTCTAAACCATCGTATGCCTTGTTGTGGCTTCCTTTTTGAAGAGAAAGCGGAAAGAAATCATATCATTCGTGACATGGTAGACTTTTACCAGGTTCCGATATCTCAGATAAATCGTATAAAGAATGGCGAAGACTATGTAACTCCCGAAGGGGAAGTAATTCCCAATAGTCGCCTTACTCATTCAGCCAATCCTCCACGCAGATATGCTTATTGTTCAGATACCATTTATTATGAAAAAATAGTTGAGCAGATTAAAGGTGTGGATCTTTTGTTTCATGAAGCAACTTTTGCTCAGAACGAACTTGCACGGGCCAAACAAACTTATCATACTACAGCTCGCCAGGCTGCACAGATAGCTCTTGCTGCTAACGTTAAGAAATTATTGATCGGGCACTTTTCAGCCCGGTATGAAAATGATTCAATCTTTCTTCAGGAAGCAACGGAAATTTTCCCAAAATGTGAGCTTGCAAAAGAAGGACTACGTATAGATATTTAAAAGGTTTAAACCTTATTGTTTGTATAATAAGACCGGAATGTTTACATTTGTTCAATAAAGTAAAATGAAAAGCTTATTGATGAAAAGATTTACCCTGTTTCTTTTATTAATCTTCTCACTCTTTTCCTGTCCTGTAGCTTTTCCTCAGGAGGGAAGAAGGTCTTTGCCTATTGATAATGAGCAGGGTTCCATTGCTTTGACTGTTATAGGAAACAGTGTTCGTATACAAAATGCCGCGCCGGGATCTATATTGGAAGTGTACAATATATTAGGAATGAAAGTAACTTCTATAAAGATTGATTCAACAGATAAGACATTTACTTTAAATTTGCCCAAAGGTTGGTATATTTTGAAAATAGAGAACATAGCCCGAAAGGTGGCAATAAAATAAGATCTGCATTAACTGTATCTTTTGAATTACTCAATAAGTCTCTTAATCGTGATTTCTCTTTGTGAATGATTTCTTTTTTGCTGAATAGTTTATTTCTAGTTGTAATTTCCCAAAAAACTTTATCTTTGTCAGCAATAATGAATTCAAAATGATGAACGAAGAAAAATACATGATAAAGCGTTTGATACTTCTCTTTTCTTTCTTTCTGCTTACTATGTATGCTTGCTCTCCTGATAAATCAGAGATGGATTATCTTAACTTACCTTCTTTTCAGAAGATGAGTAATCCTTGTTTCGTGATTAATGCAAAGAAAGTTCATAAGAGACTACTGAGGCTTTGCGTGGAGAGAAGTACTCATTCTGTCCGAGATTCAGCATTGTACCATTATTACGCACAAGAGGGCGCATCTCTTTGGCTTACTTCTTTTGGCGATTGGGCAAGGGTTGATCTATTGCTTTATTGGTTGGAAAATTCCCGGAGTCACGGATTAAACCCTGAGAAGTTTTATGTGTCAAAGATAAAAATAAATCTGACTAAATTGCGTTCTTTGAATATTGACGAAAAAGATAATATCAATAAAATCCTTGCGGAACTGGAATATGATCTTTCATCAGCTTATCTATGCTACGTTAGCGGACTGAGTTACGGGTTTGTCAATCCGCATCGAATTCTCAATAATATTGATGAAGCGGAACTTAAGCCGGGTGAAATCAGAGATTCTCTGGCTCCCAAGAAAATGAAGATCTATTATTCAATTCCTTTGAAACGTTGCAATAGGGCTTTTGTAAATAAGGCACTTGGTGCTGTGAAAGGAAATCTTTCTGCTTTTTTACAGGAGGTTCAGCCTAAAGATCCATTTTATCTGCGTATGCAGAGAGAATATCTAAGATTAAGTGTTCAAACAAATACGTCCTCTGACGATATTCCGGATATTGGAGACGCACTACTTAAGGTAGGTGATGTGAATCCTGCTATACCTTTGATTGCAGAAAAGCTTATAGCACTTGGTTATCTTCCAAGAATAGAGCATGCAAGTAGTATATATTCTTCTCTTTCACCGGAGCTGCTTGTTGCAGTTAATTTGTTTAGAACAAGAAATAATATGCCTGTAGATAAATCTATAGGTAGTTATACTATTTCAGCACTTAACTGCCCTTTGAAACATTACAAAGATCAGTTGGCTGTTAACATGGAGCGGATGAGGTGGCAAAAGAAAATGGATAAAGGGCACAAATATGTAATGGTTAATACTGCTGCTTTTATGTTGCAGGCTGTAGATGATAAAGTAGATTCTGTTTTGAGAATGAAGATTTGTTGTGGATCTTATGAAAATAAAACACCACTTTTGGCTAGCAGGATTGTATACATGCAGATGAACCCTTATTGGAATGTGCCTAAGTCGATTGTTCGTAAAGAGATTGTCCCGGCATATCTCAAAGATCCGGCTTATTTTGAGAAGCATCAGATGAAGGTATATGATAAAGAAGGTAATGAGGTAAATCCTCTTTCTGTGAAGTGGAATAGTTATGAACAAGAGATACCATTTAGTGTTAAACAGGAAAAGGGGGAAGGGAATTCATTGGGAAGACTAATTTTCCGTTTTCCAAATGCTTTTGCAGTTTACCTGCATGATACACCTTCTCGCTGGGCATTTATGAAGTCCGACAGGGCTGTGAGCCATGGTTGTGTACGACTGGAAAGGCCTCTGGATTTTGCTTTCTTTCTTCTGAAGAAAAAGGACGAAAAAGTAATGGATAAAATTCGTATTGCGATAGATATTCCTCCGGTAACAAAGAAGGGTAGGGAATTATTGGAATCACCGGAGTATAAACCAATGAAGACATTTGGCTTTCCGGAGTCGGTGCCGCTTTTTTTAGATTATTACACAGTGTTTTTGTCTCAAGGTGGAACACTGAATTATTGCGATGACATATATAAGTTTGATAAGCCTTTGTTGAAAGAGCTAAGAAAAATATAACAGAATAAATATGACTCCATCATATAACGAGAAAGAAATACTGGCATTACTACAGCAGGAGCAAACGCAAAAGGAAGCGTTCTCTAAGATTGTGGCACAATACAGTGAGCAACTTTACTGGCAAATCCGGCGAATGGTGCTTTCTCATGAAGATGCGAATGACTTGTTGCAGAATACTTTTATAAAAGCATGGACTAATATTGATTATTTCCGTGGGGAAGCAAAACTCTCGACCTGGCTTTATCGTATAGCACTTAATGAATGCCTTACTTTTCTCAATAAGCAACGGGCATCTTCTTTGGTGTCTATTGATGAACCCGAGGCGGATGTTGTGACTAAGCTGGAAGGTGATCCTTATTTCTCTGGTGATGAAGCACAGCTCTTGTTACAAAAAGCTTTGCTTACTTTGCCAGAAAAACAGCGGCTGGTATTCAATCTAAAATATTATCAAGAGATGAAATATGAAGAGATGTCTAATATTCTGGGCACTTCTGTTGGGGCATTGAAGGCTTCTTATCACCATGCGGTGAAGAAAATAGAATATTTTTTAAAAGATTCCTTTTAAACCTTTTGTGTAAAAGAGAGTCATAGTGATATATAGAAAAGGAGAGATATAATATGAAAGAAGAAGATGAAATAATGAGAAAGTGCGGCAATGGTAATCCTTTTACTGTACCCGAAGGCTACTTTGATCACTTCAGAGACAACGTAATGGAAAGGTTACCAGAGAAAGAAGTACAGACTTTTAGGAAGCCAGGCCGAACGATGTGGAGTAAGGTTAAACCTTGGTTCTATATGACGGCTGTTTTTGCCGGAATGCTTTTTGGTATTCATTTTATGCTGAATCTAACATCTTCTGAGGAGTCAGGGAAATCACCTGTACGTGCAGAAAAAGAGATGGTTACAGATCAGGATGTAGATGTGATGATGGATCATTCCATGATGGATGATTATTCTTTATATGAATGTTTAACGGAAGCTGAGTGACAGCCGTTTTAAATAATAGATTGATATTATGAAAAGAATATTTTTGTTATTAATAATTTCTTGCTTAGGGTTTATCGGCTCTTTTGCACAGGAATGGGGAGGAAAGCCGAAAATGTCTCAGGAAGAGTTTCGTCAAAAGCAAGAAGCGTTTATTACTGAAAATGCAAAATTGACAAAAGAAGAAGCAGCCAAATTCTTTCCAATTTATTTTGAAATGCAAGATAAAAAGAAGGCTTTAAATGATAATGCGTGGGCTCAGTTTAAGAAAGGGAAAAAAGATAATATCTCCGAAGCACAATATGAAGCAATTATTACCAGTTTGCTTAATGCGCGTATTGCATCTGATAAATTGGAAAAAGCTTATTTCTATAGATTTAAAGAAATTCTTTCCTGCGAAAAGATTTTTAAGATACAAGGAGCCGAAATGCATTTCCATCGGGAATTATTAAAAGATTTTGGTCGTAAACATTAACTTAGATTTACATATATTAGAGTAGAAAGATAGTGGGGGTGCCTTTTTTAAGGCATCCCCACTATTTGTTTTTATAAACTATAATTTTTCTTTTTTGTTTATATTATGCTGTCTTTCATTATTTTGAGATGATTTTTTTTCTAATGTTTTTTTAATTTAGGTGATTACATGGAATGATATAGTACGTCTACTAATGTAAAATGCTATAAGAATATTTAAATATTTGAGTCATTTGTAATTAAAATACTATGAATTCTCAATCTAAAAAGATGAAATTAGTTAATAAACCTTTTTTTAAGCATATTGTTTTATTGTGCTTTGTTTTTTTTCTGTCATTCAATTTTTATTGTCAGGCAGAAGGAATAATGTCTTCTTCAAAGACTAAAATTCCTAAATACAAAATTGCCGCTTGTGATTGGATGATTCTTAAAAGACAAAAAATAGGGTCTTTCAAGTTGGTCAGTGAACTTAAAGGCGACGGCGTTGAAGTTGATATGGGAGGCTTAGGACAGCGTGATTCATTTGACAATAAGTTAAGACTAGTCTCTTTCCAGGAAATGTTTAAAGCGGAAGCAATTAAGTATAATCTGGAAATACCTTCAATAGCAATGTCTGGATTTTATGCTCAGTCTTTTGTGAAAAGAACAAATTATAAAGAACTTACTCAGGATTGCATTCAAACGATGGTTGCCATGGGAGCAAAAGTGGCTTTCCTTCCATTAGGTGTTCAGTGTGATTTAACAAAGGATCCTGAAATTCGTCCAGAACTTGTGAAACGTTTGAAAGAAGTAGGTCAAATGGCATTGAAAGCTGGTGTGATAATTGGGATTGAAACCTCATTAGATGCCCAAGGAGAGATAAAGCTCTTGAATGAAATAAATTCGCCGGCAATAAAGATCTATTATAATTTCCAGAATCCACTTGTGGCAGGGCGCAATTTATATAAAGAACTTAAAAAATTAGGAAAGAATCGGATTTGTCAGATTCATTGTACTGATACTGACGATGTTTTACTACCAAACAATAAACGTTTAGATATGAATAAAGTTAAAAAGACCCTTGATGGAATGGGTTGGAGCGGATGGCTTGTTGTTGAAAGGTCCAGAGATAAAAATGATCCTCGTAATGTGAAGAAAAACTTTGGGGCCAACATTGATTATTTAAAAAAGATTTTCCAAAATGAAACCTTTGTATATTAAATTTTAGTTCTATGAATCAAAAAAGAAAAATTGAGAAACTAAACAAAAGAATGTATGTACAGAAATTTATTTGTGCATGCTTATTTATGCTTTTGCTTATTCCTGCCCCCGTTCAAGTAATGGCTGGTGTTAAGAATACAAATGAAGCAAATCAGCAAATTACTGTAACAGGTAAGGTTATTGACGAAAACAGTGAACCTATTATTGGAGCTACAGTCTCTATTACAGGTAAAAACACCCGGAGCACTATCACTGATTTAGATGGTAATTTCAGATTGGGTGCAAAACCAGGCGATTTTTTGAGAGTGTCATTTGTTGGGTATATCACTCAAGAAGTAAAAGCAACCTCACAAGATCTTGTAATTCAGTTAAAACAAAATGCTCAACAACTAGAAGAGGTTGTTGTTGTGGGTTATGGTACCCAAAAATCAAAGAATGTAACTGGATCAATCAAACAAGTTTCTGCAAAGGAATTTCAGGACCTTCCTGTATCTAATCTTGCTGAAGCTCTAGCAGGACAGATTAATGGTTTGTCTGTAAGTGGTGGTTCTGGTCGTCCAGGTGAAGGTGCTACTTTAAGCATTCGTCAACCGTTTAACTTCTCAAAGGATGGAGGAAATACTGTACCTCTTGTTATTATTGATGATGTTATCCAAATAGACCCGGAAACAGGTTTGTCTACATTGGACCAATTTAATCTGCTTGATGCATCTGAAATTGAGAGCGTATCAGTACTTCGTGATGCTAGTGCAGCTATTTATGGCTCACGTGCTTCTCAAGGAGCTATCATTGTTAAGACAAAACGTGGTAGCCAAAGCGCCCCTAGAATTAGCTACTCTGGTAAATTTGGTTACAATGATGCAATAAGTCATCCAAAAACTCTGAATGCTTATCAGTATGGTGTTTGGGCTAATAGCATTTTAAAAGCAGCAAAACAATATTCTACGCCACAAGATATTACTACAAAATTGTTTAGCGATAATGAGTTAAATGAGATGAAAGGCTTGAACTACGACTGGTTGGATGAAGCTTGGTCTTCAGCTACTTCAATGTCTCACTCTTTGAATGTTGATGGTGGTGGTGATAAAGCTACATATTTTGCCGGAGCTACATATTACGATCAAGGAGCTAACTTAGGTAAACAAAGTTATGATAAGTGGACTTTCCGTGCAGGAATTGATGTAAAACTTTCTTCTGACTTGAAGTTCTCAGCTTCTTTATCTGGTAACCAAGGAAAACAGATTAAGTCTTTTACAAAAAATGCTAGTAGTGTAGATGCTTATGGTGGTAAGGCAGGTGAACAAGGCGATTATAATTTATTGCTTCATATGCCTCAATATATACCTTGGACTGTAAAACTTGATGATGGAAATGAATATTACACATCTCCAGCATTAGCGCCAAACCAAGCTTCTGGTAATGCAACATCTGCAAGCCAAGTTGGTGGATGGAACTATTTCAGTTTGTTAAATAATGGTTCTGGTCAGACTACTAAAGATTTCAGTACTCAGGCTAATTTCTCTATGACATATACAGTTCCTTTTGTTAAAGGTTTAAGCTTTAAGGGTACTTATGCTACATCTCGTGCTTCTTCTGATACAGAACAAGTTCAAATGCCATTTACTTTGGCCCTGAATAAGAATATGCAGAATGCAGAGAAACACCTTTATTCAACACATACTACTGTTTCTGATTATGAAATAAAATTTAATAATAAGAGTTCACGTGTTGTTTACAGCGATGAAATTGCAGAAAACCGTCAAATGAACTTCTATGTGAATTATGACAGATCATTTGGTCAACATAATGTCACAGGTATGTTGTCAGCAGAGCGTACTGATGCTAGCTTCACTAAGAAGTTCTACTTATATGATACTCCTAATGTACCATATTTGGGTACAAGTACTTCTGCCGGAATCTTGAATGCCGGAAACTCTTATACTTCAAAAAGCGAATCTGGAACTCTTTCTTATTTAGGTCGTTTCACCTATAGCTATGCAGATAGATATATGGCTGAGTTTATGTTCCGTTCAGATGCCTCAACAAAATTTGCTCCTGAAAATTACTGGGGATTCTTCCCAGGTGTATCATTAGGATGGGTTGCATCAGAAGAATCATGGTTTAAAGATAAACTTCCTTGGTTTGAATATTTAAAAGTTCGTGCTTCCTGGGGACAGACTGGTAAAGATAATATCAAAGCTTGGGGCTGGATGCAGACTTATGACTATGCAGCAGATAAGGGTCTGCAATTTGGTACTAACGGTGGAACATTAGGTAATGCTTTGACTCCAGGTAAGACTCCGAACCGTAATGTACATTGGGACAATACTAATAAGTTTAATCTTGGATTTGATACTCGTTTCTTAGATGGACGTTTAAGTGCAAATGTTGATTTGTATTATAATATGAATACAGATGTGTTGAATCAATATATGGCTCAGGTTGATGGAACTCCAATTACTGTTGGTGGTTCTTATGCAGAAGAAAACTTTGGTAGAATTGATGACTATGGAACTGAAATCTCTTTCAACTGGAGAGATAAAATTGGTCAGGTTAAATATAATGTTGGTGTAGACCTTTCATTTAATGGTAACGAAATCAAAGAATGGCCAACTTTATCAGCAGCTTACCCTTCATCAAATACAGCTAAAGTTGGTAGCTCTACTTATTTACCAGCATGGGGATACCGTGTATGGCGTGGAACATCAACTGGTGATGGTCTGCTTCGTAACCAAGATGATATCGATAAGTATTGGGCCTATTTGACTGAAAATGCAACAGCGGCAGGAACAACTCCTAAATTCTTTAAATCAACAGATAAGTCTCAATTGAAACCTGGTATGTTAGCTTACCAAGACCTTCATGGAGCTTCAGATGCAAACGGAAATTTGGCTACTCCTAATGGACAGATTAATGATACAGGTGAAGATTTAGATAAACTTTGTAAAGTTAATAAGACATACGGTTTTACTACAAAAATGGGAGCTTCATGGAAAAGTCTTAGCTGGAGTGCAATGATTTCTACATCTTGGGGTGGTCTTCGTACAATTGATAATTACAAGATTAATACTTCAAGCAGTCAAATGCTTTGGTCACCTGAATCATATTGGTCAAATATGTTTGATGAAACATCGAATCCAAATGGTAAATATCCAAATGCTGGTTATGCTGATGCAAATGTTCTTTCAACTTCAGATTTCTGGACTATCAGTACTTTCCGTTGCTATGTTAAAAATATGAGCATTGGATACACTCTTCCTAAAAGATGGCTTAAGGTTGCTAAGATTGAATCAGCAAAGCTTAGTTTGACTGGTACAAATCTTTGGGACTTTTATAATCCATATCCTAAAAAATATCGTAATATGTATGATAGTTCAACTGGTACTTATCCTACATTACGCACATATTCTTTGGGTGTTAGCCTATCATTTTAAATCTCTTAATACCGAAAAATATGAATAGAAAAAAAATATTATACATTACAGCACTTGCTGTTGGTTTATTATCAGCCAGCTGTAACGATCAGTTTTTGGAAGACAAGAAACTGTATGGAGTGTTTGATGAAAATACTTTTCAAAATGAGACTCAAACAGGATGGTTTATAGATAAAGTATACTATGATTATTACTATGGCTATAAATCTCCAGGATTAAACATTGTTGGTCTTTGGGAAGATAGAACTGGTTTGACTGAAGAAAAAGGAGGAATGTCTAACTTGATCAATCCTACTAAATCTTTTGAAACATCAGATGACTGCTCTCAATATTATGGAGCAAAACTAGGAACCAGTGCTACAAACAGTCCTTATACACGTATTCGTAACTGTAATTTTGTGATCAACAGTATTGATGAGTTAGGAACAAACGTTTCAGCTTCTTTCAAAACGACTGCTAAGGGTCAAATGTATTTCCTTCGTGCTATACAATATTTCGACCTGGTACGTATGTATGGAGGTGTGCCTATTGTAACAACTGTGTCTAAAGCAACTTCAGAAGACGAGAGTATCAAATATCCTCGTAGATCTGTTACTGATTGTGTTGATCAGATTATCTCTGATTTAGATTCAGCAGCAACTAAATTGCCAAATCAATGGAATGCTGCAAACTATGGCCGTTTTACGCGTGCTGCTGCTTTAGCAATGAAGAGCCGTGTTTTGCTGACTTATGCTAGTCCATTATATAATAAGGATTGGGACAATCCTGCCAATGATCGTTGGGCTAAGGCTTTGGAAGCTGGTTTGACAGCTGAAAAAGAACTTACTGCTGCAGGATATGGACTTTATGGTTCAAGTGCAAAAGATTGGAGTAACATGTTTTTAGTTGATAATACTTTCTGTAAAGAAGCTATTATGGTTAAATTGCTTTCTCCAAATACCACAGTTGCAGAAAATAGTAGTTGGGAAAAAACAATCCGTCTTTCTAACCAAGGTGGTTCAGGTGGTTTGAAAGCTCCAAAAGAAATGATCGACTTATTCCCTATGGCAGACGGTACACGTCCAACAGTGGCAAATGGTTATAATGATTTCAAGTTTTTCTTGAATCGTGATCCTCGTTTCTATCGTACATTTGCTTTTTCTGGTTGCAAATGGGGCTATAAAAGTAATCCTACCGCAACAGTTTGGGGTTATCGCTGGCAATATACCGCATCAGGTAAAACTGCATTCGGTTATAGTGACAATAATGATGTAAACAGTCCTGCATTTGTTCGAAAGATGACTAATACAGCTATGGATAATGTTTTTGAATATTCAGGTACTGATATCTTTGAGTATCGTTATGCTGAATTACTTCTGAATATTGCTGAATGCTATGCAGTTACAAATAATATACCTAAATGTATTGAATATTTAGGCAAGATTCGTGCACGTGTAGGTATTCCTTCTGCAAATAACTATGGTATTGGAACACTTGCTGATAAATATGCTGCAATTGAAGCTTGTCTTTACGAACGTAGAGTTGAATTAGCATATGAAGGTAAACGTACTATGGATATTCAACGTTGGATGTTGTACAATGATGATGCTTCTGCAAACAATAATACTTGTGCTAAATTGGGTATTAGCCCTATTAACGGTACTAGTCGTACAGGACATTATCTTGAATATAAAACTACTCTTACTAGTAATACTGACCCATTAGCTTCTGCTCGTAGTACTATATCTGTTGATCCAGATGCTACTCCAGCTGTCTTTGCTCAAAGTTTACAGGATTTAGCTACTTTCTACGAACAGAATTTTGTTCTTAAAGATCCTGCTACTCCTATGGATAATGATGGTTTGGGTAAAGCGTTAAAGATTGGTTGGAAACAACGTTATTATATATGGGGTATCCACAGAACTGCTTTAACTGCAAATTCATGGTTGGAACAAACTATAGGATGGTTAGATGCTAATAATGCTCAAGGTACTTTTGATTACCAGAAATAAAATTAGAATTTCAGAATTTTTTTTTTTAGAATTCTGATATAAAAATGAAACACTTCCCAAGGTAAATTCCTTGTGGAAGTGTTTTTTTTTATTCTATTTTACTTGTTAGTGATTACAAAATGCCTTTAATTTTGTCTTATAGTTATAAGTAAGTTCTTAAATAACGAATAAATGAAAAAGAAATTATTATTGGTAATGTGCATGGTGGCACTTATGACACCATTCTCACAAGTTAAGGCTCAGTATCCTGATGTACCTAAGGACGTTAAGGAAGCAGCTGATAAAATGATGGCAGAGGAACAAGCGTCTTCAGATGCTGCATGGGAAAAAGCTTATCCTACTGTTAAAGAAGAATCAGAACATGGACGTCCATACATTCCATGGGCAGCTCGTCCAACAGATCTTCCACAGGCAAAGATACCTTCTTTCCCTGGTGCAATGGGTGGCGGTGCATATACTTTTGGTGGCCGTGGAGGTAAAGTAATTACAGTAACAAACCTTAATGACCGTGGTCCTGGTTCTTTGCGTGATGCTTGTGAACAAGGTGGTGCTCGTATTGTAGTATTTAATGTTTCTGGTATTATTCGCATTAAGACTCCTATTATTGTTCGTGCTCCTTATATTACTATTGCAGGACAAACTGCTCCTGGTGATGGTGTATGTTTAGCTGGTGAATCATTCTGGGTAAATACTCACGATGTGATTGTTCGTCACATGCGTTTCCGTCGTGGAGAAACTTGGGTAGGTCGTCGCGATGACTCATTTGGTGGTAACCCTGTTGGTAACATCATGATTGACCACTGTTCTTGTACTTATGGATTGGATGAAAACATTTCATTCTATCGCCACATGTTTAGTCCTGGTAAGGGTTATAATGATCTTAAGTTGCCTACAGTAAACGTAACAATTCAGAATACTATTTCTGCTAAGTCACTTGACACATACAACCATGCGTTTGGTAGTACTCTTGGTGGCGAAAACTGTTCTTTCATGCGTAACCTTTGGGCTAGTAATGCAGGTCGTAACCCTTCTATCGGTTGGAATGGTGTTTTCAATTTTGCAAATAATGTAATCTACAACTGGGTACACCGTTCTGTTGATGGTGGTGATTATACAGCATTGTATAATATCATTAATAACTATTACAAACCAGGTCCGTTGACTCCAAAAGATACTCCTGTAGGTCATCGTTTTGTGAAACCAGAAGCAGGTCGTAGCAAATTAGGATACTTTGTATTTGGTCGTGTATACTGTAATGGTAACGTTATGGAAGGTAATGAAAAAGTTACTAAAGACAACTGGGACGGTGGTGTTCAGGTTGAGGAACAACCTAATACAGATGGTTATACTGCTAGCATGAAATGGAACGAACCATTCCCAATGCCTGCATTCCCAATTATGTCAGCAAAAGAAGCTTATGATTTCGTAATTGAAAATGTTGGTGCAACTCTTCCTAAAAGAGATATCGTTGACCAACGTATTATTGAAGAAGTAAAAACAGGTAAGGCTTATTACAAAGAAGGTTTAGATCCTGAATCTTTCTATCAGTTTAAATATCGTCGTTTACCAAAAGATTCTTATAAGAAAGGTATCATCACAGATCTAAAACAAGTTGGTGGATATCCTGAATACAAAGGAAAAGCATACAAAGACAGTGATAATGATGGTATGCCAGATGCATGGGAAAAAGCAAACGGTTTGAATCCTAATGATCCTTCTGATGCTAACAAGGATTGTACTGGTGATGGTTATACAAACATTGAAAAATATATCAATGGTATCGATACCAAAACAAAAGTTGACTGGACAAACTCTGCTAATAACCATGATACATTAGCAAAGAAAAGTTCTTTGATGTAATTAATAGCCAATTATGAGAAATAATAAAATGAATTTTTTGTATCTAGCTGCATTATTATTCCTTTTTGCTGGTACAACTTTTGCTACAGAACTTGATTCACTTAATCGTGATCCTAAATATGTAGAGACTATTAAAGGTCGTTCGCAAAAGATTGTTGATAAGCTAAAACTGAAAAAGGTAGATGTAGCTCTGGATGTTCGTAATATTATTGCCAACAAATATTTCTTGTTGAATGATATTTATGCAAAAAGAGATGCTGAAGTTAAGAAAGTGAAAGATTCTGGTATTGCTGGTTCACAAAAGAATGAAGCTCTTTCTGCTATTGATCACGAGAAAGATGCAGCTCTTTACCGTTCTCATTTTGCTTTCCCTGCAGACTTATCTATTTATCTTGATGATAAACAGGTTGAAGCTGTTAAGGATGGTATGACTTTCGGTGTTGTTAAGGTAACCTATGATGCAACTCTTGATATGATTCCTTCATTAAAGAAGGATGAAAAGAAGCAAATCCTTGTTTGGCTTACTGAAGCTCGTGAGTTTGCAGTGGATGCTGAAAATTCAAACAAGAAGCATGAGGCATTTGGCAAATACAAAGGCCGCATTAATAACTATCTTTCAAAGAAAGGATATGATTTGGTTAAGGAAAGAGCTGGATGGGCAGCGCGTCTTAAAGCAAAAGGCATTAAGCAGTAGTTAGTGAATTCCTATATATTTTAATTCCCCGGATTATCTACAATGTGGATAACCGGGGAATTCCTTTTTTAACCAATTTTTTATTCACCAATGGTTTTATTTTATTGACCAATAAAATAAAACCATTGGTGAATAAATCAGAATTATAGGCCAATGAATTTAGGGTGTAGCCTTTTATAATACGTGTTGAGTACAAACAAGTTGTTAAAGCGTCTTTTTAAGGTATTGTTGTACATAATTTATTAAAGTGTTAATCCCTATATGGCGAAAATAATTAAATCGGTTTTTTTATTGTCTTTTTTGTTTTTACTTTCTTGTAAAACAATGAATCAAGAGGTGTATCTTTCTACTTCATTCCATGAACCAGCAACTGACGGACTTCGTTATATTTACAGTGAAGATGGAATCCATTGGGATAGTATTGCCGGAACTTGGTTAAAGCCGAAAGTTGGTGCGCAAAAAGTATTGCGTGACCCATCAATAACCCGTTCTTCTGATGGGACTTATCATTTGGTGTGGACTTCTAGCTGGAAAGGTGATACAGGATTTGGTTATGCACATTCTAAAGATTTAATTCATTGGTCGGAAGAACAATTAATCCCTGTGATGGCTAAAGAGCCCACTACTGTAAATGTTTGGGCGCCAGAGATTTTTTATGATGATGTGAAGGATGAATTTGTAGTTGTTTGGGCTTCATGTGTTCCCCATCGTTTTGAAAGAGGTGTTGAAGATGAAGAAAATAATCATCGTTTATATTACATAACTACCAAAGACTTCAAAACAATTTCGGAAACGAAGCTTTTCTATGATCCCGGATTTAGTGTAATCGATGCGACTATTTTGAAACGTGACAAGGAAGATTATGTATTAGTGATGAAAGACAATACACGTGCCATGAGAAACCTGAAAGTTGCTTTTGCTAAATCTCCTACAGGTCCTTATTCTCCTGCATCAGTACCTTTTACAGATAGTTTTGTGGAGGGTCCTACTGTTGCTAAAGTTGCAAAAGATTATTATATATACTTTGATGTGTACGAGAGAAAGGTATTCGGAGCAATGCAGACACGTGATTTTATCCATTTCCAGGATAAAACAGATGAACTAAAAATGCCGAAAGGACATAAGCATGGTACTATTGTAAAAGTACCATACTCCATTGTCAGGAAACTTTTGAAAAACAGTAAGTAACTTGAGGTAAAGTTTTCCTTTAAGGGACAAGACATCCCATTATTGAATTGAAAAATAATATTGATCATAGCATAAAATGAAGATGAACAGGTTAACCCAATCATTATGTTTGCTGGCAACAGCTTTTCTTCTGTCAACCGTATCTGCGGCACAGAATAAAATTCATTATACAGGAACAGAACTTTCTAATCCTGCTTACCACGACGGGCAGCTTTCTCCTATAGTAGGAGTGCACAATATTCAGGTAATGAGAGCCAATCGCGAGCATCCCGATGCTTCAAACGGAAACGGATGGACATACAATCACCAACCAATGATGGCTTACTGGCAAGGTAAGTTCTATATGCATTATCTGTCTGATCCTAGAAGTGAGCATGTACCTTCTTCACATACTCTTCTGGTTACTTCAAAAGACGGTTATCACTGGACAAATCCTGTGGTTTTGTTCCCTCCTTATCATGTTCCGGACGGATATACAAAACCTGACTACCCTGGTGTGGCAAAGGATTTGATAGCAGTTATGCACCAACGTGTAGGTTTTTATGTTTCTAAATCGGGCAAACTTATTGCCATGGGATTCTATGGAGTGGTATTGGATAGTAAAGATGATCCGAATGATGGTAATGGAATTGGGCGTGTAGTCAGAGAAATCAAGAAAGATGGATCTTTCGGTCCTATCTATTTTATCCATTATAACCATGCTTTTAATGAGTCAAACACAGACTATTCATATTTTACAAAGAGCAAGGATAAAAAGTTTGTAATAGCTTGTCAGGAAATTCTTGATAATCCACTTTATCGTATGCAATGGGTAGAAGAGTCTGATAGAAACGATCCTGTTATTCCTTTAAAGAAAGAATATAAAGCATTCTGTTACTATCATTTGCCCGATAGTACTATTGCTTGTTTATGGAAACACGCACTGACTTCTATCAGTAAGGATGGAGGAAATACTTGGCTTGAACCGGTAGAACGTGCAAAAGGTTTTGTGAATAGTAATGCTAAAATCTGGGGACAAAGATTGACAGATGGCACTTATGCTACCGTATATAATCCTTCTGAATTCCGTTGGCCTCTTGCTATTTCTACTAGTATCGATGGCTTGGAGTATACCACACTGAATCTTATTCAGGGTGAAATTACCCCAATGCGTTACGGTGGAAACTATAAATCTTACGGTCCGCAGTATGTACGTGGTATTCAGGAAGGCAATGGCGTTCCTGCAGATGGTAATTTGTGGGTGGCCTACAGCATGAACAAGGAAGATATCTGGGTATCCTGTATTCAGGTTCCTATCAAACAAAATGCTCTTACTCAGGCAGACGATAACTTTGATAAATATAAATCAATCAATGAACTGACAGAATGGAACATTTATTCTCCAATATGGGCACCTGTATCTCTTGAAAATAAGAACGGAGCCAACTGGCTTACTTTAAAAGATAAAGATCCTTTTGATTTTGCTAAAGTAGAACGTAAGATTCCTGCCACTTCAGAACTGGAAGTCTCTTTTAAAATGATGGCTGATCAGGCTGATAAAGGCACACTTCAGATAGAGTTCCTTGATGAAAACGGCATTGCTTGTTCTCGTTTGGATCTTACTCCTGATGGATTCTTCCGTGCAAAAGGTGGTTCTCGTTTCTCGAACATGATGAAATACGAAGCTGGCAAGGTATATGATGTAAAAGCTCTTTTATCAGTAGCCAACCGTAGCATTACAGTAACTGTCGATGGGAAGAAAGTAGGGGTACGTATGTTCTTCGCTCCGGTACATTCTATAGAACGGGTAGTGTTCCGTACAGGTGCTCCTCGTAATTTCCCTACTCCGGAAACTCCAGCCGATCAGGATTATGACTTGCCAAACGCAGGTGCTGAAGATCCAATGGTTGCATATTATATTAAGGATTTAAAAACAACAGCTATCGATCCTAAAACTTCGCTTGTGCTGAATTATGATAAGTTCAGCCATTACGTGGATTATTTCAACGGAATGGAAGATGAAAATATTGCTCAGGCTGTTCCGAATGCTCAGGCTAGTGAATGGATGAAAGAAAATATTCCATTGTTTGAATGTCCTCAGAAGAATATTGAAGAGATGTACTACTATCGTTGGTGGACATTGCGCAAGCACCTGAAACAAACTCCTGTTGGTTACGCATTTACAGAGTTTCTTGTGCCTCGTACTTATGCAGATCAGTATAACCTTATCGCTTCAGCTTTTGGTCATCATATCTATGAATCACGTTGGTTGCGCGATCAGAAGTATCTTGATCAATACATTCATGTATGGTTTCGTGGAAACGGTGGTCAGCCAATGAAGAAGATGAATAAATTCAGCTCATGGGCTGCCGATGCAATTCTTAATCGTTATAAAGTAAACGGTAATAAAGAGTATTTGCTTGATATGCTTCCTGATTTGGATAGTGAATACAAACGTTGGGAAAGTACCAACCGTTTGCCTTCCGGACTTTTCTGGCAAGGAGATGTGCAGGATGGAATGGAAGAATCTATCAGTGGTGGAAGAAAGAAGAAATATGCACGTCCAACAATTAACAGTTACATGTATGGTAATGCAAAGGCTTTGTCACAAATGGCCTTGCTTGCCGGAAAGAAAGATGAAGCTACGCTTTACGAGCATAAAGCAGATACCATAAAGAATTTGGTTGAAAATAAATTATGGAGCGCGAAACACGGATTCTTTGAGACTTATCGCACTGATTCATTAGCAAATGTGCGTGAAGCAATAGGTTTTCTACCTTGGTACTTTAATCTTCCGGATGCAAATAAATATGATTTAGCCTGGAAGCAGGTAACAGAAGAAGGTGGATTCCTTGCTCCTTACGGGCTGACTACAGCAGAACGTCGTCATCCGTTATTCCGTATGGCAGGTTGCTGCAAGTGCGAATGGGATGGTGCAATCTGGCCTTTTGCAACAGCTCAGACTATGACTGCTATGGCTAACTTTATGAATAACTACAAGCAGACAGTCTTGAATGACAGTACTTATTTCCATTTAATGGAACTTTATGTGGAATCTCAATATCACCGTGGCCGTCCTTATGTTGGAGAATATCTTGATGAAGTAACAGGTGCATGGCTGAAAGGTGATCAGGAAAGAAGTCGTTATTATAACCATTCAACTTTTAATGATTTGGTTATTACCGGCCTTGTGGGACTTCGTCCTCGTACGGATAATACCATTGAAGTGAATCCTTTGATTCCTGAAGGTAAATGGAACTGGTTCTGCCTGGATAATGTATTGTATCATGGTAAGAATATTACAATAATGTGGGATAAAGACGGAAGTCGCTACCATCTTGGAAAAGGATTTCGTATATTTGTCAATGGCAAAGTAGTTGGAAAATCAGATCGTCTGAAAAAACTTGTTTGTGAGAATGTGTTGTAACTTGCTTAAAAGAGAATCAATGAAAAATCGAGCTCTTCTATATTTCTATATTTTGATGTTTATCTGTCCCTTTGCGGTTAAAGGGATGGAAGTAACAAAAATGAATTGTGAACAGTCTGCGGATCCTTTGGCCCTTGATACAGAGCATCCACGTTTTGGCTGGCAACTTCAATCCAGAGTGTCAGGCTCACATCAGTCGGCGTATGACATAGAAATATATACAACAGAAAAAGGAGATAACAAATTGGTTTGGTCTTCTGGAAAGGTTGTGTCAAGCCAGAGTCAGTTTGTTCCTTATACCGGAAGTCAGAGACTGGAGCGCGCAGTGAAATATATGTGGCGGGTAAAGGTGTGGAACGAACATGATAAACCATCTGCATGGAGTAAAGATGCAGAATTCCGTTTGGCTCCTTTATTGAAGTTTATGAATGCCCGTTGGATAGGAGCTATTTCACGTGAAGATGCTCACTTACCATCTGGAAGAAAGTTTCATTCTACTGTATTAAAGAAACCAGAGAACAAAGCCTTGTGGGAAGCTGTAGATTCACTGTCTGCCAAAAGTATTTATCTGCGCCGTTGTTTTATAGCGGACAAAAATATAGTTGAAGCTACAGCATATGTTTGTGGATTGGGACTTTATGAATTCTCTTTAAATGGTAATAAAATTGGAGATAGTGAGTTTGCTCCTCTGAATAGCGATTATGATAAAACAGTTTATTATAATGTTTATGACGTGACTGCTAATTTAAGAAAAGGGGCCAATGCTATTGGTGTATTATTGGGCAATGGCTTCTATAATGTGCAAGGTGGTGGCCGGTATCGTAAATTGCAGATTAGTTTTGGACCACCTACATTGTTCTTTAAAATGATAGTCCGCTATTCTGATGGTTCTTCTAAAGAGATACTTTCCGGCCCTGAATGGAAATATTCTTTCAGCCCTATCACATTTAATAGTATTTACGGCGGTGAAGATTATAATGCTTGTCTGGAGCAGAAAGGTTGGAATAAGCCGGGCTTTAATGACAGTAACTGGTTACCGGTTGTCGTTCAACAGGCTCCTAAAGGAAGGTTGCGTTCACAACAGGCAGCTCCGGTAAAGATAATGAAACATTATGATGTAAAGAGTATCAATCGCCTTTCTGATAAATCTGTGCTTGATATGGGACAGAATCTTGCTGGCTTTCCTGAAATAACTGTAAACGGTAAAAGAGGAGCAACAGTAAGGTTAACAGTCGGTGAGTCATTAAATCCGGATGGAACGGTTAGTCAGAAGAATACTGGTAGCAAGCATTACTATGAATATACCCTTAAAGGAGAAGGAGATGAACATTGGCACCCTCGTTTTTCCTATTATGGATTCAGATATATACAGGTGGAAGGTGCATGCCTCAAAGGAGATAAAACAAAGGCTAATCTACCTTTGATAAAGAAAATACAATCATGCTTTGTTTATAACTCTGCCCAGGAGGTAGGCGAGTTCAACTGTTCCAATACAATATTCAATAACGCTCACCGCATTATCAATATGGCGGTAAAAAGTAATATGCAGGGCGTCTTTACTGATTGTCCGCACAGAGAAAAACTGGGCTGGCTGGAAGAAACTCATCTTAATGGTCCTGGCTTATTCTTTAATTATGACCTCACGAAGTTCATTCCTAAGGTAATGCAGGACATAAGTGACGCACAACATCCCAATGGATTGGTACCTAGTATAGCTCCTGAATATGTTGAGTTTGAAGGAAATTTCCAGGATTCTCCTGAATGGGGTGGCGCATCGGTCATTCTTCCGTGGATGTATTATGAATATTATGGTGACAATTCGCTTATTATAAAATATTATTCTGCCATGAAACGATATGTTGATTATCTTACTTCACGTGCAGATAATCATATTGTGAATCATGGACTAGGTGACTGGTATGATTATGATGGTAAGAGAGCTGGCTTTTCTCGTAACACACCTGTTCCTTTAGTAGGTACAGCTCATTATCTTTGGAATATTCAGCTGTTGAGTAAGGCGGCTGATATGATTGGGAATAAGCAAGATAAGGAATTTTATGCTGAATTGGCTAAAGAAGTAAAGAAGGCATATAATGATAAATTCTTTGATGTAAAAACTCGTCAGTATGGTACTGGGAGTCAGTGCTCTAATGCCATTCCTTTGTTTCTTGATATTGTGGAACCCCAATACCGTGCAGATGTATTGGCAAACCTAGTCAAAGATATCAGGGCACATGGTAATCGTCTTACAACTGGTGATGTTGGTAACCGTTATCTTTTCCAGACTTTGGCTAGAAATGGTTTGAATGAGGTAATGTACAAGATGAATAATCACGAAGATGCACCGGGTTATGGTTTTCAGGTTAAGTATGGTGCAACAACACTCACAGAACAGTGGGATCCTAGAGAAGGTACTTCGTGGAACCACTTTATGATGGGACAGATTGATGAATGGTTCTATACCTGGTTGGCTGGAATACAATCAGTACCGGCAGAACCGGGCTTTCAGAAGTTGATAATTAATCCACAGGTTGTGGGTGATCTGAAATATGTTTCTGCTTCCTATAATACTCTTTATGGGAAAGTATCTGTGGACTGGAAAGTTGAGAATGGTCTTTTCACTTTGAATGTTGAAATTCCGGTAAACTGTTCGGCTACAATCATTCTCCCCAATAAAGAGAAGCATTTTGTAGAGAGTGGAAAACAAATGTTTACCGTAAAAATTTAATAATCATTTTTATTGATAGATAATGAGAATAACACAAATTCGTTTTACCCTTCTTTTTGTTCTTTTGTTTGGGACACTTTTTGCCCATGCGGAAAGAGTGGATATGCTCAAAGCCGGTGCTAAAGCTGACGGAAAGAAGCTGAATACAGAATTGATAAATAGAACAATTGATAAACTCTCTGCTAAAGGTGGTGGTACTCTTTTCTTTCCTTCCGGTAAGTATCTTACAGGAGCGGTGAAGTTAAAGAGTAATATTACTATTGAACTGGAAGCAGGTGCTACGTTATTATTTTCTGATAACTTTGATGACTATCTCCCTTTTGTTGATATGAGGTATGAAGGAGTAATGATGAAAAGTTTTTGTCCTTTGTTCTATGCGGTCGATCAGCATGATATAACCATTAAAGGTGAAGGTACTATTGATGGCCAGGGGAAGAAATGGTGGACAGAATTTTATAGAGTACTGGTTGATCTGCAAAAGAACGGAATCCGTGATTTGAATAAATACCAGTCTATGTGGGACAGTGCAAATAAAGATACTGATCTCTATAAGGTGACCAATGCGGATTATAAAGAAGTGCTGGATCGTCGTTTTTTTCGTCCTTCTTTTATTCAGCCTATCCGATGCAAGAATATAAAAATTGAAGGTATCTCAATAGTGAATTCTCCTTTTTGGACTGTGAATCCCGAACTTTGTGAAAATGTAACCATAAAGGGAATAACGATAAATAACCCTTCTTCACCAAATACAGATGGGATAAATCCTTCTTCCTGTAAGAATGTACACATATCGGATTGTCTTATATCAGTAGGGGATGATTGTATTACTCTGAAATCAGGAAGAGATTTGCAGGCTCGCCAGATTGGAGTTCCTTGTGAGAATATAACGATTACCAATTGCATTATGATGTCTGGTCATGGAGGAGTGGTGATTGGCAGTGAAATGAGTGGTGATGTGCGAAAGGTGACAATCTCTAATTGCATTTTCGATGGTACAGACCGGGGAATACGTATTAAGTCTACCCGCGGTCGTGGAGGAGTAGTAGAAGAAATACGTATTGACAATATTGTGATGAAGAATATTAAGAGTGAAGCGGTGGTTCTCAGCTTATTCTATAGTAAAATGGATAAAGAACCAGTCTCTGATCGTACACCAATCTTTCGTAATATACACATTTCTAATCTAACCGGAACTCAGGTTAATAGCGCAGTCAGGATATTGGGTATAGAAGAGATGCCAATCAGTGATGTTACGTTGAGCAATATAAATATCCAATCGGAATCCGGCTTGGAGGCCGATAAGGTAAAGAACCTGGAATTAAACAATGTTCGCATTGATACCCGAATTGGTGCTTCATTCAAATTCTCTAATTCGCAGAATCTGGAACTGAATAATATAAAGACTGAAACTCCCAAAGCAGATACTCCTTTCCTGAAAATATACGATTCCAAAGAATGCCTTATTCAAGGATGCTATCCTCAGGCAGGAAGCCGATCTTTTCTTCTTTTGGGGGGAGAAAACAAAAATATTATTCTAATGCATAATTATTTTGGTCGTCTGCCTTTGGTTGTAGATAAAGAGAGTGTATATGCAAAAGAAAATCTCATAATAAAAGAATAAAATGAATATAAAAGTAGTCATATTATCTGCAGCACTATTTCTTTCGGGGAATACTCTTTTTGCTCAACAGGATTCGATAAAACAAAATTCGGATAATAAATATCAGAAGCCACTCAAAGAAGTGCTGACGGATATTTCGAAACGATTCAATGTACGCCTTAAATGGACAGAAGTAGTTGTGGATGGGAAGATGCTTGATTATGCCGATTCACGTATCCGTCCTTATTCCGTAGAAGAAAGTCTGAGTAACGTTCTTGCTCCTTTCGACTATAAATTCGTGAAGCAGGGAGGTAACTTATATAAAATAAAGAAATATGAATATGCCCGTCGCACAGACACCGATGGTGTAAAAATGCTGGAATATTTAAGTAGCCTTTACAAGGATTCTGTGCAATGGAACACCCGAAAAGAATGCTTGCGCAAAGAGGTTAGAGAACGTTTAGGCATTGATGTTCTTTTAAATGCGCGGGTAGTGTCTAAACCTGTAATTTCAAAGCAAAGAGTTTATAATGGATATACAGTTCAGAACTTTTATCTTGAAACACTACCTGGACTTTATGTCTGTGGATCAATCTATAAACCCGTTATTAAAGGGAAGTTTCCGTTAATTATTTGTCCAAACGGACATTTCCTGGATGGTCGCTATCGTAAAGACCAGCAACAACGTATGGCTACACTTGCCCGCATGGGTGCCATCTGTGTGGATTACGATCTTTTTGCATGGGGTGAATCCATGTTACAGTTTCCTTTAGAGGCACATCAAAAGAGTGCGGCACAAGTTATTCAAGCTCTAAATGGAATCAGCATTCTCGATTTTATGTATAACCGTAAGGATGTTGATAAAAAAAGAGTTGGAGTGAATGGTGGATCGGGTGGTGGCTCTCAAACTGTTCTGCTTACAGTTCTTGATAAACGTTACACAGCATTGGCTCCGGTTGTTAGCTTGTCTTCTCACTTTGATGGTGGATGTCCTTGTGAAAGCGGATTACCTATATTCCAATCCTGTGGAGGTACCGTAAATGCTGAGCTGGCTGCTATGAATGCTCCAAAACCAATGTTGATTGTTTCTGATGGTAATGATTGGACTAGCACGGTTCCTTCTTTGGAACTTCCTTATATTAAGCATATCTATGAATATTATGGTGCAGCTGATAAGGTAACAAATGTTCATCTTCCAGAAGAAGCACATGATTTCGGACCGAACAAACGCAATGCTGTATATGATTTCTTTGCAAATGTATTTCAATTGAAAAAATCCATGCAGGATGAAAGCAAAGTCACTATAGAACCAACAACCAATATGCTTAGCTTTGGAGAAAAAGGAGAGAAGCTTCCCAAGAATGCAATCCGTTCTTTTGAGGAACTGGAAAAACTTCTTAATAGTTTGAATAAGTAAGACCTTTTTTCATCCAAACGTTTTAAATTGATGAATAATATGAATGATATAAAACGCAAGTTGATTTATCTTATTTCTTTTCTATTCTTGTTGTTACCCATTAAGGTGACTGCAAGCGGGTATAAGTTGTGGTATGATAAACCAGCTGCAACCTGGACGGAAGCTTTGCCTTTAGGAAACGGTCGTTTGGGAGCAATGGTTTTTGGTAATCCTTCTGTAGAACAGATTCAGCTCAATGAAGAAACTATTTGGGCCGGACGCCCGAATAATAATGCCAATCCTGATGCGTTGAAATCTCTTCCTAAGGTTCGGGAATTGGTTTTTGCCGGAAAGTATCTGGAAGCTCAGACACTGGCAACAGAAAAGGTCATGGCAAATACAAATTCAGGCATGCCTTACCAAACATTTGGTGACCTGCGAATTGCTTTTCCCGGGCACACTCGTTACACAGATTATTACAGAGAATTAAGTCTTGACTCTGCTCGTGCTTTAGTCTCATATAAAGTGGATGGAGTTCACTTCCGCAGGGAAATGATTACCTCTTTTCCTGATCAGGTAGTGATGATCAAGTTATCAGCAGATGCTGCAAAGAAGATTACTTTCAATGCATTCTTTACTTCACCTCATCAGGATGTGGTTGTTGATACCGAAAATAATTGTGTAACACTTTCCGGTGTCTCCTCATGGCATGAAGGTCTGAAAGGTAAAGTTGAATTTCAGGGCCGGTTATCTGTAAAGGCTGTGAATGGAAAGGTACAGTATAAAGACGGAACACTTTCTGTAGAAGGAGCAGATGAAGCTATACTTTATGTTTCAATTGGAACAAATTTTGTTAACTATAAAGATATTTCAGGTAATTCAGTTGAGCGTGCAAAAAGTTTTTTGGAGAAAGCGCTTACCAGAGATTATAATACCGTACTAAAAGAACATGTTTCATTCTTCAGAAAATATATGGACCGTGTTTCTCTTTATTTGGGAGAAAACAAACAGGCAGGTATTACCACAGATAAACGCATAGAAAACTTTGCACAGACAAATGATGCTCATTTAGTAGCAACTTATTTTCAGTTTGGCAGATATTTGCTAATCTGTTCTTCTCAACCGGGAGGACAGCCAGCTAATCTTCAGGGAATCTGGAATGATAAACTTCTTCCTTCCTGGGATAGTAAATATACCTGCAACATCAACGTAGAAATGAACTATTGGCCATCAGAAGTAACCAACTTGACAGAACTGAATCAGCCATTGTTTAATATGGTAAAGGAAGTATCTGAAAGTGGAAAGGAAACTGCAAAGATAATGTATGGTGCCGACGGATGGGTATTGCATCACAACACAGATATCTGGCGAATAACAGGTGCTGTGGATAAAGCTCCTTCCGGCATGTGGGCTTCTGGTGGAGCATGGCTTTGCCGCCATCTTTGGGAGCACTACTTATATACAGGTGATATTAAGTTCCTTAAAGAGATATATCCTATCATGAAAGGTGCGGCTGTATTCTTTGATCAGACAATGGTTAAGGAACCTACACATAACTGGCTGGTGGTATGTCCTTCCAACTCTCCTGAAAATGTTCATGCAGGAAGTAAGGGAGAAGCAACTACAGCTGCAGGTTGTACAATGGATAATCAGTTAATCTTTGATCTCTGGAACGAGATTATTTCAGCTTCACGCTTACTGGGTGTTGATTCTGATTTCGCATCTCATCTGAAACAAAGGTTGAATGAAATGGCACCAATGCAAGTTGGTCGTTGGGGGCAATTACAGGAATGGATGAATGATTGGGACGATCCACAGGATATTCATCGTCATGCATCTCACCTTTACGGATTATTCCCAAGTAATCAGATATCTCCTTACCGCACCCCCGAATTATTTGAGGCTGCCCGCACTTCATTGATTCATCGTGGAGATCCTTCTACCGGATGGTCTATGGCCTGGAAAGTATGTTTCTGGGCACGTTTGCTGGATGGTGATCATGCTTATAAGCTTATAGTAAATCAACTTTCTTTGGTTCGTAACGAAAAGAAAAAGGGAGGTACTTATCCAAACTTATTCGATGCTCATCCACCTTTCCAGATTGATGGCAATTTTGGTTGTGCAGCTGGTATTGCAGAAATGCTGATGCAAAGTTATGATGGTTTTATCTATCTACTTCCGGCTCTTCCTTCCTTATGGAAAGAAGGACACATCAACGGATTAATTGCTCGTGGAGGTTTTGAACTCGGTATCAGTTGGAAGAATGGGGAAGTAGACAAGGTAATTATTAAATCTCATATCGGAGGTAACTGTCGTTTGCGCTCACTTACCCCATTGAAAGGAAACGGATTGAAAAAAGCAAAAGGCGAGAATCCAAATACACTTTATGCAGTGCCTTCTGTTCCTTCACCTTTGGTTAAGGATGCAACGAAGCTTACAGAACTTAGCATGAAGAATACTTATCTGTATGATTTGAATACGAAAGCTGGAAAAGAATACGTAATCTATAAAAAATAAACAATAATGATGAAAAGAAGCAAAGTCATTGCAATGACATGTTTGTTCCTTTTAGGAATCTGTGGAAACATTCAGGCACAGAAGACTTATATTCCCTGGAACAACGGGAAATTGATGGTTGATGAAAGTGGACGTTATCTGAAACAGGCTAACGGTGCTCCGTTCTTCTGGTTAGGTGACACAGGTTGGCTTATGCCTGCACGTCTTGACCGCGATGAAGTGGAATATTATCTTGAACAATGTAGCAAGAAGGGCTTTAATATGGTTCAGATAATGTTGATGCATACTATGCCTGAAATGAATACTTATGGTCAGTGGGCTTTGCCTGATGGCTTTAATTTTAAGAACATTGATAAAAAAGGTGTTTACGGATATTGGGACCATATAGATTACATAGTACGTACTGCCGAGAAGAAAGGTATTTATATAGGTCTGGTTTGTCTTTGGGGAACTCCTGTTAGTAAAGGCCTTGTCAGCGAAAAAGATGCTCAGACTTATGGTAAGTTCCTGGCCGATCGCTATAAAAAGAATCCTAATATTGTATGGTTTATCGGAGGAGATATCCGTGGTGATGTGAAACCTACTGTTTGGAATACACTTGCCAAAACTATAAAGGCTAATGATGAGAATCACCTGATGACTTTCCACCCAAGAGGAAGAACTACTTCTGCAATTTGGTTTAATAATGAATCTTGGCTAGACTTTAACATGTTTCAATCCGGTCACCGTCGTTACGGTCAGCGTCTTGGAGACGGAGACTATACCATTCAGGAAAACACAGAAGAAGACAACTGGCGTTATGTGGAAAAAAGCTTTGCTATGAAGCCATTGAAACCTACAATTGATGGTGAACCTGTTTATGAAGAAATACCTCAGGGATTGCATGATACAACTCAACCTCTCTGGACTGCTAATGATATACGTCGTTATGCTTACTGGTCTGTTTTTGCCGGTTCATTCGGACATACTTACGGACACAACTCAATTATGCAGATGTTGAAGAATGGAGTAGGAGGAGCTTATGGTGCAACAAAACCTTGGTATGATGCTTTGAAAGATCCGGGAATGAATCAGATGAACTACTTAAAGAACCTGATGCTTACATTCCCATACTTTGAGAGAGTGCCAGACCAGACTATTGTAGCCGGAACAAATGGAGAGCGCTATGAAAGAATTATAGCTACTCGTGGAAACGATTATATGTTGGTTTATAACTATACAAATCGTCCTGCTCAGATTGATTTGACAAAAATCTCCGGTGCAAAGAAAAAGGCATGGTGGTATAGCCCTGTAAACGGACAGCTGGAATATGTTGGTGAATTTGATAATAAAGTTACCGAATTTATTAATGACAGTGGTTACCGTGCTGGTAATGATATGGTTCTGATCGTGACCGATGCTTCTAAAGAGTACGTGAAACAAGACTGGAAATCACTTCCTGATGCACAGGAAAAATGGAATAAAAAATAAACAATCAGATAACAATGCCGAAGAAAAAGATCTTATTATTGCTCGTTTGTCTGCTTTCTCTGAAAGTAGCGGCTTATGCCGGAGTAAGCATTAGCAATCTGCGTTGTGAAATGCTGAACAATCCTGTTGGGATTGATACAGAATCTCCCCGTGTAAGTTGGCGCATTTCTTCTTCCGATAGAGGGGTGACTCAGCTTTCTTACCAGATATTAGTTGCTTCTTCAATGCAAAAACTAAATGCCGGTGAAGGGGATGTATGGAACTCCGACATTGTTAAGTCTTCTCAGTCTCAATGGATAATTTATGCTGGGCAACCGTTGAAAAGTAACGGCCGTTATTTCTGGAAAGTCCAGGTAACAACAAATACCGGAGACACTTCATGGAGTGAACCTGCTCAATGGAGCATGGGACTTCTTTCAGAAAATGACTGGAAGGCTCAGTGGATTGGTTTGGATAAACTGATGCCTTGGGATTCAGATACTCAGTTCTCACGCATGTCTGCCCGTTATCTTCGTAAGGAGTTTACTCCGAAGAAAAAAATAGCGCATGCCACTGTTCATATTTCCGGCTTAGGATTATATGAATTGTATATCAATGGTCAGAAAGTTGGTGATCGTGTTCTTGCACCTGCACCAACCGATTACAGAAAAACGACTCTTTATAATAGTTACGACGTTACAGCTTTATTGAAAGATAAGGCTAATGCAATGGGAGTAACTCTTGGTAACGGACGTTTCTATACTATGCGTCAGAATTTCAAGAACTATAAAATCCCTACATTTGGTTTTCCAAAAGTGCGCCTTGTCCTTGTACTTGAATATAATGACGGAACAAAAGATGTTGTAGGAAGTGATACTTCATGGAAAATTAATGCCGATGGTCCAATTCGCAGTAATAATGAATATGACGGCGAGGTATACGATGCCCGCAAAGAGTTTGGAAACTGGACAGAACCGGGATTCAATGATTTTTCTTGGGAATCGGCACAGCGAGTTACCCTTCCTTCAGGAACACTTCGTGCTGAAATGACAGCAGGAATGAAGGTTGTAGATAAAATCCACCCTGTTTCTATCACAGAACTTCCGGGCAAGAAATATATTCTCGACATGGGACAGAATATGGCCGGTTGGTTAAGAATAAAAGTGAAAGGTGATGCCGGTGATACTGTCCGTCTTCGTTTTGCTGAAGTTCTTCAGAAGAACGGCGAACTTTACATGGAACCTCTCAGAGATGCCAAGGTTACTAATCTTTATATCCTGAAAGGTCAGGGAATGGAAGAGTGGGCACCTAAGTTTGTATATAATGGCTTCCGTTATGTTGAGATTACCGGATGCAAAAACAAACCTTCATTAGACCAGTTTGTGGGTGAGGTTGTCAGTGATGAGATGGAAACACTAGGTGCTTTCAGCTGCACTGATCCTATCATTAATCAGATATACAAAAATGCTTTCTGGGGGATCCGTAGCAATTATAAAGGAATGCCTGTTGATTGTCCGCAGAGAAACGAACGCCAGCCTTGGTTGGGCGATCGTGCTGTAGGCTGTCTTGGTGAAAGCTTTGTAATGGAAAACGGACAACTTTACAGTAAGTGGATGAATGATATCAACGATTCACAACGTGAAGATGGTTGTATTCCCGATGTAGCTCCTTCTTATCTTAACTATTATACAGATAATATTACGTGGCCTTCCGTATTCCTTTTATCATCTGATATGGTTTATTCACAGTTTGGAAACATTCAGCCTATCGTGAAGAACTATGATGCCATGAAGAAATGGATGGATCACATGAAGAAGGAATACCTGAGAGAGGGTATTATGACTCGTGATGAATATGGCGACTGGTGTGTGCCACCTGAATCTCCTGAACTGATTCATTCAAAAGACCCGAAGCGTCAGACAGACGGCTTGTTGGTTTCTACTGCATATTATTATAAAATGCTTGCTTTGATGAGCAAATTTGCAACATTACAGAATAAAGCTGAAGATGCCAAAGAGTTTGATGCGATAGCCACTAATGTAAAAAATGCCTTCAACAAGAAATATTTTAATACTGATAGCTTGTTCTACGGGAATAACTCGGCAACATCCAACTTACTTCCGCTGGCATTTGGCATGGTTCCTAATAATCTGGTAGCAAAAGTAAGCAAGCAGATTGTTGATAAGGTGATTAATGACAGCAAAGGACATATCTGCACAGGTCTTGTAGGTTCGCAATGGATTATGCGTGAATTGTGTAAGATGGGACGTGCTGATGTGGCATATATGCTGGCTTCTAACGATACATACCCAAGCTGGGGATATATGGTTAAAAAGGGAGCGACTACAATCTGGGAGTTATGGAACGGTGATACTGCCGGACCGAAGATGAACTCAAAGAATCACGTAATGCTTCTTGGAGATTTGATTCCATTCTTTTACGAAAATATGGCCGGAATCAAAACCGATGAAAAGGAAGCAGGCTTTAAGAAGATTATCATGAAACCGAATTTCGAGATTCAGGATCTGAGTGATGTCGACGCTTCTTATATGACTCCTTACGGAAAAGTGGTGAGCAAGTGGAAAAAGAATCTGAAGCATCTGGATTGGAATATCACTATTCCTGCCAATGCAACTGCAATAGTTTATTTGCCTTCGGATAAGGCAATGATAAAAGAAGGGGGTATTCCTGTTGCGAAAGCCAAAGGTGTGAAATATCTGGGAAAAGAAGGTTATCTTACCCGCTGGGAAGTCGGCTCGGGAGACTATTCATTCAGCGTTGATATGAACGTAGGTCAAGGAGCTTGGCGAAAAGGAATTGTAGAAGATGAGTTCCTTTACGAGAACGCTTCTTTCCCGCAAGCACATGCTGCTACAATAGCCGACACTCCAACCGGACTTGTTGCTTCATTCTTTGGAGGAACAAAGGAAGGAAATCCTGATGTTTGCATCTGGGTTTGCAGAAAAACGGCTGAAGGATGGACTGCTCCTCAAAAGGTGGCCGATGGTATAATGAGTGATACTTTGCGCAAGGCATGCTATAATCCGGTACTTTTTCAGGTACCCGGCGGTGAACTATTGTTGTTCTTTAAGATTGGAAAGAATGTGGGTGACTGGACAGGCTACTTGATCCGTTCTTTCGACGGAGGAAAAACATGGACGCAACGTGAAGAGTTGCCAAAGAATATCCTTGGACCGATTAAAAATAAACCGGTTCTTATCGGCAATAAACTAGTTTGTCCCACAAGTACTGAAGGAGAAGGATGGAAAGTTCACTTTGAGTTTACTGAAGATAAAGGAAAGACATGGCGCGAGACACAACCTATTAATGATGGAAAGACAGTCAATGCCATTCAGCCTAGTATCTTATTCCATAAAGACAGATCGTTACAGATCCTTTGCCGTACCCGCAATAGTGCAATAGCCGAAGCGTGGTCGAAAGACGGTGGCGAGACCTGGAGTGAGATGAAGCTTATAGATCTGCCTAACAACAACTCGGGTACGGACGCGGTAACATTGAAAGATGGTCGCCAAGCATTGATCTATAATCACGTTAAAACTCCCGAAGGAGCTAAGAAAGGTGCACGCACGCCACTTAACATTGCCGTATCAAAAGATGGAAAGAAGTGGTTTGCTTCACTTATTCTTGAAGATTCACCTATTGGTCAATACTCTTACCCTTCGATAATACAGGGCAATGATGGTTATATTCATGCTATTTATACCTGGAGGCGCCAGCGTATTAAATACATGAAGATTGATCCTAAGCAGTTAAAAGAAGTGCCTATTGTCAATGGACAATGGCCGGCATTAGATAAATAATTGATTTTTGTTAAGTTTGGGTTAGTCCTCAGAAGGTATTTTACTTTCTGAGGATTTTCTTTTTTCTCAGTTCAGGGTATATCTATTCCGCCTTCTGATTAGCAGAAACTCAAAGACGTATTAGGTAATGTTACTAAGGGTTTTATCTGCAGCTTGTACAACTCAGGGTGCTAGCCTGTACAAGCTAGGTATCTGGGTTGTACAGGCTGGTAGGCTAGCTTGTACAACCCAACATTAATCTCTTTCAGGAGATAGAATAAACTCATTAGTTTTTCAGACTAATACTCTCTTTCATAAATAATAGATACAACAGATTAACATAACATTCTTATCTTTGGCCCTAAAATCAGCCTGAATAAGAAATTTAATATCATATAGAAGCAAATGAAGAAAAGTATTATCTGGATTGCATTATTTGCCGTAGCGCAGTTCATGCAAGCACAAACACCGGTAATGGAAACCGGCGGAAAACACATGCCAAACGAATGGATTGACAAGGACACCGGGCATAAAGTGATTAAACTAACCCGTAGAGATGGCATTAATATGAGTTTCTATTTCCATAATAACCCTTTTATAGGCAATAAAATGGTGTTTTGTGGTGGCTCCAGAAAAGGAGAGGCGCCTAACATCAAAGGGCAGGAAATTTATAATACCGATGCAAAAGATTTGCAGATGTATTGGGTTGACCTGAATACCCTAAAGATTGAGCAGCTCACTCACGAATCATCTCCTGTGAAGACAGAAATAGTTTGTGCACGCACCAAGGAAGTCTTTTATCAGATAAAGGATAGCGTGTTTTCCTTAAACACAGAAACTAGAAAGAAGAGGCTTATATTTGTATTCCCCCAAGGTGAAAGATCGGATATTACTACGGTAAATGCTGATGGCTCTTTGCTGGCAGGAGTATTTTCTAACCCAAAAGAAGCCGAGATTGTAAAGGCACACCCTCAGAAAAGCGAGTTTTTCAATATGATTTACGAGGCTAAGCTCCCAAGAACATTGTTTGTTATCGACACTAAAAAAGGTGTTCTGAAGCGTATTTATTCGGAGAATGAATGGCTCAATCACATGCAATTCTCACCCGCCGACCCACATTTGCTGATGTTCTGTCACGAAGGACCGTGGCATAAAGTGGATAGAATCTGGACCATTGATGTTGTTAAAGGTGGAAAACCTCAATTGATTCACAAGCGCACCATGAATATGGAGATTGCCGGTCATGAATGGTTTGGCTCGAAAGGAGATGCCATCTATTTTGATCTTCAGAAACCAAGAGGGGAGAAGTTCTATGTAGGTAAAACGGACTTGAAAACAGGCAAGGAAATAAGCTATGAATTACAACGCAATGAGTGGTCCGTGCATTACACAACCTCATGGGGTGAAACACTTATGGCAGGAGATGGCGGAAGTGCAACGTCTGTAGCCAAGACTTCTGAGGGCCATTGGTTATATCTGTTCCAACCGAAAGGAAACAAACTGGTTTCAACCAAACTTGTGAACATGAAGAGTCACAATTATCACCTTGAGCCCAATGTACATTTCTCGCCGGATAATAAATGGATCATCTTCCGTGCCAACTTTGAAGGACAGGAAAATGTATATGCAGTTCAGATAGCGAAAGATCGTAAGTAATTGTTTAGTAAAACATAAATAGAGCAGAGGTTGTTCAGATTGTCTGAATGTCCCTGCTCTATAATTTGTTTTTTCGGATTAATCCTCTTTTAGTCTTCTTTTTTACCCGCAACCAGAATCTTTTTGTTGGAGTCGAGTGCAGGCCATCCCTCTTCATCAATAGACATAAGCTTTTCCCTCAATAAATCTTCAATCAAATTTGGAAGAGAGCATTGCACACAATTGACTTTGTACTTCTAACTATTATCATATCCTTATCAGATATAAAACTACATCCGATTAGCTAATCGGAAGAAGAAAGCTATGTGAGTATGATTCGGAATGATACAAGAGAATTGTCGTCTAGTTCAGGTTAATAAAGGAATAATGCTGTAAGTAACTATTTTTGTGGTTTCTATTTTTAAATATTAATTTATTGTGTTGAAAAGTAGCTTACTTACAGATCTGATAGTATCATCTTACTACTATTGGGAAAGTATATGGTTTAATAACTTATTGTTGAGAAAAAGTAAAAGATATAGTTCTTTTTTTTTATAATAAAGTATAGTAATGCTTGTTTAAAAATAAATGGTTGTATACTATATTTTAGCTTATTTTTTTTAATAAATTCTAAATAATTATTAAAAAAGGTCTGCCTCTCAAAAAATATGAAGTCTTTAATATGTTGAAATAGAGTGATTTAATAGGCGTTTTTGATAACTGAATCTTCTTGAATAATAGAAAAATTTTAAAATATAAACTTAGTTCACTACTTTTGGGCAAAGAAGCAGTGATATGTGATTATAGTATGATACTTCGCATCTTAATGATTGAATGATTTAGAAATAAAACTGTAAAAAACAATTAGTATGAACAGCTTTCGCACCCTTAAAATTATATTCATTTTTTTGCTCCTTTGTGTGAAAGCGGAGGCTGCTTCAGATAATGATTATATACTAGTTCTTAATTCATATACTGAGAGGAATGAATGGGCAGAAAATATTCAGGATGTTGTAACGAAGTCAGTATATAGGCTAAAGAATACTACTATAAATATCGAATCTCTAAGCAATTTTGAATTTTCTTCAGTGAAGAATGTTAATGAAAAAATGGATAGTTTATACCGCAATTATCCCAAGAAACCCAAAGCTATAGTTATTATTGGAAATAAAGGATGGATTCTTTATCGCAATACTGTACCGCAATCATGGATGAAAGTTCCTGTTGTACTGACTTTGATTAACCATCATACTCTTTCATTGCAGAACTTTATTTCAAAAAAGAGAATAACTTCTGATAAACTGATATCTAATAAGGAGGCTGTTAAAGGATTTAATGTAACGGGAGTATATAACTTAGTATATATAAAAGAGACTATTCAGTTAATGAAAAAGTTGATGCCTGAGATGAAAAGAGTTGCATTTATAACCAATTCACAATATGGCAACATCTATAGTATAGGCAGTTTTAACAGGACAATGAAAATAAATTTTCCAGAGCTTACAAAAGTCGGTTTGTACCAAAAGAAACTTGGAACAAAAGATTTGCTGGATTCACTTTCTAAGTTGGATAAGTATACGGGAATACTGTTTTACGGATGGAATAAAGATGTTGATATTAATACATCAAAAGGCTCTCTGTCTGCTAAAAGTGTAAAGAGGGTTATCAGTACCTTTGCCAATACTCCGGTGTTTAGTTTGTTCGACTCTAAAACGGATCATGTAATATTTGCTGGTGGCTTTTACTCTACCATTGACAATTATACTGCAAAAGTGGTAGATGTTTTACACCAGATTATTGCCGGAAAGGATGCGAAAGATATTCCTTTTCAATATGCTAATGAGGCTTGTGCACGTCTGAATTATGACCATTTAATCGACTTTGGGATAAGTAAAAAGCTACTTCCAAAAGATGCTGTTTATTATAATAGACCTCTCAGCTTTATTGAAAAACACATTCATTTGGTTGTTGTTATAGCTGTATGCTTTCTCTTTCTGTTATTTATCGTTATATCAAGAATCAGGTCTTTTAAAGAAACAAAAAGACTAAAGGATAAAGAGATTGCTCTTCTTGCTAAATTCAAGGAACGGTATACTAATTCGCCTATTCCTTATGTGAAAATGGATTTATTATACGATGAGAATAAAGAACTGAAAGATTTTCTCTTAATAGAAATAAATTCATCTTTAGAAAGAGAATTCAGAGTAAAGCAAAGTGATATTGTGGGAAAAACTTGTAATGAATTGGGGTATATAATTCCATTGGCTGTTTTAAGTCTTTTCCAAAAGTCTATTGAGCAGAATAAATCTTTCCAGAGGGCCCATTATCATGAACGTTCAGATCGTTATTATACAGTTCTACTATACCCAAATGTTGAGGAAGGTACTTTTGATGTATTCCTGACAGACAAAACGGAAGAGTATAAAGCAAATGCAGCCAAGGATGAATTAAGATTGTTGCTTGATTCCATTCTTGATAACATTTCTGTTCCGGTTTATGTAAAAGAGGTAGGAGAGGAGATTCGTTATTCTTATTGGAATAAAAAAGCAGAAGAGATTACCGGAATTAAATCGGAGGATGCAATAGGGAAAACGGATATTGAAGTGTTTGGTGAAAGAATGGGTAAAAAGTTTCAGGGAGACAATGATTACCTGATAAGAAATGGAGGCACTCTTTGTTATGAAGATAAATTCCCTTGTATAAATAATAAAGTCTATACAACCAATGTGCTGAAGACAATTGTCCGAAGAAGAGATAACTCAGCTTATATACTGGTTACCAGAATGGATATCACAGAACTAGTTTCAGTCCAAAAGCAATTGGAATTCAGGAATCGTCAGCTTGGATTATCTTTCAATGCCGGTGAGATTATTCCGTGGACATTTAAAGTAAAGGACAAAATTCTTATTTATGACAATAAATCCTTAAATCTTAAGTATACTAATCCCGAGAATGAGCTTTTCGTTAAAAAGCTTGATGAAATACTTGCAATGGTGCATCCAGATGATAAGGAATGGGTAAAAGCATTGGTTGATGATTTGATAAATGGAAGAGTTGATAAAATGGAAGCTGATGTGAGGTGTGATATATATGGAACTGGAAAAGGATATGATTGGTTTTCATTACAGGCTATAGTGAGTGAATGTGATTATGATGGGAATCCTGTTACTATTACCGGGGTTACCATTAATATTTCAAAAAGAAAACTGGAAGAGCAGGCCCTGATTGAGGCTAAAGAGAAAGCTGAAGAATCTGGCCGGATGAAATCGGCCTTTGTTTCAAATATAAGTCATGAAATACGTACGCCGTTGAATGCAATAGTAGGCTTTTCAAGGATTTTGGTTTCGGATCCTGATTTGGATGATGAGAGTAAAAAGGAATTTTCAGATATTATTGAAAGCAATAATCAACTATTGCTACAATTGATAAATGATGTTCTTGATCTGTCGAAAATAGAAGCTGGAACATTGAATTTTGTATATTCTGATACTGATATTAATATTTTGATCAGTGAAATAGAACAATCAATGAGGCTGAAAACAGAAAAGGGTATTATTAAAATATCGTTCAAAGAGAAACTCCCGGAATGTGTGGTTCATACAGACAGAGACAGGGTGGCGCAGGTTTTTTATAATTTGATGAATAATGCAATTAAGTTTACTAGTCAGGGGGAAATTATACTTGGTTATCGCAAAAAGGAAAATCAGTTGTACTTTTATGTACAGGATACCGGGTGTGGTGTTCCTAAAGATAAACAAAGCTCCATTTTTGATCGTTTTATTAAATTAGATTCTTTTACTCAAGGGGCGGGACTTGGATTGTCAATCAGTGCATCGATTGTGTATAAATTGGGTGGAAAGATTGGGATTGATTCTGAAGAAGGAGTAGGATCTACTTTCTGGTTCACCATACCATATAACCCTGTTGATATTAATTAGAAAAGATGATTGGTGTAAGTAGACCAGTTATTTTTAACTAAGAAGGAATTTTTATATACCACATTTATGCTATATAATACCCCCTAAAATGCCACATCTGCGGTATTGTCCTTTAACTCAACTTCAGATACCTTTGCAAAAGTAAAATAGAACAAATTAGGTTATGAAGTATTTAATCAGAAAAAACGAAATTATTCCTTTAGTCATGGGAATGTGTTGTTGCAGATAATTATTGATGTTATTAGGTAAGTTAAGGTATTACAATTAAATTTTTAAGGTATGAAGAATTTCAGGATACAACTATTGATAGTAGCGTTGGTAGCTACAGCAAGCTTACATGCACAAAAAAACACTTCTGATATTTACATTAAAGGTGCAAAGTTTACAACTCCTTTGGTTCAAAAATGGATAACCGAATATAAAAAAGTAAATCCGCAGGTTCAGATTAAGTGGGCCGATAAAAATGCAGATAATGATGCGGTTGATTTGAATGTGCAGGTATATAATGACTCTTTACAATCGGACAAACAAGTGATTTATGTGGGCAGATACGCTCTTCTTCCTGTGGCTGGCAAGAATAATTCCTATTTGGCTGAGTTAAACAAAAGAAACCTCAGTAAGAAGAAGTTGAAAGAGCTCTTTTTCAGAGAAGATGTTTATGAGGATGATGTGAAAGACTCTAAATTAGCAAATAAGGCTACAGTCTATTCAGGTAATAGCAAATCGGCTGCAACGGTTACATTTGCTACTTATTTTGGTCATAATACGGCCGATATCAAGGGTAAAAAGATTTCGGGAGATGATCTTTTCCTGATTAATGCAGTAGAAAAAGATCAGACAGGGATAACATTCAACAGTCTGAACTATCTATTTAACACTGATACCCGTAAACTGAAGGATAACATTGCTCTGCTTCCGCTTGATGTGAAGAAAGAGCAACGTAAAGTTCTGGCATCAGAAAATATTGATGAGGTGATTGCTTTACTGGAAAGCCAGTCGGTTGATCTTATTCCGGTTCAAAACTTTGGTTTTATTTATTCAAATACAACAAATCCGGAAGTACAGAAATTTATTAGCTGGGTGTTGAACAACGGATTAACTCACAATCACACTTATGGTTTCCTTAAACCAACAGAGGATGTGCTTGCATCCCAAAGAAAGCAGATAGAAGATAATCGTTACCTGTCATCTGCAAAAACAAAATAACTTCTAAATAAAGAATTTCTTATGATAAATATATTTTTTAGAGTCGGGGATAGACTTTCATTCCTGACAGGGAAGACTATAGTCTCTATTATTGCACTTCTTTTGCTAAGTTCTTCAGGTTTAGTGAATGCACAAACAACCATAAAAGGTCATGTTGTTGATGAGCGAACTAAAGAACCTATTATTGGTGCCATTGTATTAATCAAGTCAACAACAAAGGGAGTATCGACTGATATCAACGGTCAGTTTGAACTTAAAACGTCAAAGAAGCTTCCGCTCACATTATCAATAAGCCTGATAGGATACCGCACTCAGGATATAGATGTATATGATACTGAAGAGCCTGTTTACGCCACACTGACTGAAGATGTGAACCGTCTGAATGAAGTGGTGGTTGTGGGTTACGGCACTCAATCAAAGAAAGAGTTCTCGGGAGCAGCTGCCCGTGTCAATGGTGATGTAATTAAAGAACTGCCGGTGCAGAGTTTTGATCAGGCATTATCGGGAAGAGCTGCAGGTGTTAGTATTGCTGAACCAAATGGTTTGCTGAATAACCCTCCGGTAATTCGTATCCGTGGTGTGAACTCTATTTCGTTGAGTTCATATCCTTTGGTTGTAATTGACGGTATTCCTGTAAGCACAGGAAATATTTCTACCACTACGGATGTTCCTAATAACCCTTTAGCCGATATAAACCCTTCTGATATAGAATCTATTGATGTATTAAAGGATGCAGCTTCAACATCCATTTATGGTTCCCGTGCTGCTGCCGGTGTGCTGCTTATTACTACCAAAAGAGGTAAGGCCGGCAAAGTAAAAACAACTTATGAAGGCTGGGTAGGTATTACAAATGCTGTTCGTCTGCCCAAACTTCTCAATTCACAGCAATATGTTGATATAAAGAATGAAGCGGTGCTGAATTCAAAGATTCTGAGCGGAAATGCAAACAATGATAATGTGAGCTCTAAGTTATTCTTCCCTTCATATAATGCCGATGGCTCACTGGTAGATACAAACTGGTACGATTATATTTACCGTACAGCAGTATCTCATAATCATGTGGTAACACTTTCTGGAGGAACAGAGAAGACCAATTACTATTTCTCTGCCAACTACTCCAATCAGGAAGGTTTTCTTGTGGATAATGATTTCCAACGTAAGGGGATCCGTTTCAATATTGACCATGAAGTAAATAAATGGTTAAGAATAAAAGGTAATGGGTCATATAATACGACTAACAACAGAGCCAACAGCTCGGGTTCTTTACCTGGTTCTTCCCAGTTCCTGGTTGGTGCAGCCCGTATGGCCATTTCCACAGCTCCTAATGTGAGTCCTTACAATGCCGATGGCAGTTATAATCTGAGTAGCACAGGTAAGATGGGTTCAGGTAACAACTTAGCATCTTCCGCTTTGTATAATCCGTTGGCTTTGTTTGAATATAGTCGCAGTACATCTGACAATGACCGTTTTATTGGTGGTATCAGTGCAAATATTAAGCTGTTGAAGCATTTGGATTTCAATACCATTTATTCTATAGATCGTTTGAAAACAGAGACTGTTACTTTTTTAAGTCCTAAATTTGGTTCTTCGGGGTATGCTGACGGAGGTTCTGCCACTAATGTATCTGCCTTGAGAGATAACCAGACTTTTACCAATACCTTGAACTATGATCAGGTATTTAATAATAAACACCATGTATCCGCATTGTTGGGTACCGACTTTCAGAAATACAAAACAAGTATCTGGGGAGCAAAAGCTTCTAAAGCATCGGATGATTTCTTTGAAAACTATCAGGGAGGATGGACCAATTATTCTCCTGCCAGCAATTACTTAGGTGAAAGAGCCTTTTACTCTTATTTCTCTCGTTTGAGTTATGATTTTGAAGGCAAATATCTTTTCACTGCTAACCTAAGACGTGACGGTAACTCTGCCTTGGCCGTGGGACATAAATACGGAAACTTTGGTGGTATATCCGGTGGATGGGTAATCTCTCAGGAGAAGTTTTTCAAAAAATCCTTTTTCGGCAAGTTGTTTGATCAATTGAAACTGAATGCCAGCTGGGGACGCGTGGGTAATGGTAATCTGACAGATGACTTTGGTTCATTCGATTTATTCTCTTCTTCACTTTACGGATCAGCATCTACCTGGGCAATCAGCCAGTCGGGTAATCCTCTGCTAAGTTGGGAAACCAGTAACCAGACTAATATCGGGCTTAATGCGGAATTGCTGAAAAGGCGTTTGTCTGTTGAAGTTGCCTATTTTAATAATAACGTGAATGGATTGATTTTGGATACACCTCAGTCTCCTTCAAAAGGAATTCCGGGTAACTCTATTTTAACCAATGTAGGTTCAATGTATAATAGGGGAGTGGAACTAACTTTGAACGCCTCTTTGATTCAGAAGAAGAAGTTCTCATGGGATGTGTCGTTCAACTTTACCGGCATCAAGAATGAAGTAACTCAACTGGCTGGCAACAATGCAGACATTATCGGCTATACACATACTTCTGCCAATGCAAACAATGTAACTCGTGTGGGTTATTCTGTAGGTAGCCTGTTTGGTGCAAAGACAGCAGGAGTAAACCCTGAAAATGGTCGCAGAATATTTATTAATGGTAAGGGCGAAAAAGTACAATATAGTGCTGTAGTGCCATCGGGTGAAAGCAACTGGACTTACCTTGACGGAACAAAAGCTCCTGCCATCGGAGTATCTGATTATTATGTATTGGGCAACGCTCTTCCTAAATGGTATGGAGGTTTGGTAAGTAACCTGAAATATAAGAACTGGGATTTGACTCTGAACTTTACCTATGCAGGTGGAAATTATGTGATGAATGGTACGAAAGCAACCTTGCGCGACCAGACTTCCTATAACAACTATACCGGAATTCTTGATCGCTGGACCACTCCGGGACAAGTGACTGATATCCCCCGACTGGTTTATAATGACATTATTTCCAATGGTACATCATTCCCAATCTCTGCCAATGTGGAGAAAGCAGACTTCCTGAGATTGCAAAATGTGTTGCTGGCTTACAGAGTTCCTGCTAACCTGCTGAGTAAAGTAAATCTGAGTTCCGCTAAAATCTATGCACAGGTATCCAATGCCTTTTTGATAACAGGATATACAGGTACAGATCCCGAATCATCGGTTAATGGTAATTCAAACACCACTCCGGGTGTGGAACGTAACTCACTGGGACGTGGACGCACATTTACCTTCGGAGTTAATGTAGGATTTTAATAACATCACATAAAAACAGTATATTATGATTCGAATAATAAATAACATATATAAGAAACCCACATTCCTGGGACTGATACTCGCTTTAGCGCTGACTGTATCGGGTTGCAACAGTGAACTGAATACTGAATCGGCTACATCATTAAATGCTAAAAGTATATTTGAAACTCCTGCCCGTATAGAAGGTCTGGTTAACGGAATGTATAAAGCTTTGAAAGGCGGAAGTCTTTATGGTGGACGCATTCACCTGTATCTTGATGTGCGCGGTGAAGACTTTATCAATATAACAGGGAACTCATATACAGCCTACGAAAGCTGGAACAATTCCTATACTTCGGGTTCCAATGACATTAATGATACTTGGAAACAGGCTTACGCCACCATTAATGATGCGAATATAATTATTGATGGACTGGCAGAAAGCACCGGAGTGATAAGTGATGCTCTGAAAACGCAGTATATTGCTGAGGCTAAGTTTGTAAGAGCACTTTCTTACTATACACTTGTTACTATCTATGCCCGTCCGTATACAGAAAATGACGGAGCATCAAAAGGTTTACCTCTTCGCTTGCAGGCAGAAACAACATCGGCAAATAACGATCTGGCTCGCAGTACAGTGAAAGAAGTGTATAAACAGATTCTGGAAGACCTTGATTTTGCAGAAGCTAATCTGCCGGATTCTTATACATCTTCATTGCTCAATACTACAAGAGCTCATAAGAATACAGCTATAGCCTTGAAAACAAGAGTATATCTCAATAAAGGCGACTTTCAGAAAGTGATAACCGAGGCTAAGAAGATTGTACCTCAAACAGTAGCGCCATTCTCGGCTGCAACAGGTGTGAAACATGCTTTGCAGAGTGATATTACGTCTTTGTTTGGTTCAAACCTTACATCTACGGAGTCTATCTTGTCAATGCCTTCCACAGCTTCCGATTCTTATAGTGGCCAATCAGCCATTGCATATATCTATTATGCCAACAGGGAATATTATCTGAATCCGTCCGGCATACTTGGTTCTGCTCTTTGGGGAGCAAGTGATGCGCGCCGTAATCTGGTAGAACTGAAGTCGGGCAAATATTATTTAAAGAAATACGCAAAGGTTTCTCCGTATATTGATTATATACCTGTAATCCGTTATTCTGAAGTGTTGCTTAATTATGCTGAGGCTGCTTTGAGAACCAATAACAGTGCTTTGGCTATTAACCTGCTTGAAGCAGTTCATAAGCGTTCTGATGCAGGTTTTGTATTCCCTGCAAGTTCAGAAAACACAAATACAGCCTTGCTGGAAACTATTCGTCAGGAACGCAGAATTGAGTTATTGGGTGAAGGCTTCCGATCAAACGATTTGTTACGCGATTTATTAACTATTCCGGCCAAAGGAAGTAGTAGCTTACAGTCTTCATCGGTAGCACCAGCAGCAGAGAACTACATATTCCCTCTTCCGGATTCAGAGACTAACACTAATAAAGCATTATAATAAGATGAAGAAGTTTGTTATCTATATATTGCTTCTGTTTGCAGGTATTCTGCAAGCAGAAGCTTGTACTACAGCCGTAATTTCGGGTAAGTTTACCGCCGATGGTCGTCCTTTGTTGTTTAAACAACGAGATACTCATGATCCGAACAATAAATTTGAGTCGTTTACAGATGGTAAATATCCTTATGTGGCAGTAGTCAGCACCCGTGATTCTGGTAAGAAGGGAGTGTTCGGTGGCCATAACAGTGCCGGCTTTGCCATTATCAATTCAGCATCCTACAATCTGAATCCCGGACTGGACGGAGACGAGAAAGGACTCGATGGTTATATCATGAAACTAGCTCTGCAAACATGTGCTTCATTAGGTGATTTTGAACACTTGCTCGACAGTCTGCCACGCCCAATTCGTGCCAGCTCAAACTTTGGAGTAATTGATGCTCACGGTGGTGCGGCGTATTATGAAACAAGTGATAAGAAATATGTGAAGTATGATGCCAATGACGAAAGTGCAGCCCCTTTTGGATATATAATCCGAACCAACTTCTCTTTCTCGGGAGACAGGGCACGTGATAAAGGACTGGCCCGCTTTGATGTAGCTTCGGAACTATTTTATCAGGCTTCTCTGAAAAAGGAAATCTCTTATCAGTTTATCCTCAAAGAAGTATCGCGCAGTCTGAAACATGGATTAACCGGAGTCGATTTATATAATAATATACCATCGGATGGAAGTAAAGCAGTGCTGGTTCCTTTTCGTGATTTCATTCCCCGTTATCTTACAACTTCAGTTTTGGTATTTCAGGGAGTAAAAGACAAAGAACCTGCATCGCAGACTATACTTTGGTCAGTGCTGGGTTGTCCGCTCACTTCAGTTGCTGTTCCTATTCTGGTAAACAGTAAAGGCTATTTGCCAAAGATTCTGACCTCGGAAGGAGAAGCATCAGCACCACTTTTTGACTGGGCATCCAGATTAAAGCAAAAATTGTTCCCGATAGACCGTGGAGAAGGAGAAGATTATCTTAATTTAGCGGCGTTAATTTCAAAAGACAACAAAGGAATCCTTCAGACACTTGATCCGGCAGAGAATCGCATCATTGCCGAGTCACAGAAATACATCAGCAAATGGAGAACTGAAGGAGTAAAGCCTGAAGAACTAAAGAAACTGGACGAGTGGATTGATCAATATTTAACCGATTATTATAAAACGACTTATAGCTTATGAAAAGAAGAATTTTAGCACTAGGCATTGCAGCATTAGCCTTTACTTTGGCACATGCGCAAGAGAAAAGTACGTTGCATCTTAGTGGCACAACAAATGGAGTTTCAACAGGAAAAGTGTATCTGCACAAGTTTATAGATAAATACTATACTGTTATTGACTCGGCACGCATACAGAAAGGAACATTCTCTTTCTCAACAAAAGCAGTGCTCCCCGAAGTTTATGGTATTTCTTTAGGTACTAAAGATAGTCCTTACATGCTGTTTCTGGATAAGAATCAGATAACAATAAAGCTCGATTCTGCAGATCAGTATAGAAATACACAGGTAAATGGTTCGGCTCAGCACGCTCTTTTTGTTCAGTATAAACAGCAGGAAGATGTGAAGATTGATCAGTTTATTAAGCAACATCCCTCTTCTATTGTGGCTGTTTACGCATTATACAGAGATTTTTCCTACAGACTGACACCTGCCGAGATACAAGCAAATATAAAACTGCTTGCTCCGGCATTACAGAAAACAAACTATGTGCAGGTTCTCAATAATCTGATTAAAACATGGGATAAAGTAGCTGTAGGAAAGCAGGCTCCTGAATTCTCGGCAAAAACCCCTGAAGGCACAACTGTAAGCCTGTCAAACCGCCTTGGTAAAGGATACCTGCTCATTGATTTCTGGGCATCGTGGTGTTCCGGTTGCAGAAAGGAAAATCCCGGAATAGTAAAAGTCTACAATAAATACAAAGACAAAGGTTTTGATATCCTGGGCGTTTCATTGGACAGAACAAAAGATAAATGGGTAAAGGCCATAGCCGACGACCATTTGGACTGGACACAAGTATCAGAATTAAAGTTCTGGCAGAGTGATGCTGTAACCAAGTATGGCATAAGAGTGATTCCATCTAATGTTCTGGTAGATTCAAAAGGAACTATCGTTGCCAGAAACCTTTTTGGTGAAGATCTGGATAAGTTGTTATATCAGTTGTTAAGTAAGTAAAGTTTGTGTAAGTGCCTGCTGGAAATTTCTAGCAGGCTTTTTTCTTTCTAAAAAACAAAAAATACAAAATCATCTGCTACCTGCTACTAAAACTGAATAAATCCCTGTGTCTATAGAACTTTTAGCTAGTGGCAGATAAATTTGTGATACAAATCATCTGCTACTAAAATTCGCTATCTGCTACTAAATTCATTGTTTTTTGCTAATAAAAATTTCATCGTTTGACTTTTTATCCAGTCTCTATCAATAATATTTCTCAGACCCTCGTGCTATAATTAATTTATTAGCCTTTGTCTTTTTTATAAAGTGGTTCAATCGTTTATTAAATTCCTCCGGCCTGTTACGGGCAGCTTCGATGTATGCAAGGCGAATTCTCTTATATGAATCAGAAAAAAGACAATAGTTCTCCCACGTAACAGAATCTTTTTTGAGTTCATTGAGAATATCTGCCGGAAAAGTATATTTCTGATTGATGATGTTTTTTATTGAATCCACTACCAGAGGATGAATCAGGTTGTTGTTGTATAACAATGCTATCCGCTCCTTATTTAATTGAGAATAAGAACTTGAAGGATTTCTGACCGAATAGCGTTGTATTGTGCTGGTTTCTGTATAAGACCTTACAGTACTGTCAATCCATCCAAAACATAAAGCTTCCTCAACAGCATCATTATATGACACAGATTTTATGCCCGATAATTTATTCGGGAAGATAAGCCATACCTCTCTTTGTGTTTGAAAATTGCTTTCCAGCCAATTTCTCCAGATAGATCTGTCCTCAGCTTGAAATGTCTCTATCATATTTAAATATATTTTATGTTTGCAAAAATACGGATTATTCTCTGATTACCTTCAGGCAAATTGTAATCATCAGCCCTAAGTTTAGCTAAACTTCGGTTTACTTTTAAAAAAATCACTAGACTAATTTGTGCATCCTTGTACAAAAGAATGCATTCTTCTGTACAAAACAATTAATTCTTTTGTACAGAAGAAATATTTGTTTTGTACAAGATAACATAAACATCCCGCCTGAAAAATAAAAAACTACTAGGGAGAAAATAAAAGTTCCGGTTGCATTCTTGTAAACAACAAAGGTGGCAAATCTAGTGGGAGATGTCTTAAATTAGTAGCAGATAAAATGTATCGAAAATTTATCTGCTACTGGCTGCAAGGCCTATAAACAGGGCTGTTTATTCAATTTTAGTAGCAGGTAGCAGTAACTTTTTATTTTTTTGTTTTTATTGAGAGTTTCAACGAAGATTTCTGTAAGTACGTAGTGCCAAACTGCTAGACTTATACCGAGAAAACAAAAATATTCTGAGGAATAGTATAATCGCGAACAGATTGCACTTTTCTTTTTTCAGATACAAATAGAAGTAGTATCTTTGATGCATTATTGTTAAACACAAAACCTATTATAAATGAAAAGATCTGTTTTAAGTCTGCTAGCTTTCCTTATCCTTGTTGGAGTAAAAGCACATACACCCGTTATCCGTGAAAAAGATTATGCTGCTTATCTGTTTGTTTACTTTACAGGCAATACAGGCGCAGAGGAATCTGTTCGCTATGCAATTAGTAATAACGGCTACTCATATTATGCCCTGAATGGAAATGAACCGATACTTGATTCCAAAGTAATAAGTTCAACAGGAGGCGTGCGCGATCCGCATATTTTAAGAGGAGCCGACGGCAAGACTTTCTATATGGTGCTGACTGATATGGCAGCCGTTAATGGCTGGGATTCCAATCGTGCAATGGTGTTATTGAAATCAACCGATTTAATAAACTGGAAACATTCCGTAGTAAACATACAAAAACGCTATAAAGGTCAGGAAGATTTGAAACGTGTTTGGGCACCACAAACCATATTCGACAAGAAAGCAGGTAAATACATGATTTACTGGTCAATGCAATATGGAGCTGGAGCAGATGTTATTTATTACGCTTACGCTAACAAAGATTTCACAGACTTGGAAGGAGAGCCAAAACCATTGTTCCTGCCAGCCAACGGAAAATCATGCATAGACGGAGACATCATTTATAAAGACGGTGCTTTTCATCTTTTCTATAAAACAGAGGGCAATGGAAACGGAATAAAGAAGGCAACTACTCGTTCACTAACTTCAGGTAAATGGGCAGAGCAAGACGACTACAAGCAACAGACAAAAGAAGCGGTAGAAGGTGCCGGAGTCTTTAAAATGATAAACTCGAATAAATATATCCTTATGTATGATGTATACATGAAAGGAAAATACCAGTTCACAGAAAGCACAGACTTAGATCATTTTAAAGTAATTGATAGCGAGGTGAAAATGAATTTCCATCCTCGTCACGGAACTGTTATCCCTATTACCCGCAAAGAGCTGAAAGCTTTGACCGATAAGTGGGGGAAACCGGAAGGGTTGTAGGGCTTTGATTGTGAAGTGATACTAATCCATTTGTGCTTGTTAATGATATAATTGTTGATCTGGACTCTATATCTTTAGAATATCAGAAAATGGTAAGATAAGCCTGGGCTAAAGGGGAAGATATTTCTTTTAGGACCAGTTAACCTGCCTTTTATCTTTCTTTTTATATAAAAAACTATATATTTGTTGTACAGAATCAACTTCGTAAAAAAAGATCATGGATAGAATAGTAATTAAAGGATATAAGTCTTTCAAAGAACTGGATATTGAACTCCGCAATATTAATGTGCTTATTGGTTCCAATGGTTCCGGAAAGAGTAACTTTTTATCTTTTTTTGAGTTCCTGAATCGTCTTTACGAGCAGAAACTTCAGGAATATGTAGCCCTGAATGGTGGTGTTGAAAAGATGCTTCATAAAGGGAGTAAAATAACAGAAGAGATTAATGCAAAGATTTCTTTTGGGTACAATGCTTATTCATTCGACCTGAAAAAAGGAGACGACTATTTTGTTTTTCTTAATGAACTAATTTGGTATAATAAGCAAGGACTTCATATTAATAAATTGCAGAATGAAGCCAAGATTAAGTCTTACACCGGCATGTCAAGAGGTGATGATATTAAAAAGTACCTGACAGATATTAAGAAATACCATTTTCACGATACAGGAAAAAATTCACCTTTTAATAAAGATAGTAATATACGTAACGATATTTATTTCCTTTATGAAAAAGGAGATAATCTGGCAGCTTATTTGTGGAGTATTCAAGATAAACACCCAATTGTTTATAACCGTATATTAAGAATGATTCAGAGCATAGCTCCTTACTTCTCTGACTTTTATTTTCATCCGGGAGCTTCTGAAACTGTTCGTTTGCAATGGCAGGATAAGTACAGTTCTACAATTTACGGTCCAACAGATTTGTCGGACGGAACATTACGCTTCATAGCTTTGGCTACACTATTTCTGCAACCTGTTTTGCCCGGTTCTATAATTATTGATGAGCCGGAATTAGGACTTCATCCATTGGCGATACAAAAACTAGCCGGCATGATAAAATCTGTTGCTGCAAAAGGTACTCAGGTAATTATTGCTACACAAAGCACTGATCTGGTAAGCTTGTTTGAACCAGACGATGTAATAACCGTAAATCAGAATAATGGAGAAACAACATTGCAACGTTTATCAAGCACTGATCTCTCTCAGTGGTTGGAGGACTATTCTTTGGGCGATTTGTGGAAGCAAAACATTATAAAAGGGGGACAGCCGCAATGAAAAGGATTATAATAATAAATGAAGGCCCAACTGAACAGGAATTTTGCAAAGATGTATTGTTTCATTATTTTTTTTCAAAGGATATCTTAATTGAAATGCCGACAATAAAATCAACTCATGGAGGCATTGTTGCCTGGGGAACGTTGAAGAAGCAGATAGAAGCGCATCTTCGGCATGATTCTACTGCTTATATTACAACATTGTTTGATTATTATGGAATAAAGGATTCGTATAATTATCCTCGATGGCAGGAAGCTAAAAGTATTGTGGATAAAAGTGCTCGGCTCGACTTTTTGGAAGAAGCAATGCGCAGTGATTTATCCCCCGAAATTCGTGAACGTTTTATCCCTTACATGCAGTTACATGAGTTTGAAGGTTTATTGTTTTGTGATATAGATATCTTTAGGAATAATTTTGAACCAGAAGAAGCTAATTTAGCAGAATTGGAAAGTATTATTAATCGCTTTAATAATCCTGAAGAAATAAATAATGGTGCCACAACTGCTCCATCGAAAAGATTAGAAACATTAATTCCCGGTTATTTGAAAGTCGTGTATGGCGCTTGTCTTGCATCGGACCTTGGTCTTAATAAGATAAGAGAAAAATGCCCTAGATTCAATAGCTGGATTGATAAAATGGAATTAATTTAGATAGAGATTATATGGATACAGACGATTTAACCGATGAAACGTATGAAGCAATTATATATGAAGCAGAGAGGTTTCATCATGATTTAACATTACAGTTTGGCCTTTTATCATATGATTGCGAGGATGAGGAAGAATATATAAAAGCATCTAAAAAATTAATTAAGCAGTTACTTAAATGTAAGAATTCTGAATTAGAAGATATTTTCTTTGAAGATATCCCTACCAAAATTGAACTGAATAGTGTATTGGAACGGATAATGGATAACATCTCAAAGCTAGAAAATAATACGTATAAATGTTCTCCAAATATAGATGAGAATAGATAGAAAAGCATTATATCAGATAAGAAAGTAAAAAGTTTATGGCAGACAATTATTTAGAAAATCAATACGAGCAATACCAGGCTAGAAAGGCAGCATGGGAGAAAGCTTGCAAATACGGTATAAAGAAAACAACTACAGCTAATCAGGCGAAATCAGAAAAACCGTTTGTAGCTTCTGAAACTGATACTAAGAAACGATTTACTTACAGAAAACTGGATGCATTTACAAGCGGAAAGTCAAAAGGGAATCCTGCCGCCTGTCTGTACCTTGAAAAAGATCAGCAATTAACAGAAGAAGAGATGCTGATCATAGCAAAAGACCATAAAGGATTTGTGTCCGAAGTAGTTTATTGCAGGCCGCTTGCTGATAATGCATACAGATTGCGTTACTACTCTTCCGAATGTGAAGTGGAATTCTGCGGACACGGAACCATTGCGTGTATGTACAATCTCATAAATAGTAATAAGGAACTGGCAGAGGTAAAGGAAATCACCATTAAAACCAATAAAGGAGATTTGAAAGTATATAACGAACTCCAGTCTCTTGATGCAGTATTTATAACAGCTCCCGATCCTGAATATCTTGATGTGAAACCGAACCTCGCAGATATAGCTTCTACTCTTGGAACCTCACCAGAAGCCATCGATCAGCAACACCCTATTATGTTGATTGATGCCGGCTTAAGAACATTAATCATTCCGATTACAGATTTAGATAACATTCTTGGTCTATTTCCTGATGAACTAAAGTTGAAAGAATTCTGCGTTAATAACGATATAGATATAATACTCGTTTTCACCAATGACGTAGCTGATAAATCAAATAAAATCAGAACCCGTGTCTTTGCTCCTAAATTCGGTTACCTTGAAGATCCCGCAACTGGTTCCGGCAATTCTGCAATGGGATATTACATGCTGAAGAATGGACTTTGGGATGGTCAACCTGTTTCAATAGAACAGAACGGAGAAAAGGAACTTTTTAATGTTGTGAAGCTTAAGGCTGTAGATGGTAAAGTTCTTTTTGGTGGTAATGCTGTTGTTAAGATTGAGGGGGAGTACAGCTTCTAGCTTATTTAAAATATATAAAACAGGAAAGTGTAATATGCAGAATATTGCACTTTTTTGTTTTATATCTAATATAATACACTATATTTGCTTCAAATAGGCAAAATAATGCACTTATGGATTTCTACGATATTATAAAAGACAGAAGAGTCTTGCTCAATATTACTCAGCAAGACTTGTCAGATATTTCCGGGGTTAGTCTTCGGACAATTAAAGCTATAGAAAAAGGTAACGGTAATCCATCTATCGATACTCTTAGAAAAATAACCGATGCACTTGGACTTGAGTTGATAATGAAAGTTAGAGAAATACCTAAATTATGAGACAGGCAGAAGTTGAAAATATTTTCCAGTTTAAAAGAAAATAATTTATCGTTCAAATGAGATTTATTTCTTGAGAAAGAATAGGCTTAAACTATTAGAATGGATTAGATATATTAACAATGATTATCTTATAAATTGGAGATGCGGAATTTTAATACTAATTGAATTGCTTATAAAAAGTTAGAAGTTGCTGCAGAATAAATGGTTTATATATAATGGAGGGAAAATATATTTTGCAATAATTTGTTTTATTACTGTTGATGTAGTTTAAATTGTTAATTATATTATATATTTGCCAAGTAATATCTTTATGATAGATATTTGTATAAAATGATAATGAATATGAAAATTCAAGAAATAAGAATAGAAAAGTTGTTTAATCGATTCGATTATTCATTTGCACTGAATAATCAAGAACGTTTATCTATTATCACAGGTCCTAATGGCTTTGGGAAAACAACAGTGTTAAATATTATTCAAAGCGTATTTAATAAACAACTTTATTATTTACAATCGCTTGTGTTTAGTTCAATATCTATAACTTTTGATGATTCATCTAATCTAAAAATAGAAAAGAAAGAGGTGACATCTCATGAACTGTTAATATCATTGGAATCATTAGGACATGAGAAAATATCTAGTAAAGTTAGCGCGAATGAAGATGTCTTATTTAGACAAATAGAGAGAATGATTCCTATTAAAAGAGTTGCTGATAACCTTTGGGAAGACCGTCGAACTGGAAATTTGCACACAAAAGAAGAATTGCTTGATTTAAATAGTCATGAATTTGCAGGGATAAAAAGTTATAAGATTGATAAGCCAGAAATATTAGAAATATTAGATTCTATTCAAGTTTATCTAATTAAAGAACAGCGATTATTACGTAAGAAAGAAAATCATCGCTACCCATCTCTAGAAGGGAATATAACCTATACTAATACTATACAAGAGTATTCTAAAGATTTACAAACATTAATTAGAGAAAGTAAGTCAATAGCATTTCAAAAATCTCTAATATTAGATAGTACATTTCCTAAAAGGCTTATGCAAGATGATAAAAAAATAAATCTACTATCAAAAGATGATTTTGAAAATCGATATGAGAAAATAAAGGGAAAACAACAAAGTATTAAAAAATACGGTTTGTTTGACGTCTCTTTAGAAGATTATTCTTATAGTGATGATAATGCATTATTGTTAACGACCTATTTAAATGATACAGAAGAAAAGTTGTCTTTTTTTGATAATTTACTAGAAAAATTAGAGCTGTTTACTACGATTCTTAATGAAAAAAGATTTGCATTTAAGAAAATAATTGTAAATGAGAAATGCGGGTTTGAATTTGTTACCGATGAAGGTGATCCATTGGCATTGAAAGCATTATCTTCTGGAGAACAACATGAGGTTGTTCTATTATATGAATTGTTGTTTCAAACTCAGAATAATGTGCTTGTTTTAATTGATGAGCCTGAAATTTCTTTGCATGTAGCTTGGCAATTATCTTTTGTTGAGGATTTGCATAATATTTCAAAATTGATGAATATAGATATAATGATTGCTACTCATTCTCCTCAGATTATTAACGATCGATGGGATTTAGTGACTGATCTTTATAAACTTTATAAGAATCAAAATTAATGGATACATTACAAAATAGCATTTCAAGTTCTAGCATTATTTCAACTATTAGACTTGCTTTAAATTCTATAGGAGCTGATTTAAAAACTTGGATACTTGTTGAAGGACCAGATGATGTGAAAATATATCGTAAGCTTTTTAATTCTTCTACGGTTAGTGTTAACGCAGCAAAATTAGATAATGGGCTTGAAAATTGTGATAGTGTTGATATATCTGTTAAAGAATTACTAAAAGTATCTTCTAATATAATAGGAATAAGAGATCGAGATTATTTATTTTATAATCCAAGCTATTCGACACAAAGTAATATTTTCTTTACAGATAAAAGAGATATTGAAATGACAATGTTAAGTTCAGAAGCATATAAAACTATGATGTGTGAATATCCGATAGAAGACTATAATAACATTATAAGTAAAGCTCTATTTAAAGCAACATACTTAGGTTTTATTCGTTTGATGAATGACAGTTGTAATCTTGAATATAAATTTAAAGATTTGCCATATTGTTATATTTTTGGCCCGACTTGTGAGGATGTTGATTGGGGAAATAAGCTTATAAGCAAAATAAATATTAAATCGCTTTATAAAAAACATGAATTAACCTTGGATAGTGTGCCAAATTTTGTTGAAACGAATGCTTATGAAAAGGAAGATCCTTTTTTAATCTGTTGTGGACATGATATGATTAACTTATTAGCATTATTGATAAGTGATGTGGCAGCAACAAAAAAAACTCTTCCAAGTTTATTACGTACATCTTATTCAATGGCAATTTTTGAGAAGACAGAACTTTACAACTCCTTAAAAAGATGGAGTTATGAAGCTGGAGTAAATTTATTTAATTAGTAATTATGTTGATTTTTGATATCGAATCTCAAATATAAGAAAGCTTTTGTAAATCTAAGATATATGTGGTTTAAGAACTTGTTTTTTATGAAATAGAAATTCCCTCATTACAAAACCATCATTTCTTCGTCCTTATAGTTAACACATTATATTAACGAAAAAAGAAATGATAAAGAAAGGACTTCTTACACTTGGTTTATTATCGGCTTTTATGGCTTTGCCGGCACAGGAAAAAGCCTTAATGAATACCTCGAAAAGTAAGTATGCACAACTAACTAACGTTGATTTGTCGGCTGTGAAGTGGACTAACGGCTTTTGGGGAGATAGATTCCGCGTTTGCAAAGACACTATGCTTATCAGCATGTGGAATACATGGAATGCTCCTGAGATTTCGCATGGCTTCCGTAACTTTGAAGTGGCTGCAGGTGTGTGTCCGGGTGAGCATTGGGGACCTCCTTTCCACGATGGCGACTTCTATAAATGGCTGGAAGGTGTGGCTGCTGTTTATGCGGTAAATAAAGATCCGAAACTGGATGCGTTGATGGATAAGGCTGTTGCTGTTATCGTGAAGGCGCAACGCGAAGACGGATATATTCATACTCCGGTTATTATCGAAGAAAAAAATAAAGGTGTCGATTCTCACAAGGCTCACAAAGAGACTGTTATTGGAACAAAAGTGGGTGGTGCCAATGAGGTGGGTGCTTTTGCTAACCGTCTGAATTTTGAAACTTATAATCTTGGTCACTTGATGATGGCTGGTTGTGTACATTACAGAGCTACCGGAAAGAAGACTTTGTTCAACGCTGCTATTAAGGCAACTGATTTCCTTTGTTACTTTTACGAAACTGCTTCGGCTGAACTTGCCCGCAATGCTATATGTCCTTCTCACTACATGGGTGTGGTTGAGATGTATCGTGCAACCGGTAATTCTCGTTACCTGGAACTTGCAAAGAACCTGATTAATATTCGTGGTATGGTGAAGAATGGTACTGATGATAATCAGGATCGTGTTCCTTTCCGCGATCAGAAAACTGCAATGGGACATGCTGTTCGTGCAAATTATTTGTATGCCGGTGTGGCTGATGTGTATGCTGAAACAGGTGAAAAGGTTCTGATGGATAATCTGGAATCTATCTGGAAGGATATTGTTACCCGGAAGATGTATGTAACAGGTGCTTGCGGTGCTTTGTATGATGGTACTTCTCCTGATGGTACTTGCTACGAACCGGATTCTATTCAGAAAGTACACCAGTCTTACGGTCGTGCTTATCAGTTGCCTAACAGCACAGCTCACAACGAGTCATGCGCAAATATTGGTAACATGCTTTTCAACTGGCGTATGTTGCAGACTACCGGTGAAGAGAAGTATGCAGATGTGATGGAGACTGCTCTTTATAATAGTGTTTTGTCTAATGTTAGTTTGGATGGAAAGAGATTCTTCTACACCAATCCGTTGCGTTTGTCGAAAGATTTTCCTTATACACTGAGATGGCCAAGAGAGCGCCAGTCATACATCAGTTGTTTCTGCTGTCCTCCAAACACAATGCGTACTTTATGTGAAGCTCAGAATTATGCATATAGCATTTCTCACAAAGGTGTTTGGTTCAACTTATACGGTGGTAACCAGCTTGACACCAAACTGACTGACGGTTCTGCTTTGAAACTGACTCAGGTTTCTGATTATCCATGGGATGGCAAAGTGGTTACAACTGTTGATAAAGTTTCATCAAAGAAAGCTTTCTCCATGAATTTCCGTATTCCTGAATGGTGCGAAAAGGCGACTTTGACTGTTAACGGCAAATCTGTGGATGCTGATCTTTCTGCCGGAAAATATGCGGAAGTGAACAGAATATGGAAGAAGGGTGATGTTGTGGAACTGAATCTTGCCATGACTGTGAAGCTGATGGAATCTAATCCGTTGCTGGAAGAGACTCGTAACCAGACTGTGGTAAAACGCGGACCGCTGGTTTACTGTCTTGAATCTATGGATGTGGCAGGCGGACAATCTATTGATAATGTATTGATTCCTGCAAATATTCAGCTTACTCCGAATAAGATAACCATTGATGGAAGTCCGATTGTGGCTTTGGATGGTGAAGCTTCACTGATGAATGAGGGTTCATGGAAGGGTACTCTTTACAAAACGGTTTCTGATTCTTCAAAGAAGGTGAAAATCCGCTTGATTCCTTATTATGCATGGGGTAACCGTGGTAAAGCGGATATGACTGTATGGATGCCATTGGCACGATAAATGAATGTTGATAAACAGATAATATAAGAAAAATGAAACGTATTCCATTTCTCCTGCTTATTCTCTTTTTAGGGATAACAAAGGCTTCTTCGGCTGATATATGGGTTTCCGTGCATGGCAATGACCGCAACAACGGAACTCAGGCTTCACCGAAAGCTACACTTGCGGGAGCATTGAGACAGGCGCGTGAACTCAGAAGATTAAAGGATGAGTCGGTTAAGGGCGGTATTCATATTTACATGCAGGGTGGTACTTACTCTGTATACGAACCGGTCTTTATCCGTCCCGAGGATTCGGGCACGAAAGAATCGCCTACGGTTATTGAGCCGGTAAAAGGTGAAAAGGTAATTATTAGTGGTGGTACATCACTTACTGGATGGCAAAAGGCGGGATATGTAAAAGGTCTGCCTGCCGCTGCAAAAGGAAAAGTCTGGGTAACAGAAGTTCCTGACTTTAACGGGAGAACGGCTGATTTCCGTCAGTTGTGGATAAACGGAAAGAAAGCTGTTCGTACCCGTAATGTTGCCGATTTTAAACAGATGGCGCGAATTGTGAATAATGATACGGAGAATGAAATCCTTTGGGTGCCGGCTCGTTCGGTAAAGGCGATAATGAATGCTCGTCATGCTGAGTTGGTGCTTCACGAGATGTGGGCGATTGCCAATCTTCGCATCAAGTCTATCAAGGTACAGGGTGACTCTGCCGGAATTAAATTCTGTAATCCCGAAAGCCGCATTCAGTTTGAACATCCCTGGCCGAGACCAATGTTGGGCAAGGGGGTGAACTCTGCTTTCTATCTTACCAATGCTATAGAGTTGCTCGATCAACCTGGTGAGTGGTATTATGACAATGCGACCAGCCGACTTTATTATTATCCGCGTGAAGGGGAGAACATGAAGACGGTTTCTGCCGTGGTTCCTGCTTTGGAAACAGTGGTTCAGGTGGAGGGAACGGTTGATCGTCCGGTTTCAAACATTCGCTTTGAAGGCATCCACTTTAATTATACTACATGGATGCGTCCGTCTGAAAAAGGACATGTACCTTTGCAAGCCGGAATGTATATGCTGGATGCTTATACATTGAATCCGAAACAGGTGCGTGATGATAATAATCACAAACTGGATAATCAGGGATGGATTGGTCGTCCGCCTGCTGCCGTTCAGGTGCAGGGTGCAAACAATATTGCTTTTGCTAATTGTAATTTTGAACGTTTAGGTTCTTGCGGGCTCGACTTTATTGAGGCTGCTCAGCATGTAAGCGTGGAAGGTTCTATCTTCAGGGATATTGCCGGTAATGGTTTGCAAACTGGTAAGTTTAACGATCCTTCGTTTGAATCGCACTTACCGTATGATCCTGCCGACAGCCGGGTACTTTGTGCCGATCAGCTGATTGCCAATAATTATTTTACGGATGTAACAAACGAGGACTGGGGATGTGTGGCTATCTGTGCAGGTTTTGTAAGAGATGTGACTATTCAGCATAATGAAATCAGTTATGTGTCATACACCGGAATTAACCTTGGATGGGGATGGACTCAGACTGTAAATTGCATGCGTAACAATAAGGTGGTTGCAAATAACATTCATCATTACGCTATTCACATGCATGATGTGGCCGGTATCTACACGCTTTCCGCTCAGCCAAAAACTGTGGTTGCCGAGAATTACGTGCATGATATTGTACTGTCTCCTTATGCGCACGATCCTAACCACTGGTTTTACTTATATACAGATGAGGGTTCTTCGTTCATTGAGGTAAAAGATAACTGGTGTGACAAGGAGAAATTCCTGAAGAATGCCAACGGTCCGGGTAATGTGTGGACAAACAATGGTCCGATGGTGGCAGATAGCATCCGTAACCGTGCCGGATTGCAGTCGGATTACCTATATTTGTTGAAAAAATAATATTAATATTCATAAAGATGAAACGTAATTTTATATTAATCCTTTTAATGGTTCTTTCTGTTTCTTCAATGAAAGCACAAAAAGCTACATGGATTTGGTATCCGGGCGATTATGAAATATGGCTCGGTAATAATATGAACAATAACAGAACGGAGAGGGGAGCTTTCTTTCCTCCTTTCTGGAAAATGGATAGTCACTATGTGTTGGTGGAGTTCTCAAAGAAACTGAACTTGTTTAAACCGGAAGAGATTACTATTGCTGTAGAAGGTCGTTACAATGTGAAGCTTGATGGTAAGCTTCTGTTTGGCGCTCCTAAAACTTTGATTATTCCTGAGGGAAAGCATAGCCTGAATATAAAGGTACATAATCAGGCAACGGTACCTGCAATTTATGTATCAGGTAAAACAATCTTCTCTGATCAGTCATGGAAGGTAACTTACGAGGATAAGGAGTGGATTGATGAATCGGGTAAGGCATCGGATACTTCGGCTACAACCTATATGGATGCTTCCAGCTGGAATTTTAATGATCCTGCTCAGTTGCCTTCTCTGTTTAAATTGAATACCGAACCAAAGAATTCGGTTTCTGTTGTTCTACAGACACAAGGTGTGTTGGTGGACTTTGGCAAGGAGACTTTTGGTTATGTTAAGCTTGAACAGCTTAAAGGTAACGGAAAAGTGAACATCTTCTACGGAGAATCTAAGGAGGAAGCAATGAGCACAGGTTCTTGTGAAACGCTTGATCGTTTTGAGGTGAATAATGCTGAGGCTAAAGATTATACCGTTCAGGGTTCAAAGGCTTTCAGATATGTATATATCGTAACTGATCCGGGAGTGAGCTTTGCAAAAGCATCTATGCTTTACGAATCTCTTCCTGAAACTTATCGCGGTTCTTTCCGTTGCAGTGATCAGGAGATAAACAAAATATGGGATGTGGCTGCTTACACAATGCATCTTACTACCCGTGAATTCTTTATTGATGGTATAAAACGTGACCGCTGGGTGTGGAGTGGTGATGCTATTCAGAGTTATCTGATGAACTATTATTTGTTCTTTGATGCTCACACAGTAGGGCGTACTATCAATTTGCTTCGTGGTAAGGATCCGGTGACTTCTCACATTAACACTATCATGGATTATACTTTCTACTGGTTCCTTAGTGTGTATGATTATTATCAGTATACCGGCGACCGCCACTTTATTCAGCAGCTCTATCCGAAGATGGCTAGCATGATGGATTATGTGCTTGGAAGAACTAACAAAGATGGTATGGTGGAAGGTATGACTGGCGACTGGGTATTCGTAGACTGGGCAGATGGTTATATGGATAAGCACGGCGAACTGAGCTTTGAACAGATATTGTACTGCAAGAGTCTGCAAACAATGGCGCTTTGTGCTGATCTTACCGGAAACGAACAGGATAAGGCTAAGTATGACAAGCTGTACTCTTCTCTTAAATCAAAACTGGAACCTGCATTCTGGAATAACGAGAAACAGGGATTCGTTCATAACCGACTGAACGGTAAACAGAGTGAGGCAGTTACCCGCTATGCAAACATGTTCGGTGTGTTATTCGATTATCTGGATAATCAGAAGAAACAGGAAGTTAAGAAGTCTGTCCTGATGAATAATTCTATCATGAAGATATCAACTCCGTATATGCATTTCTATGAGTTGGAGTCTCTTTGTGCTCTTGGTGAACAGAAGGCTGTAACGAAAGAAATTAAAGATTACTGGGGTGGTATGCTGAAGCTGGGTGCTACTTCTTTCTGGGAAAAATATAATCCGGAGGATAAGGGCAGCAAGCATTATGCAATGTACGGTCGTCCATTCGGCAAGAGTCTTTGCCATGCATGGGGATCAAGTCCTATCTATCTGTTAGGTAAGTATTATCTTGGAGTAAAACCAGTTAAACCGGGATATAGCGAGTTCGCCATCAATCCTTCTCTGGGTGGATTGAAATGGATTGAAGGAACTGTTCCTACTCCTAAAGGGAGTATTCATGTGTATATGGATACCAAGACCATAAAGGTAAAAGCAGGAGAGGGTAAAGGTTATCTTACTTTTGTAAGCAAGACTAAACCAAAAGCTTCTGCCGGAGTTGTTGAGAAGGTGTCTCAGAATGAATATCGCCTGTTAATAGAAGGTAATGAAAAAGAGGTAACAGTGAGTTACCGGAATTAGTCTATAGCAGCCTTTTTTAGAAAGTCCGTCTTAAACATTGATTCTGTGCGAATCATTGGTTTAGACGGACTTTTTAGTTTTGATTTTTTGAGTACAACAACAGCTTTTTTTCGTCTCATTTTTATAACATTATAAACTTATTTAACGATGACGAGATTGAAAGTATTGGCTTTGTTTGGATTGGCATGTGTTTTTGCTTCATGTCAGAAGAATACAGTGTCGATAATTACTTCGCCCACAGCATCCAAACGTTTGCAGTTTGGTACTGAGCAGCTGAAGAATACTCTTGAGAAAGATGGATATGTAGTTAAAATCAAGAATTTGAATAATGCAAAGCATGTGAGCGGGAAAACAATCCTTGCTTTGGAGAAAGGTGATCCTTTGTCACTGGCATTTGCGAAAAAACAAGGTTTTACACTTCCTGATTATTCTAAGAAAGAAGGATTTTATATCGGAACAAAGAAAAATGTAACTTTAATGTATGGTAACGATCCTTCAGGGGCTTTGTATGGTTGCCTTCAGTTAAAAGATCAGGTTAAGAAGAATAGCCTGGAATTTTCGAAAAATATGACCGATGCACCTGAAATGGTACTTAGAGGTTCTTGCATTGGAGTGCAAAAACCTTATTACCTTCCGGGAAGAACAGTTTACGAATATCCTTATACTCCTGAAAACTTTCCTTGGTTCTATGATAAAGCGATGTGGGTTAAGTATCTGGATATGCTTGTTGCAAATAAAATGAACTCTGTTTATTTGTGGAACGGTCACCCATTTGCTTCTTTGGTGAAGCTGAAAGATTATCCATTTGCTGTTGAAGTAGATGATGCTACTTTCAAGAAGAATGAGGAGATGTTTTCATTCATAACAAAGGAGGCCGACAAGCGTGGTATCTTTGTTATTCAGATGTTTTATAATATCATTGTCTCAAAACCTTTTGCTGAACATTATGGTATTAAGACTCAGGATAGAAACCGCCCTATTACTCCGCTGATTGCTGATTATACACGCAAGTCGATTGCTGCTTTCATTGAAAAGTATCCGAATGTAGGATTATTGGTTTGCCTTGGTGAAGCAATGGATACTTATGAAGATGATGTGGAATGGTTTACCAAAACAATTATTCCGGGGGTAAAGGATGGGCTTAAAGCTTTGAAACGTACTGATGAACCTCCAATCATGGTTCGTGCTCATGATACTGATTGTAAAATGGTTATGGATAAAGCGCTTCCTCTTTACAAGAATCTGTATACCATGCACAAATATAATGGTGAATCGCTTACTACTTATGAACCTCGCGGACCATGGGCTAAGATTCATAAGGATCTGAGTGCTCTTGGAAGTATACATATCAGTAATGTACATATCCTGGCCAATCTGGAACCTTTCCGTTGGAGCTCTCCTGATTTTATTCAGAAAGCTGTTAATGCTATGCATAATGTTCATGGTGCTAATGCGCTTCACTTATATCCGCAGGCTTCATACTGGGACTGGCCTTATACTGCCGACAAATTGCCTGATGGTAAGCGTGAAGAACAGCTTGACCGTGACTGGATGTGGTACAAAGGATGGTCTCGCTATGCATGGAACTGTCACCGTGACCGTAAGGATGAAGTCGTTTACTGGGAACAACAGTTGGGTGATTATTATGGTATCGATTCAAAAGAAGCCGGAAATATTCTGGAAGCTTACGAACAGACTGGTGAGATTGCTCCTAAACTGTTACGCCGCTTTGGTATCACTGAAGGTAACAGACAGACTCTTCTTTTGGGTATGTTTATGAGCCAGTTGGTAAATCCTTATAAATATACTATCTATCCAGGATTCTATGAAAGTTGCGGACCAGAAGGTGAGAAGCTGATTGAGTATGTGGAGAAAGAATGGAAGAAACAACCACATGTTGGCGAATTGCCTCTTGATATTGTAGCTCAGGTTATAGCACATGGAGATAAGGCAATAGCTGCTATAGACAGTGTGGATGGAAAGGTCACAAAGAATAAAGAGGAATTTGAACGTCTTCGTAATGATATGCACTGCTATCGTGAGTTTGCTTATGCTTTTAACTTGAAAGTGAAAGCGGCTAAACTTGTACTCGACTATCAGTGGGGAAAGGATATTAAGAATCTTGATGCTGCTATTCCATTGATGGAGCAGGGACTTGTTCACTATCGTAAATTAGTTGATCTGACAAAGGATCATTACCTGTATGCTAACAGTATGCAGACTTCACAACGTCGTATTCCTATCGGTGGTGATGATGGTAAAAACAAAACATGGGCAGAAATGCTTGTTCATTATCAGAAGGAATTAGATAACTTCAAGGCTAATCTGGCTATGTTGAAAGATAAAGCAAGTGGTAAGATTTCTTCTTCTGATTCAAAGATTGCTCCGTTTGCTCCTGCTAAGGTTACATTGCTTGGTAAGCCTTCAGTGGTGAAACTGACAAAGGGTGCAAAGTTGTTTACTAATCAGACTGATCAGGTTGTAGATATTGCTCCTGAACTGGAAGGTCTTTCTGCTTTCTGTTTCAATGGCGACAAACAGCGTGAGGAAGCTACAACGATTGAATTTGAAGCTCACGAATCTGTGACATTGTTAGTAGGTTACTTCCGTGATGACCAAAGAAAATTTGCTAAAGCTCCGAAGCTGGAAGTTGATGCTGCTGCCAATGAATATGGCCAGGCTGAACCTAAGTTGATAAATGCTATTCGCATAAACAACATGCCTCTTGCAAATGTTCATCCTTATAACTTTGCTCCTGGCAAACATAAACTGTTATTGCCTAAAGGATATCTGGTTGTTCTTGGATTTACAAATAAAAAAGAAATGGTAACAAGGAATGCAGGCTTGGCTGGAGCTGAAGAAGCTGTAGACTGGTTATTTTATTAAAAAATACACTAATAAATCATGATAATAAAACGCTATTTAACGGCTTTTTTAGTCTTTCTTTTTTCGCTTGGAGGGTTTGCTCAGCAGCAGGTGCCTCTGAAAAAGATGCAGGAAGTTTATGAGAAGATAAAGACTCCTTATAAATATGGTTTAGTTATTGCACCGACAACCAATAAATATAAAGTGGATTGTCCGAGTGTATTTAGAGAAGGAAATAAGTGGTACATGACTTATTTGATGTACAACGGTCAGACTGGTAAGGATGGTCGTGGATACCAGACTATGCTGGCTGAAAGTGATGACTTGCTGAAGTGGAAGACTCTTGGAAATGTTCTTTCTTTCCGTGATGGTACATGGGATACTAATCAGCGCGGTGGTTTCCTTTCTTTACTTGATAATACCTGGGGTGGAAGCTACAAACTGAATAAGTACAAGAACAAATACTGGATGACTTATATTGGTGGTGCTTCTGCTGGATATGAATCCGGACCTTTGAAAATTGGTGTGGCTTTTACAAAGAATAATCTAACTAAAGCACACGAGTGGGAGAGTCTGGACAAACCAATTTTGACTCCGGAAGATAAGGATGCTCAGTGGTTTGAAAATATCACTCAGTATAAGAGCTGTGTATATTGGGATAAAGATAAGAAACTGGGTAAGCAGTTTGTAATGTATTACAATGCCGGCGGACGCAATCCTAAAACAAATATCAAAGCGGAAAGAATTGGTATAGCTCTTTCTGATGATATGATTCACTGGAAGAGATATGAAGGTAATCCAATCTTCACTCACGAGGAGGGACTTACTGCCGATGCTCATATTCAAAAGATGGGTGATGTATATGTGATGTTCTATTTCAGTGCTTTCCGTAGTTCAAGGAAATATAAAGCATTCAATACATTTGCCTGCTCGTATGACTTGGTTCACTGGACCGACTGGACTGGTGATGATTTGGTTATCCCTTCTAAAGATTATGATAACCTGTTTGCTCACAAGTCTTGTGTTATAGAATACAAAGGTGTGGTTTATCACTATTATTGTGGGGTGAATAAGAACGATCAGCGTGGAATTGCTGTTGCTGTTTCTAAACCAATGGGTAAATCGGAAGTTAATTTCCCTGTTCCTGAACAGACTGGAAAAAGAATTATCAATTCACTGAATAATGATTGGTATACAGTTGCTGCCGGAGAAAATAGCAATACTTACGATACATTTAATGTGAATGCTGATTGGAAGAAAGTCAACGTTCCTCATAACTGGGATGATTATGCCGGATACCGTCAGTTGGTGCACGGTAACCGTCATGGCAATGCCTGGTACAAGAAAGAATTTGATTTACCGGCTTACGATGCTGACAAAAGAATGTTTATCCGTTTTGATGGGGTAGGAACTTATGCTACTGTTTATGTAAACGGCAAAAATATTGGTCGTCATCCTGCCGGACGAACAACCTTTACTCTTGATGTAACAGATGCTCTGAAACCAGGTGCAAAGAATGTGATTACTGTTAAGGCAGAACATCCTTCCATGATTTCGGATATGCCTTGGGTTTGCGGTGGTTGTTCTTCTGAATGGGGATTCTCTGAAGGCTCTCAGCCAATGGGTATATTCCGTCCCGTAACTCTTGAAGTTACAGATAAGGTTCGTATTGAACCATTCGGTGTTCATATCTGGAATGATGAAAAAGCCAGAACTGTAAATATTGAAACTGAAATAAAGAATTACGGTAAGACTGTTGAAACTGTAGAGCTTGTAAACAAGTTTACCAATGAAGACTGGCTGCAGGTGTTCCGCCTGTCGGAAAGTGTAACTCTTCAACCGGGAGAGACAAAAGTTATTAAGCAGGTTAGTCCGGAAATAAAGGATGCTCATTTGTGGTCTGTTGATGATCCGTATCTTTATTCTCTGGCTACTGTGGTGAAGCGTGGTGGTAAGACTACGGACGAATTAACTACTCCTTTTGGTATCCGTACTGTAAGTTGGCCAGTTCTTCGCAAAGATGGTGATCAGACTTTCCGTTTAAATGGGAAATCTGTTTTTATTAACGGTGTTTGTGAATATGAACATATGCTGGGACAATCTCATGCTTTCTCAAATGAACAGGTTGCTTCTCGTGTAAAACAGATTAAAGCGGCAGGCTTCAATGCTTTCCGTGATGCTCATCAACCTCATAATTTAGAGTATCAGAACTATTGGGATCAGAATGGAATCTTGTTCTGGCCTCAGTTCTCGGCACATATCTGGTATGATTCTCCTCAGTTCCGTGAGAACTTCAAGTCGTTGCTTCGTCAGTGGATAAAGGAACGTCGTAATTCTCCTTCAGTAATGATGTGGGGATTGCAGAATGAAAGTACTCTTCCAAAAGATTTTGCTGAAGAATGTGCTAATATTATTCGTGAAATGGATCCAACTGCCCGTAACCAAAGAGTGATTACCACTTGCAACGTTGGGGAAGGAACTGACTGGAATGTGGTTCAGAACTGGTCGGGTACTTACGGTGGTAATCCTGATAACTACGGCAAGGAGATCAGTCGTCAGCTTTTGAATGGTGAATATGGTGCATGGCGTTCTATTGATTTACACACTGAAGGTGACTTTGACCAGAATGGTGTGTGGAGTGAGAACAGAATGTGTCAGTTGCTTGAAAAGAAAATCAAATTAGCTGAGTCTGCAAAAGATAGTTGTTGTGGACAGTTTCAATGGGTATTCAGTTCACACGATAACCCCGGACGTAAACAACCGGATGAAGGTTTACGTGTGATTGACAAAGTGGGACCGGTTAATTATAAGGGTCTGGTTACTCCATGGGAAGAACCTGTCGATGCTTATTATATGTATCGTGCAAACTATGTTCCGGCAAAGAAAGATCCGATGGTTTATATCGTATCTCACAATTGGGCTGATCGTTTTGTGAAAAATAAAGGTCGTATCAATATTGATGTGTTCAGCAACTGTGATTCAGTGAAACTGTACAATGATGCAACCGATACTCTTTTGATGGGTAAGAAAACCAATCATGGGGTAGGCACTCACTTTATGTGGGAGCATAGATCTATCCGTTACAATGTGTTGCGTGCAGTAGGTTATTATGGAGGCAGAGCTGTTACTCAGGATGTAGTTGTGCTCGAAGGGTTGGAAAAAGCACCTCACTTTGATAAGCTGTATACTAATTTAACTCCTATTCTGAAAGGTGAGAAGAATTACAACTACGTCTACCGTGTTAATTGTGGTGGTGATAAATATACAGATGAATACGGACAGGTTTGGAGTGGAGATGTGGTTAGAGGTACAAGCAAAGGCTGGGGTTCTACTTCATGGGCTGACGATTATAAAGGACTGAATCCTTACCTTGGAAGTCAGCGATTTACTTCAGACCCAATTGAAGGAACAAAAGACTGGAACCTTTTCGGACATTTCCGTTACGGACGTCACAAGCTGGCTTATCACTTTCCTCTTCCAGATGGAGAATATCGTGTGGAATTATATTTCACTGAACCTTGGCATGGCACCGGTGGCAGCAAAGATTGCGAAGGTCTTCGTGTGTTTGATGTTGCAGTGAATGATTCTACTTATATTAAAGACTTGGATATCTGGGCTGAATCCGGACATGATGTTGCTTACAAGAAAGTGGTGAATGCTACTATTAAGGGTGGAGAGCTGAAAATATCTTTTCCTGAAGTGAAAGCTGGTCAGGCTGTAATCTCAGCTATTGCTATTGCTTCACGTAATAAGGATATTCGTCCAGTTGAGGCTGCTCCTTCAAACGGTTGGTCATGGGATAACATAGAACGTGTGGTTACTACTCCTGTAGCTTCATTGCCGGAAGGAAAAGAATCACGTGTCACTGTTACTTATCAAGCTGAAGATGCTATGATAAAAGGTAAGTCTGAGAAGAAAGTAAATCGTAAGCAGACCGGTATTTCTTTTCTGAAAGGAAAGTCAAACAGCATTGAGTGGAATATATCTACTGGTATTGCTAATGTGTATGCTCTTCGTTTTAATTATATGAATACAGCTAAAGAACCAGTAAAGGTTCGTATTCAGCTGATTGCTGCTGATGGAACAATCCTGAAGAATGACGAGATTACATTCCCTGTTGCTGCTGAGAAATGGAAAACATTGAGTACTACCACAGGTAGTTTTATCAATGCAGGACATTACAAAGTGCGTGTTATGGCCGACAATATGGAAGGTCTCTGTTTTGATGCACTGGATGTGCAATAATTAATGCTTTAGCAAAAATGAAAAAGCAAATTGTTACTATATTATTAGGCATGGGTACTCTTCTTCCAGTTGCTGCGCAAACGCACGACTGGGAGAATCAGCATGTACTGCAGATTAATCGTGAACCGGCTCATGCTTCATATATCCCTTTCCTGAAAGAGAAGAATGACCGCATGCTTTCACTGGATGGTACATGGAAATTCAATTGGGTGTCTACCCCTGACCAGCGTCCGGTTAACTTTTATGAGACAAACTTTGATGATTCAAAGTGGGTGGACTTTCCTGTGCCTGCCAATTGGGAGATGCATGGATACGGAACACCTATTTATGTAAGTGCCGGATATCCATTTAAGATAAATCCTCCATTTGTGATGGGAGAACCGAAAGCTACTTATACTACTTATAAGGAGCGTAACCCGGTTGGTTCTTATCGCCGTTCATTTAACTTACCTTCGGGATGGAATGGTAAAGAGGTATTCCTTCATTTTGATGGAGTGCAAAGTGCATTTTATGTATGGGTAAACGGAAGGAAAGTAGGATATAGTCAAGGAAGTATGGAACCTTCTGAGTTCAATATTACTCCTTATCTTAAAGAAGGAGAGAATAAACTGGCTGTTGAAGTATACCGTTATTGCGACGGAAGCTATCTGGAAGATCAGGATATGTGGCGTTTTAGTGGAATACAGCGTTCTGTTTATTTGTATTCTACTGAGAATATTCGTATCCGCGACTTTGCAGTACGTACGGTTCTGGATGCAGATTATAAAAATGCTTCTTTGCAGATTGAACCTAAACTTGCTGTTTACAACGGACAAAGAGGAGAGGGATATACCATTCAGGCACAGTTGTATGATGAAACAGGACAACCAGTGTTACCGTCTGTTCTGAAGCAAGATGCTGTTCCGGTACTGAATCTCGATTACAAAGCCGATATAATGAACGATCGCAATCCTCAACGAGGTGCGAGAAAATTTGCCTGGTTGCAGGCTCAGGTTACTAATCCTAAAAAGTGGACAGCTGAAACTCCTAATCTGTATACCTTGCAACTGACACTGAATAATGCCAATAATGAGGTGGTGGAACAGATTACTACCAAAATAGGATTCAGAAGTCTGGAGATAAAGAACGGACAGTTCCTTGTTAACGGCAAACCTATCCGTTTAAGAGGAGTTAACCGCCATGAACACGATCCTTACACCGGAAAAGTAATGAGTGAGGAACGTATGTTGCAGGATATTCTTCTGATGAAAAAAGCAAATATCAATGCGGTGCGTACATGTCATTATCCGAATAATCCACGTTGGTACGAGCTGTGTGATCAGTATGGCATCTATGTAATGGATGAGGCTGATATAGAAGAACACGGAGTTCGCGGTGCATTGGCTAGTGACCCGGAATGGACTGCTGCCTTTTTAGACAGGGCAAGCCGCATGGCAATACGTGATCGCAACCATGCGTCTGTAATATTCTGGTCAATGGGTAACGAAGCCGGATATGGCTTTAACTTTGCTGCAATATCTGCCTGGCTGAAAGATTTTGATCCTACTCGTTTCATTCATTATGAAGGAGCACAAGGGGTAGATAAAGATCCTGAAACGGTAGATGTGATCAGCCGTTTCTATCCACGACTTCAGCAGGAATATCTTAATCCAAACACGCCTGAAGGGCAGGATAAGGAAAGACCGGAGAATGCTCGTTGGGAACGTTTGCTTACCATAGCTCAGAAAACGAATGATAACCGTCCGATAATGACCAGCGAATATGCTCATGCCATGGGTAATGCTCTTGGTAATTTCAAAGAATACTGGGATGAAATGTATAGTAATTCCAGACTTCTTGGTGGATTTATCTGGGAATGGGCCGATCAGGGAATCTTTAAGAAACGTTCAGACGGTAAAACTATGGTTGCTTACGGTGGAGATTTTGGAGATGCTCCTAATCTGAAGACTTTCTGCCTGAAAGGAATTGTTTCTTCCGACAGAGGTATTACACCGAAATATCTGGAAGTAAAGAAGGTATATCAACCTATCAATATTGAATGGCAGGATAGCTCTGCTTTAAAACTTAAGATAACAAACAGACATCACCATTCCGACTTGTCGGCTTACCGAATGTTGTGCACAATCACTGCCAACGGAAAGGAAGTTGAACGTTCCGAAGTAGCAGTTCCTGTTATCGAACCGGGAGAGTCTGCCACTGTTCAGCTAAAGACTAAGAAAGCATTGCCAGCTAAAGGTGATATTCGTCTGAAAGTAAGCTTTGTGCTGAAGAATGATTGCTCATGGACAAAAGCCGGATATGAAGTAGCATGGGAACAACTGTGCATCAGAAACGGTTTTGCGGATAATACCAGCATGCTTGCAACTTCAGGCAGTAAGTCGGATGCTCTTCAGACTGTAACGAATGGAGATTTGCTTCTAGTGAAAGGGAAGAACTTTTCCATGCAATGGAATCTGAAAGAAGGAAGTCTGAAGTCTTTGGTATACGGCAAACAGGAAATGTTGTCCAATCCGAAAGATATGCCTACTCAACCAATCTTCCAGGCATTTCGTGCACCGGTTGACAATGACAAGAGCTTTGGTAACTGGTTGGCAAAGGACTGGAAGAACAATGGAATGGATGCACCAAGATACACTGTGGAGTCTGCCGATTGGGAACAGAATGAGGAAGGTAATATCGTTATTAATGCAGTGATTCGTAGTTCTTATATAAAAGGAAGTATCGTTTCACGTGCTCTGTTTACTGTAAAGAAGGATGGAAGCATTGATGCTGAATATCATTTCTTACCACAAGGTGAGCTTCCCGAACTTCCTCGTCTGGGAATAGCGATGGTCTTTAATAAGGACTTGGAACAATTCTCATGGTATGGATACGGACCTCAGGAAAGCTATCCTGATAGAAAAGCCTCGGCTCAGGTTGGCTTATGGCATTCTACCGTAACAGAGCAGCTGTTCGATTATCCTGTACCACAGGAAAGCGGAAATAAAGAAGAAGTTCAGCTACTGACTCTGACCAATGCAAAAGGGAAGGGAATAACTGTTACTGCCTTAGGAAAACCATTCTCTACTTCAGCACTTCATTATTCAGCTCAGGATTTATACCAGACGGCTCACAGTTGTGATCTTGTTCCTCGAAAAGATGTAATTCTGTCCATAGACGCTCAGCAATTGGGATTAGGAAACAGCAGTTGCGGTCCGGCTGTATTGAAGCGTTATGCCATAGAAAAGAAAGAGCATACACTGTATTTTCATATATCTCCGGCGGACAAACCTTTGTCAGCAGGGACCTTGAGTAGATAGTTTTTTGATTTTTGTTTTTAAGTTTCACCGCCCGAATGCTGTTTCTCAGTGTTTGGGCGGTATTTTTTATGCAGATAGGAGAACTATTCTCAAAATAAAAACAAAAAATACAAAATCATCTGCAACCTGCTACTAAAGTTGAATATATAGCCCTGTTTATGGGCCTTTTAATAGGTAGCAGATAAAACTTTGATACATTTTATCTGCCACTATTAGCTTTCATCTGCCACTAGCCAATTTGGTTTCTTTTTAGTCAGATTATTTGAAAAACAATAATTATTTTACTCACTCTCTCCACTGTGTTTTTTTCTTTCGCGAGGTCTTATTCAATCCTTGTACAAAAGAATGCATTGTTTTGTACAGAAGATTGTTTTCTTTTGTACAAAATAATTAATTCTTTTGTACAGGAAAAATATAATGTCTTTCCATGTCATACAATTTATTAATTATGAAGAGAGGATATTGATTTGAACCAATAATCTTGTTCTTACTTACTAATATAAATTTTGCATTAAAAAAGGTGCTTTATTATCCGAAAATCATAAAATTAAGAAGCATAAAATGCATTTGTCCAATGCTTAGGTTGCTGAAATATAGATTTTAAATAGTTAATTCTTTGTATAATAGCTATTTGTGAAAAAAGTATTTGTCCAACGTTTTTTTTGAATGTCCTGCATATATTCTCTACTTTTGTAACCATAAGAAAGATGATAATATAATCATTTCATCTAATAGATTAAAACAAAAGCAATATGAGAACCAAAATGTTTAATTCGTCAATCCTAAATGCTAGCTTTCCAACCAAAAGCTACTCTTTGGATTTCTCACAATTAAGCAGAGTTCAGTTTAATTGTAGAGAAGACTATTTTAATGCAGAAATGAATGTTCTTAAATGTGCTGATTATTTAACAACAATGCCTTTAGATATAACTAATGTAAACAGGGGTTATGCTGAAACATACTTGTTACTTTGGATGAACGGTACTTCTGATTTTACTTTCAATATTAATAGGACTGTTTCCAAAGTTATTGAATTGAATATATCCTTATTAAGTATATATGTAGCATTTGTTGCAAAATTTGTGATATTGAATAGAGATAAGTCAAAAAGCGAGGATGAGATATATAAATATGTTGTTCCTTCGCTGTTAGATTATTGCAGAAATCATCAAATAAGTCTTTTACCCGACAATTTATTAACGACAGTCAATACGGAAAACAGAGTAGCATAATAGAAATATAGTAGTAGTTATTTTTTTATATGTGCGCCGTTCGAATGCTGGTTAAACAGCATTTGAACGGTTTTCTTTTGTATATTGCTAAAATTGATTATTCATTGTTAGCTACTTTGAATGTTTCTGATGCACTATCCTTGTATGTCACTTTGATGATAACCATCTTTTCATTATTCATATATGATGATAACTAAAATGTATTTGTCCAATATTAGACTAATTTTATAGTGCTTTTTTAAGGCTTAAATTGTTGTATGTCAATTGTTTATGCTTTAAGAAATTTGTCCAATCTTTTTTTTGGAAATTTTCTATTTATATTTTACATTTGTAATAGATAGAATGAGATTTGTTTCATTCTGTCATTTAAACAACTTAATACGAAAGGCCCTATGAAATCTAAAATGTTTAATTCATCAGTCCTGACTATGGGCTTTGCTCCAAAGCACAACTTCCGGGGCTTTTCACTTTTAAGCAGCATTCAACTTAATTGTAGAACTGACTATTCTAATGCGGAGAAGAAAGTTCTAGAATGTGCAAATTATCTGATATCAACTCCTTTGGATAGAAAGGATTTAAACAGAGGGTATACAGAATCTTTTTTGGCCTTATGGATTTCTGGCACTCCTGATTTTTCTTTTAATATAGATAAAACAGCGTGTAAAATTGTAAAATGTAATCTGTCCTTGTTGAGCATATATTTAGCTTTTGCAGTGAAATATATGTTAGAGAATAGGGATAAAGTGAATGATGGAGATGATATATATAAATATGTTTTTTCTATGGTGATGGGCTATTGTAATAACCCAAAAAATAATGTGGAGCTGAATGACTCATTGAAAGAGTTACTGAACGAAGAAATGTAAGGTAGCATAAAGAAGCGAGGTTTAACTTTTTTATATATAGCCGTTCAAATGCTGTTTTATCAGTGTTTGAACGGTTTCTTAATTTATAAATAGAGGATGATATAGGCTGACTGTAGTTTGCATTTGCATATTGTCTATAAATAGGAACTGATTGGGTACAAAAACAGTACTTTTCCGTCTCTCTTAATATAGAATTAAAGAAATTATGAAGCAAACAGTTCTGAAATTGCGGAAAGCAATTGTTTTTTTATCGTTGTTTTTAACTTCCTTTTTATATGCGCAGAAACCTGCGGCTACAACTATTAACTACTATCTTTCCGGTAAAGGGGCAGATGATGCAGTGGCATGGGATTTTTATTGTACCGAGGGGCGTAATTCGGGTAAATGGTCTAAAATTATGGTCCCTTCCTGCTGGGAAACGCAGGGATTCGGAAAGTTTCAATATGGTATTACTTTTTATGGTAAGCCTTTTCCTGATGGCATAGCTAAGGAACAAGGACAATACAAATACGAATTTGAAGTGCCAGCGTCATGGCGTGGACAAAGTATTCGCTTGGTTTTTGAAGCTTCAATGACTGATACTGAAGTAAAAGTGAACGGACGCAAGGCTGGTGATAAACATCAGGGTGCGTTTTATCGTTTCTCATACGATGTAACTGATCAACTGAAGTACGGAAAGAAGAATTTACTGGAGGTTACAGTAAGTAAAGAGTCGGAGAATGCTGGCGTGAACCTGGCTGAACGACGTGCTGATTACTGGAACTTTGGTGGTATTTTCCGTCCGGTGTTCCTAGAGGTAAAACCAACTACACACTTTAATAGAATAGCACTTGATGCTAAGGCTGATGGGTCTTTCAAAGCTACCTGTTATCTGGGAAATGCAACTCCGGAAAATTTGAGTGTAAAGACAGTTATCTTTGATGCTGTCGGCAAAAAAGTAAAAGAAACTACTTCTCCTGTAAAAGAAGGGGGCGATTGGACTACAGTTGCATTAAGCCTTTCTTCTCCAAAACTTTGGTCTGCTGAAACTCCTAATCTCTATAAAGCTCAGTTCTCTTTGCTTGATAAGGATGGAAATGTGCTGCATCATACAGATGAGAAGTTTGGTTTCAGAACTATTGAAGTTCGTGAAAGCGATGGACTTTATATCAACGGTGTAAGAGTAAACATCCGTGGGGTGAACCGTCACAGTTTCCGCCCGGAAACAGGTCGTACATTAGATCGTGCAAAGAATTACGAAGATGTACGCTTGATTAAAGAAATGAATATGAACTCAGTGCGTTTGTCACACTATCCTGCTGATCCTGCTTTCTATGAAGCTTGTGATGAACTGGGATTGTATGTGATGAGTGAACTTGGTGGATGGCATGGACATTATGAAACTCCAGAAGGTATTAAGTTGGCAGAGGAGATGGTTACCAGAGATGTGAACCATCCTTCTATCATCTGGTGGAGCAATGGTAATGAAAAGGGTTGGAATACAGAATTGGATGGCGAATTCCATAAATGGGATCCTCAGTTTCGCCCCGTGATCCACCCACAAGGAAACTTTAGTGGATTTGAAACAATGCACTATCGTTCTTATGGAGAAAGTCAGGAATATATGCGCTTGCCTCAGATTTTTATGCCTACTGAGTTCCTTCATGGGTTGTATGATGGCGGACATGGTGCCGGATTGTATGATTACTGGGAAATGATGCGTAAACATCCTCGTTGTGCCGGTGGTTTCTTATGGGTATTGGCTGATGAAGGTGTGAAACGTGTGGATGAAGACGGACGTATTGATAATCAGGGTAATTTTGCTTGCGATGGGATTGTTGGTCCTCACCATGAAAAAGAAGGAAGCTTCTTTACTATTAAACAAATATGGTGTCCGGTTCAGGTGATGAACACTAAGCTTGATAAGAGCTTTGACGGAACTTTTCAGATTGAAAACAGATACGACTTCACTAATATAAATGAATGCAAATTTGTTTGGAAACAGGTTGCTTTCCCTTCTGCATCTGATGCAAATGGGGCAACAGTATTGAAACAAGGCGAAGTGAAAGGAACCGATATTGTTCCTCATGCTGCGGGAGTACTTAAAACAAATATGCCTGCATTGAGTGATAAAGCTGATGCTGTGTTCTTAACCGTTATTGATAATAATGGACAAGAGTTGTGGCGTTGGAGCTGGAAAGTTGAAGGAAAAACTCAAAAAGAAGATTCAAAATCCGGTAAAATAGCTTCTTATAAAGAAAGTGATAATACTGTAACTGCCACTGTAGCTGATAAAAGCTATACATTTAGCAAGAAAGATGGTCAATTGAAAGAAGTAATAAGCAACGGAAAGAAAATTTCATTTGCTAATGGCCCAAGATTCATCGGTGCTCGTCGTGCCGACCGTTCATTAGACCAGTTCTATAATCATGATGATCCTAATGCAAAGAGTCTGGACAGAACATACAAGGAATTTACTGACGCTGCCGTGTTCACCAAATTGACTGTAAAGGAACAAGAAAATGATTTGATTGTTACTGCTTCTTATAAGCTTGGAAATATGGAAACAGCTCAATGGACAGTAAGACCTGATGGTTCACTGGTATTGAATTACACTTATAACTTTAGCGGTGTGGTTGATTTGATGGGAATAAGATTTGATTATCCGGAAGACCAGATGCAAAGCAAGCGTTGGTTAGGTAATGGTCCTTACCGTGTATGGCAGAACCGTTTGCATGGAACTACCTATGATGTTTGGGAAAATAAATACAACGATCCAATTCCGGGAGAATCATTTACTTATCCTGAGTTTAAAGGATATTTCTCAAACTGTTCATGGATGAACCTAACAACTACTGAAGGTGTTATCTCTATTACCAATGAAACACCAAATGTATATTTAGGAGTTTATCAACCAAGAGACGGACGTGATGCTTTATTATATACGTTGCCTAATAGCGGTATCTCGGTATTGGATGTTATTCCTGCAGTAAGAAATAAAGTAAATGCAACTGATTTGATTGGTCCTTCTTCCCAGCCAAAATGGGTGAGTGGACAAAAAACCGGTAAACTGATATTCAATTTTAAGTAATCAATAAAGTCTGAATAGGATCCTGATCATGAGCAAATATAAAATAGCCCTATTGTCTCTTCTTTTTTTGTGTTGCACCAATTCCGGTGCACAGAAATCTTTGTTAGCCCAAAGGTTTAACAATCCAACAGTGGAGGCGGCTCCCTGGGTGTTCTGGTACTGGATGCATGGCGTCGTATCAAAAGCAGGTATTACAGCTGATATGGAAGCAATGAAAGAAGCTGGATTGGGTGGCGCTTATCTGATGCCTATAAAGGGGGTAATAGATGATAAGTCTTTGTCTCCCGCATATCAACAACTCACTCCTGAATGGTGGGAAATGGTTCGTTTCTCCATGCAGGAAGCTGACAGAGTGGGGTTGAAGCTAGGCATGCACATTTGCGATGGCTTTGCCTTGGCTGGTGGTCCGTGGATTACACCTGAAAAGTCTATGCAGAAAGTGGTATGGAGTGATACTATTATTTCGGGTGGGAAGATAAAGAATCTACGGTTACCTCGTCCTTCTTCTTATGAAGGTTTCTATAAGGAGATAGGGCTTTATGCAGTCCCTGTTCTGGATGAATGCTCAACGAATATAAATGTTCCGGTAGTTACTTCTTCAAATGTTGAAGATAAGACACCTTCTTATCTGGTGAATAAAAAAGAGGAAGGTGGTTTCAAAAGCTATTCAGCTTGTTGGGTTCAATATACATTTAAAGAACCTTTTACTTGTAGGTCTATAGAGATTGTGTTGGGAGGAAATAATTATCAGGCTCATCGCTTAAAAGTTTGTGTAAGCGACGATGGTGTTCATTTTCGTACTGTTAAGCAATTAACTCCTGCCCGACAGGGCTGGCAAAATACTGACGAGAACTCTACTCATATTATTCCGGCCACAAAAGCTCGTTATTTCCGTTTCTACTGGGATCCGAAAGGATCTGAACCGGGATCAGAAGATATGGATGCTGCTAAATGGAAGCCTACTCTGAGAATTAAGAAATTATTTCTATCCAGTAAAGCTTTAATTGGTCAGTTTGAAGGAAAAACAGGACTTGTATGGAGAGTAAGTAAAAGAACTCAGGCGGATGAATTGCTGGATAAGGATTGTGTGAAGATGAATCAGGTGATTGACCTTTCTTCTTCTTTGAAAGATGATGTATTGAATGCTGTTCTTCCTGCCGGTAAATGGAAAATAGTAAGAATGGGACATACTTCTACTGGACATACCAATGCCACTGGTGGAGGAGGACAAGGACTTGAATGCGACAAATTCAGTGAAGAGGCTGTAAATATACAGTTTGATCATTGGTTTGGAGAGGCTTTCAGAAAGACGAATCCCGAACTTGCAAAGCGTGTATTAAAGTTTATGCATGTGGATAGCTGGGAATGTGGAAGTCAGAACTGGTCGGATAATTTTATTTCTGAGTTTAAGAAACGCAGAGGTTACGATCTTACTCCTTATTTACTCGTGTATACAGGTACTCCGCTTGAAAGCGCAGAAAAGACAGAAAGTGTATTAAGTGATATTCGTCAAACAATATCGGAACTTATTGTTGATGTCTTTTATAAAACATTGGCTGTTAAAGCAAAGGAATACGATTGCGAATTCTCAGCAGAAAGTGTCGCACCAACTATGGTTAGTGATGGGATGCTTCATTATCAGGCTGTAGACAGACCAATGGGTGAGTTTTGGCTGAATAGTCCTACTCACGATAAACCAAATGATATGTTGGATGCCATTTCGGGTGCGCATATCTACGGGAAGAATATTATTCAGGCAGAAGGGTTTACTCAGTTACGCACTATGTGGAATGAGAATCCTGTAATGCTGAAACCTTTGCTCGACAGAAATTATGCTTTAGGAATTAACAAGCTGTTCTATCATGTTTTTGTGCATAATCCTTATGTAGACAAAGCACCGGGTATGACCCTTGATGGCATTGGTCTTTTCTTTCAACGAGATCAGACATGGTGGAAGCAGGGAAAGGCATGGGTTGATTACGCCCGTCGTTGTCAGACCATGTTACAGTTCGGTCATCCGGTGATTGATGTTGCTGTGTTTACCGGTGAAGAAACTCCCCGAAGAGCTATTCTTCCTGACAGACTACTTTCTTCTCTTCCTGGAATTTTTGGCAAGGAACGAGTGGAAGCTGAAGCAAAACGTTTGGCGAATGAAGGTCAGCCGGTAAAAGAAATGCCGGTTGGGGTTAGCCATTCCGCTAATATGACGGATTTGGGAGATTGGGTGGATCCTTTACGCGGATATGCTTATGATTCTTTCAATAAGGATGCATTGGTTCGCCTTTCCAGAGCTGAACACGGGCGATTAGTAGTATCTGGTGGAGCAGCATATAGAATATTGGTGTTACCTAAACCTCATCCGATGTCTCCCGATAGCAGTTATATGAGTCTGGAAGTAGCCAGAAAAATAAAGATGCTTCAGAAATCCGGAGTTGTTGTCTTGTTAGGTGATAAACCTTCACTGGTTCCAGGCTTAAGTGATAAAGATTATAACACGAAGGAATTAAATAAACTTGCCGGAGATATATGGTCGGCTTCTGCTCAATACAAACTGCCCTATGAAGAGCCGGACTTTACTCAGTTTGGTTTGAAGAAGGATGTTATTTTTATGGATAATGCCAAAGATTTTGCTTGGACTCATCGTGAAGGAGATGGAGTTGATATTTATTTTATTGCTAATCAAAAAAATGAAGCTCGCCAGGTTACTGTATCTCTTCGTTGTGACGGCAGACAACCTGAATTGTGGAATCCCGTAACAGGTGAACAAAGTGATGCAACTGTATGGAATGAATCGGAAGGACGAACTACTCTGAGTCTGGATCTTGCAGCAAATCAATCGGTCTTTGTTGTTTTCCAACGTCAGACTACTTCTACATTTTCAGAAAAGAAACAGACTTTGGTCTTTGGTTCATTACAGGTTAAAGAATGGACGGTGAATTTTCCAGATGTATCCAAATCATTGAGAAGAGAACATTTGTTTGACTGGAGCAAGGAAGAGGATGCTGATATTAAATATTACTCAGGAACAGCAAATTACGAATCATCATTTCAATGGAAAAAGAAAGTTGGCAAAAAACAAATCTATCTTGATTTGGGTAAAGTCAATGTAATGGCCGAGGTTATTGTGAACGGAATAAATTGCGGAACAGTGTGGACTGCTCCATATAGGGTTAATATAACCAGTGCAATAAAGAAAGGGAACAACAAACTAGAGATTCAGGTTGTTAATACCTGGATGAATAAAATGAAAGGTGTGCACGATCAGAAAATTAAAGCGGGCAATGTTTGGACAAATGCCACTTACTGGTCTGAAAAGTTGCCTTTACAGGAATCAGGACTTACAGGACCATTAAACCTTGTTTATTAGGAATAGTAATAGATTGTAATAGAGATATTAATAATTTAAACTAGTTTGGGTAGTAGAAACATGTACATGTTTGGATCCAATCATGTACATGATTAAAAGCAAACATGTACAAGATTGGGGGCTAAACATGTACATGATTATTTTAAGACTATCTTTGTAATTACTTAATTTATTATCGGATTATACATAGATACAGATTATAAAATACATAGTTAAATGAATAACAAGTTCAGATTTGGAGCATTCGCATTGGCGCTATCGCTCTTTTGCTCGACCGTAATAAAGGCCGAAGTTAAACTTCCAGCTTTTTTCTCAAATGGAATGGTTATACAACAACAAACAAATGCTTCTTTTTGGGGAACTTCAACACCAAATAAGAAACTGACAATTGTTACATCATGGAATAAAAAGAAATATACTGTTGATGTGGATGGAACAGGAAAGTGGAAAGTTGCTCTGGCAACTCCTATAGCCGGTGGGCCGTATTCAATAACATTCAATGACGGCAAACAAACTATTCTGCAAGATGTTTTAGTTGGTGAGGTATGGCTTTGCTCTGGCCAGTCAAACATGGAAATGCCAATGAAGGGTTATAAGAACCAACCGGTAGAGAATTCAAATATGGATATCCTGAAATCAACAAATCCTCAGATTCGTCTATTTACTGTAGGGCATAATTCTGTTATCGATGTGCAGAGTGATGTGAAAGGAGACTGGAAGTCTGCTACTCCCGAATCAGTAAAAGAGTTTAGTGCTACAGCATATTATTATGGTCGCTTGCTTCAACAAACGCTGAATGTTCCGGTTGGATTAATTTGCAGCAGCTGGGGAGGTTCATGCGTTGAGGCATGGATGGATAAAGAAATGCTGAAAGGTTTTCCGGAAGTTAAGATTCCAAAATCTCCTGAAGATATAATAGAGAAGAACCGTACTCCAACAACTTTATACCAAGGTATGATAGCTCCGTTGGTTGGTTATACAATCAAAGGTGCAATCTGGTATCAGGGAGAATCAAATTATGACCGTTCTCAATCTTACGCCAATCTTTTCTCTACAATGATACAGTCATGGAGAACCAGATGGAATCAGGGAAATTTTCCATTCTATTACTGCCAGATAGCTCCTTATGATTATTCAATTATTACTCCTGCAGGCAAAGAAGTTATTAATTCAGCTTATCTGCGTGAAGCACAATGTGCTGCAGAGAATAAAATAGAAAATACAGGTATGGCTGTTTTAATGGATGCCGGATTACAAGAAGGTATTCACCCAAGAAAGAAACAAATTGCAGGTGAGCGTCTTGCTCTTCAGGCATTGGTGAAAACTTACAAGATAAATGGAGTTACTGCCGATGGGCCTGTCTATAAGGAAATGAGTGTACAGAATGACACTGTTGTAGTAAGCTTTGACAGAACTCAGATGTGGGTCGCTGCTCCAAAAGGTGAATTGAAAAACTTTAAGGTAGCTGGCGCTGATAAGAAATTTTATCCTGCAAAAGCGTGGATTGTTAGAAGTAAGGTTTATGTAAAATCAGATGAGGTTAAGAAACCTGTTGCTGTTCGTTATGCGTTCGAAAATTATGTAGATGGTGATCTTTATGGAACAGAAGGATTACCAGTTTCTTCTTTCAGAACTGATAATTGGTAATATAAATATGAAGAAAACCTTCGTTGCCATATTATTACTGACTTTCATTACAACCAGTCGGGCAGCATCATCTGCCGACTGGTTGAATGCGTATAATTCCCAGTGGACTTCTCAAAGTAAAGGCTCTCACCAATCTATGCCTTGCGGAGGAGGAGATATAGGTCTGAATGTATGGGTGGAAAACAATGAACTTTTATTTTATATCTCCCGCAGTGGCTCACTTGATGAGAATAATTGTCTTCTCAAATCAGGGCGTGTCCGCATAAAGCTGTCTCCTAATCCTTTTACAAGCAGCAGTTTCCGTCAGGAACTAAAGCTTAGAGACGGATATGTTGAGGTTGAGGCTGGTGGAACAGTTATCCAGTTATGGGTAAATGTATTTAGTCCGGTTATTCATGTCGACGTAAAAAGTAAGCAGAAACTTTCTGCTGAGGTTTGTTATGAAAACTGGCGCTATCAGGATCGTTTGATAAGAAAAGGAGAAGGCAATGCCAATTCCTATAAATGGGCTATCCCAAAAGGTCTGGTTACAAAAGCTGATGTGGTGGAAACACAAGGAAACAAACTAACCTTTTACCACAAAAACAGTGAACAGACAGTCTTTGATGTTACGGTTGCCCAACAAGGCATGGATTCCGTAAAAAAAGAAATGTATAATCCATTGGGTAATCTTACTTTTGGTGGTATGCTTTGGGGAGATAACTTAAAGTTTGCAGGCACAAGCCAAGGTGAATATGCCGGAACAGATTACAAGTCCTGGTGCATGAAGAGTGTGAAACCTTCACAATCACACCAGATATATGTGGCTCTGTACACGGAACAAGTGGCAGAACTGAACCAATGGAAGCAAGGATTAGCTAAAACAGTTGGACAAATAAAGACTAATGCCGACAAGAAAAAGACACGTGCCTGGTGGAATGCTTACTGGAACCGGAGCTCAATCTGCATCAATGAAACAAATAAAGATTCTGAAGCGTGGCGCATTGGACGCAATTATCAGCTTTTTCGTTATATGCTGGGCTGCAATGCTTATGGTAGTTATCCTACAAAGTTCAATGGCGGACTGTTTACCTTTGATCCTTGCCATGTAGACACTTTGCAAAGCTTCACTCCCGATTATCGCAAATGGGGTGGGGGTACAATGACTGCACAGAATCAACGTTTGGTTTATTTTCCTATGCTGAAAAGTGGTGACTTTGATATGATGAAGTCTCAGTTTGCTTTCTACATGAGAATCCTGAAAAACGCAGAGCTACGCAGCAAGGTTTATTGGAATCATAAGGGAGGCTGCTTTCCCGAACAAATAGAAAACTTTGGTTTGCCTAACCCAAGTGAGTATGGTTGGAAGCGCCCGGCTGGTTTCGATAAAGGATTGGAATATAATGCCTGGTTGGAATATGAATGGGACACAGTACTTGAGTTCTGCAATATGATTCTGGAAACCAAAGATTATAATAATGAAAAGATAGATGAATATGTTCCTCTGATAGAAAGTGCTCTTACTTTCTTTGATGAACATTATCGGATGCTGGCCACTCAGCGCGGACGCAAGGCGCTTGATGGAGACGGACACCTGGTTCTTTATCCCGGCTCGGCTTGCGAAACATATAAAATGACTTATAATTCTACAACTACCATATCGGCTTTGAAAGTTGTGCTGGAAAAAATGATTAAACTACCTGCCGACAGTGCAAAGACTGCACATTGGAAAGAGATGTTATCAACAATTCCACCAATAACTATCAAAGAAGAGAATGGAAAGAAGATGATTGCTCCGGCAAAATTGTGGGAACGAATAAATAATGTAGAGTCGCCTCAATTATATCCGGTCTTTCCGTGGAGAATTTACGGAGTGGGAAAAAAAGAGTTGGACGTTGCTATAAATACTTATCTTTATGACTCTGATGCATTAAAGTTCAGAAGCCATATTGGGTGGAAGCAGGATAATATTTTTGCGGCTTGTCTGGGCTTGACAAAAGAAGCTCAACGACTGACTTCCCTTAAAATGAAAGATAGTGATTTACGTTTCCCGGCTTTCTGGGGACCAGGTTATGATTGGACTCCCGATCATAACTGGGGAGGTAGCGGAATGATTGGTTTGCAGGAAATGTTGTTGCAGACAAATGGCGACCAGATACTTTTATTTCCATCCTGGCCGGTGGAATGGGATGTGCATTTTAAACTGCACGTTTCGAAGAATACAACAGTGGAAGCGGAGTTGAAAAATGGTAAAGTGGTTAATTTACGTGTTTATCCTGCTGAAAGGATGAAAGACGTTATCGTTATGATTAAGAAATAAATAAAAACAGATACAGAATAATGAAGAATGTAATTGCAGCACTTTTGCTCTTTTTGATGCCAGTATTTGGATTTGCCGGGTCGTATCGCCCTGAAACATCTGTAGCAGGCTTTATTGATCTGAAAGGCAGTGGAAGAATTGTGTATAATTTCAATCCCGGATGGCACTTTTATAAAGGAGATGTGAAAAATGGTGGAGCTGTTGGCCTGGATGATTCATCCTGGGAAGTTGTTGCTACACCACATACTGTGGCGTTAGAACCGGCTGAGGCTAGTGGCTGCCGCAATTATCAGGGACCGGCATGGTATAGAAAACATTTTGTTGTAGACAAATCGTTGACTGGCAAGAATATTTCAGTGTACTTTGAAGCGGTGATGGGTAAATCGGACGTTTATGTAAACGGTAAACTAGTGAAACAGCATCTTGGAGGATATCTTCCTTTCAGTGTTTCACTAACCGATCTGGGCATTCATGCAGGTGAATCTTGTTTAATTGCTGTTTTTACAGATAATAGTGATGATAAGAACTTTCCTCCCGGAAAGAAACAATATACGCTGGACTTTGCTTATCACGGAGGAATCTACCGTGATGTGTGGATGATTGTGAAATCGCCGGTTGCTATAACTGATGCTATTGAAGCGAATAAAGTTGCTGGTGGTGGAGTGTTCGTTCATTTTGATAATATCAGTGAAAAGAGTGCCGATGTTTTTGTCGATACAGACGTTAAGAATGATGGCAAACAAAATAGAACTGTTTATATTGAAACTGAATTATGTGATAAATCAGGAAAAGTAATTGCCAAAGAAAAGACTAAGTTGGTACTTGGAGCTGGTGCAAGTCAAACTGCCAGACAAAAAATTACCGTACTCAAACCGAATCTTTGGTTCCCTGAAAATCCTTATCTATACAGAGTCAATTCAAGAGTACTTGATGGAAAAGTCGCTTTGGATGGTGGAACAACACGAATTGGTATTCGTAAAGCTGAGTTTCGTGGTAAAGATGGCTTCTTCCTTAACGGTAAACCTTATGGTCAGCTTATTGGTGCAAACAGGCATCAGGATTTTGGTTATGTAGGTAATGCTCTTCCTAATTCCCAGCAATGGCGTGATGCTAAAAAATTACGCGATGCTGGTTGTAAGATAATCCGTTCTGCGCATTATCCACAAGATCCGGCATTTATGGATGCTTGTGATGAATTGGGATTATTTATTATTGTAGCTACTCCCGGATGGCAGTTCTGGAATAAAGATCCTCACTTCGGAGAACTGGTAAATGAGAATACTCATCAGATGATTCGTCGTGACCGTAACCATACATCGGTACTAATTTGGGAACCGATTCTGAATGAAACTCGTTATCCACTTGATTTCTCTTTATCTGCTTTGAAAGTAACGAAAGATGAATTTCCTTATCCAGGTGCTCCGGTTGCTGCGGGTGATTTGCATTCCGAAGGAGTTGCTGATAATTACGGATTGGTTTATGGATGGCCTACCGACGAAGGAAAGGCTAAACAATGTATCTTTACCCGTGAATTTGGAGAAAATGTAGACGACTGGTATGCTCATAACAATAATAACCGTGCTTCACGTAGCTGGGGTGAACGCCCACAGTTGGTTCAGGCTCTTTCATTGGCGGAATCTTATGGCGCGATGTTTAACACAACCGGACAATTTATAGGTGGTGCGCAATGGCATCCTTTTGATCACCAACGTGGCTATCATCCCGATCCATATTGGGGAGGAATCTTTGACTGTTTCCGTCAACCTAAATATGCATATTACATGTTCAGAAGTCAGGTATCTCCTAAAGTGAGTCATCTTATATGTGAAACCGGACCAATGACATATATTGCAAATGAAATAACTCCTTTCTCGGATAGTGATGTGGTGGTATTTAGTAACTGCGATTCAGTCAGACTTATTGCTTATGAAAAGGATACAATTGTACAGCCAGTAATTCATCAGAAGAACGGTATTCCAAACGCTCCTGTAATATTTAAGAATGTATATAAATTCTGGGATATGCGTGAATATACGTATGTACAGAAGAACTGGCAGAAAGTTAGTTTCGTAGCAGAAGGTATTATTGATGGAAAAGTTGTGTGCAGCTTTAAAAGAATGCCATCCCGCCGTTCTACCAAACTAAGATTAACACTCGATCACGAGGGGCAGTCATTAGTTGCCGATGGTTCTGATTTCGCTGTCGTAATAGCTGAAGTTACTGATGATAGTGGAAATGTTCGTCGTTTAGCAAAAGAAAATGTAGTATTTAGTGTGGAAGGTGAAGGCTCAATTATTGGTGATGCAAGTATTGGTGCTAATCCCCGTGCTGTGGAATTCGGTTCTGCTCCGGTATTAATCCGTGCAACCAATAAGGCTGGTAAGATAAAAGTGAAAGCTCATGTTCAGTATGAAGGTGTTTATTCTCCAACGGTAGCCGAACTAGAATTTGAAAGTATTCCTGCTGAAAAGCCCTTTTGTTACATGGATCAAGTACAGAGTAAAGCCAGTCAAAGTCAAAAACTTGCTAACGAGGCTAAACAAAGCTTGTCCGAGGAAGAAAAACGTAAAGTTTTAAATGAAGTTGAGCTTCAGCAGACAGAGTTTGGTGAAAAGCACTTAAAATAGTGATTAATAAGTTTTAAAGTGTTAATCGTTAGTTGTACATTTGCCTGTCTTTGATTAACTTTGACACATACTTAAAAACAGGCAAAAGAACATGAATAAATATTTAGTGCTAATAATTATGTTATTATCCTGTCGTTTTGCGACAGCAAATAATAACATGATTATTGAGCATTATTCAGTAGAGAATGGCGTCCCTCATGAAATAGTTAATTGTGCAATAAAAGATTCAGATGGTTTTGTCTGGTTTGGCACATGGTACGGGTTATGCAGCTTTGACGGACAAAAGTTTAAGACTTACAATAGTCGGAACTTATACTACACGGATATTCCCCCCCGAAAAATTCAAAAGATAATAGAAGATAGAAGTGGTAATTTATGGGTTAAAACCATTGACCATAAACTCTATCTTTTCGATAAGCACAAAGAATGTTTCTATTCCGTATTTAATGAATTGAGGAAAAAATACTCTGTAAATTCCCAGATTATTAAAATTCAGAAAACAGAGGATGGAGAACTTTTATTGTTAACCAAGAATAAAGACTTATTAAAGGCATCCTCTGACCGGAATGGTAAGATAAACATAATCCTTCTTCACGATTCAAAGAATAAAGCTGGCAATACAAAACTAAAAAATAATCTATTATGCGAAAGCAAGGATTATATTAGTTGGATTGGTATGGATTATAAAATCCTGTCCTGTCCTAAAGGCAGGTCATTAAAATCGCAGTCTTCCGATTTTATTCTCAGAAAGATTGGACTGACATATGAAAAAGAGCTGTCATGTGCATACCAGAATAAAGGCGTTTTATGGTTAGGCGATAAACAAGGAAAGATATATCTGATAACTCTTTATAATGGACGGATAATTCCAATAAAGATATTGCAGGGTAAAGGTGTCATAGAGAATATTCAGGTGGAAGACAGAACAAAGATCTATATATCTGTTGCCAACAAGGGCGTTTACCTATACGACCTGAAAAAGAAGACATTTAAATTATTGTTCTCTTCTCAGATAAAAGAACCTGTAGTTAAATCTTTTAGCGACAGTTTTGGTAAAATCTGGTTTGTAATGGGCAATAAAGGTGTGGTTTATTATAACCCTTCAAATAACGAAAATAGACAGTTCGTTTTTCCTAATGGTCTTGTGAATGAAGATATTCAGGAACTGGATGGAAAGGAACATGGCATGTTTTTTATTACTTCATCAGGCGATTTGGCCCGGATTGACCATAATAAACTCACACTTGACTATTTAAATCATTCTGAAGAATTCCTTAAATTTGAGAAAGGTAACCGACTTTGTAATATCTTACTTGACCGTGAAGGTGTTTTATGGGTTACCTCTATGGATAATGGTATCTATAAAATCAGCTTCCCCAAAAAACAATTTTCTCTTTATTCTCCATGTTCCTTTGAAAATAAGAGCCTGGATGCTGAAATCTGTAAGGTAGGAGTCAAAGCTTTGTTTGAAGCCAAAAATGGTGATATATGGGTAGGAACCCGAAATTCAGAGGTTTATCGGTTGGGAAGAAATGGTGCATTAAAACAAAAGTTCTCAGAAGCTAATTACAATATTGGAAATGTTTATCATATAATGGAAGACAACCGGGGAAATCTCTGGTTTTCAACCAAAGGGAAAGGGCTGGTAAAAGCAGAACCGGATAACTCTTCCAGTTTGGGATTCCGTTTTACTCGTTTTGTGAACGATGAAAATAATCCGAACTCAATTAGCAGCAATGAAGTGTACTGCTCTTTTTTAGATAGTAAAGGACGCATTTGGGCTGGCCTTTTCGGGGGAGGATTAAATTTACTGCAGGAAGATCATGGCAAGGTTATTTTTAAACATAAATATAATAGCTTTAAATATTACCCTTCCAATGGCATGTATATGGAGATTCGAAATATGATTGAAGACTCCGAAGGTCGTATTTGGGTTGGTACAAGTGATGGATTGATGTCATTTAACGGTAACTTCAAGAGACCGGATCAAATTAAATTTGAAGTTTATCAGGATGGATCGGATATCGCGGACAATGATATTTACGCATTATATAAAGATAAAAAATCCCAAATATGGGTTAGCGTTTTTGGTGGTGGATTAAACAAGCTTATTCGCTATGATTATGAAAACAGAAAGCCTGTATTCCAATCATACGGATTAAAGGAAGGACTGAAAAGTGATGTAATATTGTCTATCGTAGAAGATGGAAAAAGTAATCTTTGGCTGGCTACGGAAATGGGAATTTCCCGCTTTGATTCCAGAGCTCAGTCTTTTCGTAATTTTGATAGATATGATGGCTTTATTCCTGTAAAAATGGAGGAAGAGAGCGCTTTACGCTGTGCTTCCGGTCAGCTTTGGTTTGGATGTAAAGATGGAATTTTGAAGTTTAATCCGTTCCGATTGCAGACTTATAATTTTGCATATAAAACTTTCATTGTAGATTTTAAAATATCTAATCAAGATATTAATTCTTTGAATGAAGGCGAGCACCGACAATCGGTCAAGGAGCTGAAAACAATAAGTCTAAAGCATAACCAGTCAATGTTTACGATTGAGTTTGCTGCATTGAACTATTATAATCAGAACCGAATCAGCTATAAATATATACTTCAGGGTTATGAAGAGGAATGGCACTTCAGTGGAAAGAACCGTATTGCTTCATATACAAATGTACCTCCCGGAAAGTATTTGTTCCGGGTTAAAACAATAGATGAAGCAAATCCTTCCTTTGTTTCTGAAAGAACAATGGAAATCATCATTCTTCCTCCCTGGTGGAGAACCAACATTGCTTATGCAATTTATGCAATTTTGTTCCTGGCTTTGTTATACGGAGTTGTAAAATTTGTCTTTTTCATGATAAAGATAAAGAATGATATTTATATTGAGCAGAAGTTATCAGAGTTAAAGATTAAGTTCTTTACAAACATATCTCATGAGTTACGTACACCTCTGACTTTGATCAAAGGACCTATTCAGGAATTACGCGAAAAAGAAAAACTATCAGACAAGGGGGTTAAGTATATTGACTTGATGGAAAAAAGTACCGATCAGATGCTTAATCTGGTTAATCAGATTCTCGACTTCAGAAAGATACAGAATGGAAAAATGCGTTTGCATGTTTCTCTTATTAACCTGAATAGCGTTATTGAAAATCTGAGTAAGGAATTCATTATTTTGTCTGAAGAGAATGAAATTAGCTATACCTGTCATTTTGATGACGATGATATATTTGTTTGGGCCGATAAAGAGAAACTAGAGATAGTTATACGTAATCTTCTTTCAAACGCATTCAAATTTACACCTTCTGGTGGGAGCATTCTTTTAACAGTAGGCCTTCTTCCCGATGGAAAAGCCTGTTTTGTCAGGGTTGACGATACTGGTACAGGTATTCCTCAGAATAAACTTACTGAGATTTTTGAACGTTTCTCACAGGGAGATAATGCAAAAGATACCACATATAAAGGTACAGGGATTGGATTGGCTCTTTCTAAGGAACTGATGAATTTACATCATGGGCGTATTACTGTTGAAAGTGAACAGTCCAAAGGATCCGCATTTACGGTTGAACTGCTATTAGGCAAAGAACATTTTAAACCTTCTGAGGTTGATTTTTATTTTAGTGATCAGGTTGATCAGCTTCCTCATGAAACTGCTATTTTAAATACAAATAGAAATGAAGAGGAGGATGAACAACATGAGGACGATATGAACAAAGAAAATTCTGCGTTACCAAGTTTGTTACTTGTAGAAGATAATAAAGACTTATGTAACCTGATAAAGATGCAACTGGAAGATAAATTCCGTATATATATTGCAAATAACGGAGTTGAAGGCTTAAAGAAAGTTCACCTTTATCATCCGGACATTGTTGTGACAGATCAGATGATGCCAGAGATGGATGGTACTGAGATGTTACAGCGAATCAGGAAAGATTTTAAGATTAGTCATATTCCGGTAGTTATCCTGACTGCTAAGAGTAGTGATGAAGCAAAGACTATGGCTATAAGTCTTGGAGCAAATGCTTATATAACAAAACCTTTCAGTAAAGATTATCTGGTAGCTCGTATTGAACAGTTATTAAGAGAAAGAAAACTTTTCCAGGAAAGACTGTGGAAAAAGGATAGTGATGAACCATCGATTGATTATGAGCAATTTTTGGTTCAGAAAGATGTGCAATTACTAGAGAAAATTCATCAGGTTATTGAAGATAATCTTGATAACAGCGACTTTAATATAGATACAATTGCCGCAAGTATTGGCTTAAGCCGTTCTTCTTTCTTTAAGAAGCTCAAAAGTCTTACAGGGCTTGCTCCGGTTGATCTTGTGAAAGAGATTCGTCTTAGCAAATCCATAGAATTGATTAAGAATACAGATCAAAGCATATCGGAGATTGCTTTTTCTGTAGGGTTCAAAGATGTAGGCTATTTTGGTAAATGTTTCAGAAAGAAATATGATCAATCTCCCCGTGAATATATGAATACCTATAGAAAGTCGTAAAATACTGATTACAAAAGCCATCTTTTATCGTTTTAGAATTATATTCATTAATCTAATAAGCTTAATAAAATGAGGATAATTCGGATTACTACTTTAAGAAATATTTTTATAGTAGTTTTTTGTGCCATTGCTGCGCAAAGTCTTTTAGCTCAAAAGTATTCTTTGGAACTAAAAAACGGTAAGGTTAAATATAACCTTGATCAGCAAAATAATAGAGTTCTAGATTTTTCATATTGCGGATATAGGAGTTCTGATAAAGATATTCCGACAGTTCCCAATAAAATAGTTGTCTCTCACCAGGAAGGTGATTGCTCTGCTGTTATTCAAAGAGCAATAAATTATGTATCTTCTTTGGCACCGGATAAGAATGGATTTAGAGGTACAGTTATATTAGATAAAGGAATATTTTATTTAGATAAATCTCTGTTTATAACAAAGTCGGGCGTTGTTTTGCGTGGGACAGATAAAAATCAGACAGTTCTTGTAAAGAGAGGGTATGACAGAGGATCTGTTATATATGTTGAAGGTAAGAACGATATGACAGTTACTGATACAATATCAATAGCTTCTTCCTATGTACCCGTTAATTCCCGCTCAATATCAATTATTTCCGACCATAAGATCAAAAAGGGAGATAGAGTAATGGTCTATCGTCCTTCGACAGCAGAATGGATTGCAAGTTTAGGATGTGATCATTTTGGTGGTGGCATTACTTCCTTGGGATGGAAAGCCGGAGATATTGATTTGTTTTGGGATAGAACAATTGTCAATGAAGATAAAAATAGTGTAGAACTGGATGTTCCTTTGACAATGGCTCTTGATGCTCAGTGGGGTAAATCTAAGTTGTTGGTATATCGTTGGAATAATAGAATATCTGATTGTGGTGTTGAAAACCTTTCTATTGAATCAAGTTATAATCAAAAATATCCCAAAGATGAAGATCATTGTTGGGGAGGTGTATCTATTGAAAATGCAGAAAACTGTTGGGTACGTAAAGTCTCATTTAGATATCTGGCCGGAAGTGCAGTCTTTGTTCAACGGACAGCTTCTAAAGTAACTGTAGAAGATTGTATATCTACTGATCCTGTTTCTGAAACCGGTGGTATGCGTAGAAATACATTCTTAACAATGGGACAGCAAACTCTTTTCCAACGTTGTTATTCAGAACATGGTATGCACGATTTTGGTGCAGGATTTTGTGCTCCGGGACCAAATGCTTTCGTACAGTGTGAAGCAAAAGAAGCCTTTGGATTTAGTGGCGCTTTGGAAAGTTGGGCTTGCGGTCTGTTATTTGATATAGTAAATATTGATGGTAATAATCTTACTTTTAAAAATCTAGGTCAGGATTATTGCGGTGCCGGCTGGGGCACAGGAAATAGTCTTTTCTGGCAATGTTCTGCTTCTGAAATTGAATGTTACACACCTTCAAAAGATGCTGTTAACAGAGCTTATGGAACATGGGCACAATTCTCAGGTAATGGCGAATGGAACGAATCAAATAACCATATTCAGCCAAGAAGCTTTTTCTATGCACAATTAGAAGAACGCTTAGGACAGGATTGCTCTGCAAGAGGCCGTGTTCTGCCAATGAATACAGATGCTTCCAGTAGTCCGACTGTTGAAGTTGCAGCTCAGATGGCTAAACAGTCTTTAACTACTCCTAGATTAACATTGCGCCATTGGATTGAACAAGATTCAATGCCTGAAAGTGTTGTTGCTCATGCTAAACTAAAATTGGCTTCTTCTTTGAAAGTTTATGAAGAGAAAGAAACTGCTTATAAACAAATGGCTGTTGTTGATGGTAAGATCGAGATTAATAACCATCTTTTAACAGGTAACAGGTTTGAAGTTCCATGGTGGAACGGTAAATTGAGAACTAGCTTCTTGCCTCAGGCAAAACCACATATCACAAGATTTGTACCGGGCCGTGAAGGTACAGGATTGACTGACCGTATTGATTCTGTTGTAAATTTCATGAAGAATCACAATATTGTGGTATTAGACCATAATTATGGTTTGTGGTATGATTTAAGAAGGGATGATCATGAGCGTACTCGTCGTAGAACAGGAGATGTATGGGGACCTTTCTATGAACAACCTTTTGCTCGATGTGGCGAAGGTACTGCATGGGATGGATTGTCAAAATATGATTTGAACATGCCAAATGAATGGTACTGGACACGATTGAAGGAGTTTGCGGATGAATCAGAAAAAGCAGGATTGGTCCTTTTTCATGAGAACTATTTCCAGCATAATATTATTGAAGCTGGTGCACATTGGGTAGATTGTCCATGGCGTTCAGCGAACAATATTAATAACACTGATTTCCCGGAACCTGTTCCATTTACAGGTGATAAAAGAATCTTTATGGCCGACCGTTTTTATGACATTACTCACCCTGTAAGACGTGAACTTCATAAAAAATATATTCGTCAATGTCTGAATAATTTTGCAGATAATAAAAATGTAGTTCAGCTTATTAGTGCAGAATTTACAGGTCCGCTTCACTTTGTACAATTCTGGTTGGATGAGATTGGGGCATGGGAAAAAGAAACAGGTAAGCATGCAACAGTAGCACTTAGTACAACAAAAGATGTTCAGGATGCAATCCTGAAAGATAAAAAACGTGCCGACCTAGTTGATATTATTGATATCAGATACTGGCATTATAAAAGTGATGGAACTACATATGCTCCTGAAGGTGGAAAGAATTTAGCTCCAAGACAGCAAGCTCGTCAAATGAAAGTTGGTAAGGTTACTTTCAAAGAAGCATATAAAGCAGTTAGTGAATATAGAGAAATGTATCCCGAAAAAGCTGTGACTTTTTATGCTCAGAATTATCCTGATATGGCTTGGGCTGTATTTATGGCCGGAGGCTCTTTTCCTGTTCTTCCTGAAATTAATGATTCTGCATTCTTAAAAGATGCATTGAAGATGCATGTGGAAAAAACCGGTACCGAAAGTTATTGTAAACTGGTAAAAAATGGTCTGGGAACAATTATTTATTGCCAGTCAAAAGACAATTTTGCTTTACCAATTGCTCCGGGTACATATTCATTAAAGAAAGTAGATGTAAAAACAGGTAAGGTTTCAATTGTTGCTAATAAGCTAAAAATAGGTAATACTTACCAGTTTAATGGTGGCGTAAATGCTCCGGGAGTTTATTGGTTCCAGGCATTGTAACTACAAAAATGGTAATAATTAGCAGAAATATGTTATAAAGCAGGATTATCAATTGTTTCTACTCTATAACCAAATATTCCCAAAAATAAAGTCTGTTGATATATAGCTTTGCACTGTCTAGAAAGACAAAGCATAAAGTTAATAGATATCATGAAGGAACAGAATGAGAATAGAATGGATAGTATGACTGCTGATACAGAAGTATCACAGTTGCTTTCCTTTTTACAATCAGGGGATATAAACGCTTTCTCCAGATTATATGATTTACACGTGAATATGCTCTTTAATTACGGCTGTAGGTTAACTACTGACAAAGAGCTGTTGAAAGATTGTATTCACGATGTTTTTATTAAGATTTATAATAAACGTCAAGATCTTGGTGAAATCAGTAATTTTAAATCATATCTTTTCATCTCGTTGAAGAATAAGCTATGTGATGAGAGCCGTAAAAGAATCAATTTTTCAGATCTTGCAGTGGAAGAATATAATCCTGTAGCTTTAGAAAATGTAGAAAACGATTATATTAATTTTGAAATGGAGTCTATTTCCAATGAGAAGGTGAAGCATCTTTTAAGCCAACTTCCTCCACGTCAGAAAGAGGCTTTGACATTATATTATATTGAAGAGAAAAAATACGAAGATATTTGTTTAATAATGGATATGAATTATCAGTCGGTCCGCAATTTAATTCATCGCGGAATATTAAAACTTCGTAGTATTGCTGTTTGATATTTTTTTTTATACATTATGTGAGTACAAGTCTTCCACTTATTCGTTTTTTTAATATATCAATTAATTATGTGATAAAGTGGAAAAGAACGGATTAAACACAATAGAGGACTTTCTTACTAATGATAATTTCATTAGTCTGGTCTTTGAGCAGACTTCCTTATTGAAAAAATATTGGAATGATTATTTCAAACTTAATCCCGGAAAGGAGTGTTTAGCAAATGAGGCTAAAAATATATTGCTAAATGAATTAGATGAACCGGGCATGGGTTCTGTAGAACAGGAAAAGCTGAAAGAAAAGATTCTTTGTACAATTAGAAGGTAGTAGTTTTATAATATAGGTTTTAAAAAGACCTGAGATCTGAATATTATTTTATTCAGGTCTCAGGTCTTCTTGCTTTTATGGTTATATGTTATAATCCTTTTTTCTTTGCTTCGTTCCAGTATTTGTCCATTTCTTCAAGCGACAGATCTTTCAAATTTGCTCCTTGTTTTATAGTGTTTTCTTCCAGATAGTTGAAACGGCGGATAAATTTGTGGTTAGTCCGTTCAAGTGCATTATCGGGGTTTATGCCGTAAAGACGGGCAGCATTAATTATACTAAAGAATAAATCTCCGAATTCTGCTTCGGCTTTATCTTTGTCCATTGAGGATATTTCCGTTTGAAGTTCACCAAATTCTTCTTTCACTTTATCCCAAACCTGCTCTTTTTCTTTCCAGTCGAAACCCACATTTCGTGCTTTATCTTGTATGCGGTAAGCTTTTATTAAAGAGGGTAGGGAAGAAGGTACTCCGCTCAGCACAGATTTATTTCCTCCTTTTTCTTTTAGTTTAAGCTGTTCCCAGTTCTGGGAAACTTGTCCGGCTGTTTCAGCTACAGCATCTCCAAATACATGTGGATGTCTGAAAATAAGTTTTTCACACAAATTGTCACATACATCTTTAATATCAAAATCATTAGTTTCTGATGCAATTTTGGAATAAAACGCAACATGTAGCAATACATCTCCCAGCTCTTTGCAGGTTTCCTTTTTGTCTCCCTTCATCAGCGCATCACTTAATTCGTATACCTCTTCAATGGTGTTGGCTCTTAGACTCTCGTTTGTTTGTTTCCTGTCCCACGGACATTTCTCGCGAAGCTCATCGAGAATATCTAAAAATCGTCCGAAGGCTTCTATTTGTTCTTTTCTTGTATGCATGTTTGTAATTCTTTTAATCATAAGCAAAAGTAGCTATTTCTTTCGCAGATACTCGTCTTTTTTTATTAATTTTGCGGGCAATATTCAATGAATTAATAAATTATCAGATAAAAACATGGAATTAGCAAGTAAGTATAACCCCGCAGATGTGGAAGATAAATGGTACCAGTATTGGCTGGATCATAAATTATTTAAATCAAAACCGGATGGACGCGAGCCATATACAGTAGTGATACCTCCTCCTAATGTAACGGGTGTGCTACATATGGGCCACATGCTGAACAATACCATTCAGGATATCCTTGTCCGCCGTGCCCGTATGGAGGGAAAGAATGCTTGCTGGGTACCGGGAACGGACCATGCTTCTATTGCCACTGAAGCAAAAGTGGTAAATAAACTGGCTGCCGAAGGTATTAAGAAAACTGATTTAACACGTGATGAGTTCCTGAAACATGCGTGGCAGTGGACCGATAAGCACGGTGGCATCATTCTTGAACAGTTGAAAAAACTGGGTGCTTCCTGTGACTGGGATCGTACAGCGTTTACTATGGACGAGTCTCGTTCAGAAAGCGTGCTTAAAGTTTTTGTTGACCTTTACAAAAAAGGGTTGATTTACCGTGGTGTGCGTATGGTAAACTGGGATCCAAAAGCGCTTACCGCTTTGTCTGATGAGGAAGTTATCTACAAAGAAGAGCACAGCAAATTGTTCTACCTTCGTTATATGATTGAAGGGGAAGATAAATATATTATTGTGGCTACTACCCGTCCTGAAACAATTCTGGGTGATAGCGCTGTTTGTGTGAATCCAAATGATTCACGTTACAGTTACCTGAAAGGAAAGAAAGTAATTGTTCCTTTGGTGAACCGTGCCGTGCCTATCATTATGGACGATTACGTTGACATAGAGTTTGGTACAGGTTGCTTAAAAGTAACTCCTGCTCATGATGTAAACGACTATATGCTTGGAGAAAAATATAATCTTCAGACTATTGATATTTTCAATGCCGATGGAACTATTAGTGAAGCCGGAGGCATGTATGTAGGAATGGATCGTTTCGATGTACGTGAGCAAATAGAGAAAGATCTTAATGCTGCCGGACTGATGGAGAAGGTAGAAGCTTATGATAACAAGGTTGGTTACTCAGAACGTACCAATGTGGTTATTGAACCGAAGCTTTCTATGCAGTGGTTCCTTAATATGACCGATTTGGCTAAACCGGCTTTAGATTCGGTTATGAACGATGATATTAAATTTCACCCTGCTAAATTCAAAAACACATACCGTCACTGGATGGAGAATGTGAAGGACTGGTGTATCTCTCGTCAGTTGTGGTGGGGACATCGTATTCCTGCTTATTTCCTTCCTAAAGGTGGCTTCGTTGTAGCTGCTACTGAAGAAGAAGCTTTGCAACTGGCTCGTACAAAGACTGGCGATGCTAATCTGCAACTGTCCGACCTTCGTCAGGATGAAGATTGCCTGGACACTTGGTTCTCTTCATGGTTGTGGCCTATCTCTTTGTTTGATGGCATTAATAATCCCGATAATGAAGAAATAAACTACTATTATCCTACCAGCGACTTGGTTACAGGACCAGATATTATTTTCTTCTGGGTAGCTCGTATGATCATTGCCGGTTACGAGTACAAGAAGGAAATGCCGTTTAAAAATGTCTATTTTACAGGTATTGTTCGCGACAAACAAGGACGTAAAATGTCTAAGTCTTTGGGTAACTCACCTGATCCTTTAGATTTGATTGAGAAATTCGGTGCCGATGGTGTTCGTATGGGAATGATGCTTGCCGCTCCCGCAGGAAACGATATTCTGTTTGATGATCAGCTGTGCGAACAAGGACGTAACTTTAATAATAAGATTTGGAATGCTTTCCGCTTGATAAAAGGATGGGAAGTTGACAATACAATAGAGCCTTCTGAAGCTGCAACGTTGGCTGCTGAATGGTTTACTAACGTAATGAGCAAGGCAATTGATGAGGTACAGGATCTATTCTCTAAATACCGCTTGTCTGAAGCTTTGATGGTTGTTTATAAACTATTCTGGGATGAATTCTCTTCATGGTATCTGGAATTAATCAAACCTGCTTACGGTGCGCCTATTGATGGCAAGACTTATGCTGTAACTCTGAAGTTCTTTGATGATCTTCTTAGATTGCTTCACCCATTCATGCCTTTTATTACAGAAGAATTGTGGCAATGTCTTACTGAGCGCAAAGATGGTGAAAGTCTGATGATTCAGACTCTTCCTTCTTATGAAGCTGCTAAAGAAAGCACATTAAGCTCGTTCGAGGCTACTAAAGAAGTTATTGCTGGAGTTCGTACCATCCGTATGCAGAAGAATATTGCTCAGAAGAATCAACTTGAACTGGAAATAATAGGAGAGAACCCAGTTCAATACTGGATTCCTGCTATTTCAAAGATGTGTAACCTATCTTCTTTGAAGTCGGTAGAAGATAAATCAGCCGGAGCTGCTTCGTTTATTGTAGGTACTACAGAATACGCAGTTCCTCTGGGTGATCTGATTGATGTGGCTGCTGAGATTGAGAAGCTGAAGGCCGACCTGAAATATCAGGAAGGATTTTTGAACTCTGTACTTAAGAAATTAAGCAATGAGAGGTTTGTGAACAATGCTCCAGCTGCTGTTATTGAAGTAGAACGCAAGAAACAAGCCGATGCTGAGAGTATCATTAAATCTCTGAAAGAAAGTATCGAAGGATTTCAAAATAAATAACGATATGCGATATATCGGATAATTATAGATTTAGCAAATAATGGAGAGGATGGCTTTTAGTCATCCTCTTTTTTGCTTTTATAAACCCAGCAATCTGATTGAGATTCGATAATAGTTTTTATCCTGTGGTATGTGGCTGGATAGGTTCTGTCCATCTAATGTGCAATTGCGGTAGCTAACTACTAACTGTTTTATTTGGCATGGCTTTTGATCTATTCTTGTATATGACTTCCAGTGAAGGATATCTTTTATTTATAATCAAAGGCTGTTAGCTTGTTCTATAAAAGAATAAAAGAGTTCTGGCTACTTATTTTTATTTCATTTTGGCAAATACCATGCAGTAATGAAAGGGGGGCTTATTAATTTAAAAAGAGATTAATATATAATAATAAAAAAAAGTAAAATGGAAATCTATAGATTTGGAGGATCATCAATTGGTTCTATCGAAAAAATGAAGAATGTAGTAAACTTGATTGGTGATAATATACCTAAATTAGTTGTTCTCTCGGCTACATCAGAGACTGTGATTAGTTTAGAGAAAATATCTGCTTATTTTTTTAATCGTGAAATAGAAAAAGCTCATGATGCGATTACGCGACTGGAATTTAAATTTATTGATTTCTTAAATAACTTACTGAATAATGATGATATTAAAAAACGAGCTGTTAGTTATGTATTGGACCGCTTCCGTGTCATTTGGACTTTTACCAAGGGGGCTTTTGTACCTATGGAAGAAAGAAGAATTGTTGCACAGGGTGAACTGATTAGTACTGCTTTGTTTAGTTTTTATCTTGAAGAACAAGGTCTGAAAAATTCATTTCTTTGCTCTACAGACTTTTTGAAAATAGGTATTGATCGGAATTTGGATATGAGTTATCTTAAAACCAGACTTAAAGACATCTTTTTTGCTCAGAAAGATACCCCGATATTCATTACACAGGGTGATATATGTATAAATGCTTATGATAGAATTGACAATTTGAAACATAAAGAGAGTAGTTACAGTGCTCTATCAATAGGTAATGCTATAGAAGCAGATGAAATAAAGATCTGGAAAGATATAGATAGTACATGTGCATACAATATTAATCCGACGAAATAGATTTATCTATAAACTTATTTATTTTAGCAAAATATATGGATTCTTTTAAAGCATCTAAAGAAATTATAGTAACTGATAAATTCTCTTTGCCGGTTTTAAGTTAGGTTATCTGGAATCCTAATAGAGAAGATGTACATTTCCTTTTTGGAATAAAGTTGAATTAGTATCCATAATTATATCAGACTTTACCCCAAGTGGCTAGCTTTATTAAAGGCTTCCTCTTGGGGCTTGTGTAAAATGGAGTATAATACTTCTCTTTATATTTGATCTGTATTTTATCAAAATGGGGTAGTTGTTATACCAGAATGAAAAATATTTTAGAAAATTGAATATATAAAAAATATGTATATCTCTGAATTACAGTGATATATATAAGGTGATATTCTTTGGCATAGATTTAGCACAGACTAATATATAAGATTGATATTAGTAACAACATTGTGTAAAAGATAAAAAATATGGGCGCAATTTTAGGATTTATAATCTGCTGCATTATTGATGCATATTGTTTAGAGATATCTCCAAAGAAATGGTTCCGGAAGACTAAAATTATTGACCAATAAATAAAATCTATTGGTCAATGGCTGAAAATTATTGGAAAATAACGCTTCAAACTCCCGCCAGCTTTTTTAAAAAGCTGGCGGGAGTTTGTTCAACATCCGGTTATGTTTTAAAAAAGGCAGGCGGGATGTTTTTAAATTGTACTTTTGCATGATTTTACAGGAAAAACGAAAATCATCCCTCACTCCCTCACTATTTTGTGTAATATGTTAAAGTATAGTGTATTATCCCGTGATGGTAGCATTTTGATCCATCACGAAACCCACACTTTTGTGGTCATCCCTCACTTTTTAGAGTCATTTTTCTCCAAATAGAACCAAACTCAGCTTGATTTGTTTCTCAAGACAAATTATGTGTGAAATCTACTTATTGAGCTCTAAAAAGTGAGGGTTCATGCCTTTTCGTGATGCTTTTGTGATGGTTGAATTTGATCCATCACGTTGTAATTAATTGTTGTTCAGCCCGTTGGGAGAAAAAGTGATGGAGTGAGGGTTGATAATTATTTTTGCTGAATAGAACAGAAAAAAGGTGCTTTACTTTAATTTTTTTTGCTGGAGGCTTTGGTTTAGAAGCATAAAAAAAGGGAACCTTTTGGGGCACCCTATTCAATTATATTTTTTGCAGAGAATTAATTCTCTAATAACTTTTTCAAGAAATCATCCAGCTCTTCGTCAAGTCCTTTCAGAAGCTCATCATTAATCAGCATTGTATCATCGTCCATCAGTAGCAGATCAATAATACTTTCCTTTTCTTCATCTACCAAAACAATAGAGTAGGGTTTCAGCAAAGTAAGGTGATCAAACAATCCTCCTTCTTTCAATTTATTAAGCGTAGCTCGGAGAATACGTTCTGTGTTCTGATAAAAGTCTTCATTGTTATAGTCAACCCATTCTTCAATGATTACCTTAGCAAGTTCTTCCTCATCATCATTGAAGATGCATAATTCACCAGAATCCTGTTTAGGAAGTAAATGGATATCTGTTATAACAGTCTGTTCATCGTATCCGATAAATTGGCTTATAGCCTCTTTGATGGTCGATTCGATTAGGGTATGTGATTGTGCACTTAGTTTCATATAGATAATTTTTTATCTTTTCAGTATTTTATCCAAAAGTACAAAAAAAAATTATTCTTGCTATAGATTCTCTTAAAAATTGTCATTAAAACGTTCCATTTGCATCTTTAAGGTTTGTGAATTGTTCATTCTTTCTTTTAGTACCATCAGATACTGGGTGGTTAAGATGTAATCTTCCGAATAATTATCTCTTGTAAGAGGCTTTTTGCTTTCTTTAGGCTTCTTTTTCTTATTCTCTTTGTCAAGTACTATTTTGTTCGCTTTTTCAGCCCATTCAACTGCCTTCTCTATATCGTCATGCATTTCATAATATAAAGCAATGTTGAAGGCTGTTCTCATCTGAATTTTCTTGCTTTTCTGGTTGTTTGCCAATTGCCAAAGCTTGAGAGCATCATCCCAGGAGTTTTCACGAATAAGTACAGCACCATCACGTAATTCCACAGAGCCACTGGTGTAGTAATATCTGTTGGATGTGTTCCAGGTAGGCAGTAAATACTTTATTGGAAGTTCACCTGCAAATTCAGAGCATTCTTTTATCAGAGAATCTTCTTTTATCAGGTCATTGTTTGCCTCGGAAAGAGTTTTGCCATATCCTTCCCAAAAGATCTGATCCTCTGGGGCGGCTGAAAGCAATGGCTTGGTACGTGTAGGAATATAGACTCTTATTAAAGGTGCCACGCTGGCATCTATTGTAGTATGAATCAAAAAATCCTGATTTTTTGATTTCTTCGATGTTTTTATTATAATATCTTCCACGGAAAAAAGAATATCAACTCCTAAGTCTGATGTTAATTGCTTTACCTCTTCACCTGTTAATTCCGGATCTCTGGGAAAGTGATCTTTCTCTCTGAGTGCAGAATCGCAGATAATGACCTGATCAAAATAGTTAGCTGCTACAATGTTCTTGGCAAATGATTCGGTTGTTATTCTGGCATTTCCCTGAAAAGTGGCTTTGTTGCTGATGAGCCTGTTAAAACTGTCTCTTTTTTCTTCAATAATTTTTTCGTTTTTTGTGATAGTATTATTGAGAATGCCTACAGTCTTTATTGTTGATGGGAAGTTTACTTTTGCAGGCTGTAAATAATCAATAGATAGTTGGTCTATAGAAACACAGGAGCTGACGAATAAAGTCAGGAGTATGGGAAATATATAATGGTATTTAGTCATAGCCTTTTTGCTTAAGTTACTTTAGCAAAAATAGTAATTTTAGTTACAAATTAAAGTTAAATGGTGGTATTCTTTATTATTTCTTCATAAACGGCTGGAAATAGAAATGAAAAAGGTGGAAAACTTAAGCTTCCCACCTTTTTATAGTAATTTTTTATTTTTTATTAGAAGAACAGATAACGTGTATCTCTTACTTTTGCTTTGATATAAAGATCATTCACAAATCGGCTAGCTGTTCTCATTGCCATGCTCTGAACCTTTTGTTCTTCAGCTTTTTGGTTGTATACCTCTTTCAGCTTTTCTTTATTATAAGGTTGGAATACAAATACAGCAGCGTTTCCTTTTATAGGGCCGGTTAATTTGTTAAGTTGGCAGATTGATGCATAAGCACTCAATACTGGTTCACTGCTTCTTACTGCAGATACATAAGCAGGTGCAGCAAATGAAACGTGTTTAACAGAGTCTGTTACAACATTTGGTATTGCTTTACATTGAGCAATGCTTGTCAGATTCTTAGCCTTAATATCAGCCATAATCTTTGCAGCTTTTTTATCTTTGATAATTTCAGCTTTCAATTGATCTTTTACCAATTCAAGAGGACGATAACCTTCTTTTACTATGTCGGTAAGAGCTATAACAAGTAGGTGGTCGCTTTCACCGCATTCAAACATTTGAGACACATCACCTTTATCAGCACCAAATACCCATTTCATAGCTTCACGAGTTCCTTTGATACCACCAATAGCATGTTCTGCGCTATAAAGGTCTTTTCTTTCCAATAATTTGTATCCTTTAGCTTCAGCATTTGCGTTGATCTTTTCCATTGTTGGATTAGACGCAATAAACTGACTGAAATCATTATAAATTTTGTTATATGTTTCTTTGCTAAAGTTCACTGTCTTCTTGATTACAGCAACCTTATATTTATCTTTTACAGCTTTCTTATCAACAACTTGCATAATAATGCTTGCCTGAGGAAGAGCAATGTTTGCTGTTTCATTTACTCCCAGATTGAATAGAGTAGAGAATAATTTGATATTATCAGCATTTAGTGAAGCTCCAGCTCCTTCATAAGCTTGTGAAGTGATCCATTGTGCTTCAGCGCTACCGTTAGGAGAGTATTTTTTAGCAATCTCGGCAAAGTTTCCTCCAGCTTTAATAGCATTGTATACACTATCTGCCAAAGCTTTTGTTTTTTCAGGTGTTCCTGCGGTAATCTGAATCTGACGGAACTGAATAGAATCGGCAGCAGATTGTTTAGCAAGAACCTTAAACGAGTTGAATGTGTTATCTCCCTGATTGTAATAAGGACCATAGATTTGTCCTATTGCACTTGAGTCGATACGAGATGCAATGTCAGTAGGATAAGCAGTCTTTGTGTGGAACAAGTCAGCAAAAGGAACTGTAGATTCTGTTGTACGAATAAAAGTTGTGTAATCTCCTGCTACGCTTGCAAGTTGTTTAGTATAATCTTTCACTTCTTTTTCTACTTCAGCCTTATCAGCTTTGCTTGGAAGAACCTGAACATCGATATACTTAATATTACGTGATTCAACGTATTGTTTGAATTGCTCTTTCTTCTTGTTATAAAGATCTTTAAGTTCTGAATCAGATACTGTGATGCTTGCGTCTGGAATAGAAGTGTAAGGAATAGCTGCAATTAAATAGTCGGCAGTGTTTACTCTTGCTTCAAAAGCAGCTTTAGCTTCTACTGGATTTGAAATTAAAGAACGTGAAATAAGGTTCTGGTATTTTTCAGCCAAACGGCTTTGAGTTAGGTTCTTTTCAACAAATGTCCAGAACTTATACATTGATTCGTAGTATTGTGCGTATTGTGCCGGCATCTTACTTTTGTCCATCTTAGCATAATCTACTAGGAACTTTTTTAGCATGTCTTTATCAAACTGTCCGGTTTTCTGGTTTTTGAATGGAGTTTGTTGAAGTACAGGATTTGTACCTTCATCAATCATTGCTTGGATTTCAGCTTTAGAAACAGTTAGACCTAATTTCTGAGCTTCTGTTTCAATCAGCTTATTATTTACGTAAGATCTCCATACTTCGTCTTTTATCTGTGTCGTTTGTTCATCAGTCAAAGATGTCATACCGCTTGAAAATTTTACAACTTCGGTATATTCTTCTACCAGTTTTTGATAATCTTGTGCTGAAAGAGTTTCCCCGTTTACTTCCCCAACATCATTTTTTTGACGTGGCTGGAAAATTTTCCAGGCATCACCTGCAATAAAAGCAAACAGAGCAAGACCAATTACTATAACCAATAGAGGTCCTTTAGATCTGATTTTTTGTAACGTTGCCATTTTAATTTATACTTTATATTTGTTATTTATTTATTTATTCTTAATTTAAGACGTTTAGTGCACGAAGATACAAAAAATGCTAATATGCATCTATTTATTCTAGAAAAAAAATAAATTATTCTATCACTTTCAACTTAACTAGCTCTATCTTAGTGGTTGTAAGCTTGATAATCTTAAATTGAAAATGTCCGATATTGACTATTTCGTGCAGTTTCGGGAAGTTTTGATAATGATAAAGAATGAATCCGCCGATAGTAAGATAGTTGTCAGATTCAGGTATTTCAAGATTAAACATTTCATTAACCTTTTCAGTTTCCAATCGGGCTGAAAGGATATATTCATTATCATCTGTCTGCTTTGCAATGTAAGAAGTTGTGTCATGTTCGTCTTCAATTTCGCCAAAAATTTCTTCCACCAGATCTTCGAGTGAGACAATTCCGGTGGTGCCACCAAACTCATCAACTACCACAGCCAGTGTTTTCTTTTGTTGCATAAATAGTTTCATAAGTTTATTGGCTCCCATAGTCTCAGGTACAATAGGTATTTGCTGAATATTAGTTTTCCAGTTGCCAGCATTTCGAAACATCTCGGAAGAATGTATATAGCCAATAATGTTGTCTATTTTATCTTGATAAACAATGATTTTTGAAATTCCCGATTCGATAAATCTGGCTTTCAACTCTTCTACTCCGGTGTCAATATTAACAGCCACAATCTCAGGTCTGGGAACTATGCAGTCACGTATTTTAATAGATGAAAAGTCGAGCGCATTTTGGAATATTTTTACTTCTGTTTCAATCTCTTCCCGGTTATCTGCTTTATCAATGCTTGACTGAATAAAGTAATCTAAGTCTACTTTTCCAAATACTTTATTCTGCACTTCTTTGTTTGTGGTAACTCCGAATAATTTTAATATAATGTACGATAATCCAGAACTTATTTTAGAGATTGGGTAAAGAATTACATAGAATAAATATAAAGGAATGGCAAAGAGAGTAAGAGTCAGATTTGCCTTCTGTTTGAAAAGTGTTTTGGGAATAAATTCACCTGTTACTAAAACTAGTATGGTGGCTATAATTATCTGCAGGAAAAGAGATAAAAAATAGTTTTCAACTAACCCGTTAAGCAGATATTTCTTTATCAGATCTGCCATTAGGATGCCATAAATCACTAAAGTGAAACAATTACCTACTAATATTGTAGAGATAAGATCGGTAGAATGTCTGAAAAAGAATGAATGGATGCGAAAGCTTAAACTTTTCTCATTTTTATCCATTTTCAGACGTAACCTATCCGCCGAAATAAATGCAATCTCTATTCCTGAGAAGAATGCAGAAAAAAACAGTGTTAGTAGTATGTAGAAAAGAAGGTTCATGTTTTTAGTGTTTGATTGTATCTGGTGGAGCTACCTTCTTGTCTACAATAGGGATGGAGCCTGCCGTCTTATGAATGGTATAAACCGTCATTTGCTGATTGGACTCAAAACCGTGCCCGGTAATAATTCTGTCGGTCTTCTGAATTCGGATGAACTTATCTGAATACACCTTTTGCAGATTCTGATCCCAGAAAAGCTGTTCTGTGTTAAACTTGTCTCCCTTCATGTTTTTAATCAGTACATGCCCCTTTAATTCCCAGAGTTTCTTCTCGGAGAAATAGTATGCCGTATCTGCTTTGATGCTGGCATCAACATGATAAGTTGAGTCGAATTTTTCCAGAAGCAATCCTTTTTCAAATGACCAGTATGGTGGATTCTTACGATCAAAAATGATCCATTCCTTTGTAGTTATCCGATAGCGTGTAATACCCGAATCGGAAATAAGCGTTGATACACCCAGAGTTCTCATTATAGGTAATGAATCTCTTTGCAGGATAGCAGCAGCTAAGGGGCGTTTCTTTTCTGTACAGGAAGGAAATAAAAGAAGCATAACAACTGCCCAGCAGGCAATTGTTATGCTTGTATTGATAAAAAAATAATTCTTTCTATAGCTTGTTAACATAAGTTTTCTTTGTCCTCATTATTCCATTTTCCATTTTGCAAACCAACGTTCATTAAATGTTATTCCAACGCTAAGTTTAAGATAATTCTCGTTGATCATACTCTTGGTTTTTGCTTCAACTTTTATATATTGAGCAGATATGCTTAATATTGATTTACTTTTAAATACAGGAAGTCCAAAACCCGCAGATACACCGTACTCTTTTGGCCCTTTTGCCCAAAGTTCAGGATTGTTATGGTTAGTTCCGTCGTCAATTCTTATGTAAGGGTCTGAATAATAGGCTCCTATACGGTACTTTACTCGACTGAAATAATTTCTTTTTAAGCGATTTGGTACATATTCAGCACCAATAGAATATTTGGAGCGGTCGCAAAGGCTTTTGTCTCCAAAGAAATCAGCCTTTCCCCATTTCTGTAAAGTATAATCAAATCCTACAGTCAGGCTATTATTATAGACATAAGTAAAACCTAAACCAAAACTTTGAGGTAAATCAAATTTGTTATCTAATTGAATAGTGTCACTAACAGAAGTTGAGCGAATTCTTGTAGCCTCAGAATTTAAAGAATGTCCGGGAGAAAACACTGCACCAAAAGTCAGTGTGTTCTTTTTTCCAAGGTATTGAGTATATTGAAAGCCTAAATCAAGTTTATAATCTCTTACTCTTAGGTTATCTACTTCACTAAGTGGAGTAATGGTATTATCATTTGGGAAAGTTACACCTAAAGTTCTGTTTATAGATCCAAATAAATATGAAACATTTGCGCCAACAGACAATCCTTTGAATGGACTATAACCTGCTCCTACATACATTTGATGAATACCTCCTTCGCCAAATGAACTATAGAGAGTGTTTGTTGTTTTGCTAGGATCAGTAGAATCTGTTAATTTGTTGCTAGATCCGAAGTTATATCCCACATTTGAGAAAGGAAGAAATCCTAAACTCATGGCAAGCTGTTTGCTGGCACGGAATTGCATGGCAAGATAATCAAAACTGGAGTTTTTAGTATTGATTCTTGTTTTTCCGTCGCTAATGTTCATGTTCTGGAGCGTTAATCCTCCGTCGAACAAAAATGTTAACGAATCAATCGCTGTGTAAGAGGCAGGATTGGAAGCATTTATCTGGGAACCATCCCGCAAACCATAGGCTAATCCTCCCATAGCTTTACTGTTTCCAAAGGACTGATCGGATAGTTGTCCGTATCCATAGCGGGTGTAAGGGGAGTTGGTATTGTTCTGAGCTACTGCAATCCCAGTGAGTGTTGTGAGCAAAAGCACACTAATAATCTTCTTATATCCTACCATTATTATAGTTTAATATTCTGTTTAAGCCTTTCAATACTAAAAAAACATCTGCAAAGATGAGATTTTTTAAGCTGGTTTCAAAAAGAAATCCATCTCCGCCTGTTAAAAAAACCAAAAGTTCGGAATGATTTTTCTTTAAAGAATCAATGTATCCTTTTATTTCAAATTCTATTCCTCTTAATATACCCTCCCGAATAGCTGTCTCTGTGTTCACACCCAAAGAATGTCGAGCCCCTTTTTCATCTATTAATGGAAGTTTACCGGTAAACTCATGCAGAGCTTTAAACCTCATTGTCTTTCCCGGAGAAATATTGCCTCCCAGATATCTTCCCTTTGCATCAATAAAGTCATAAGTAATCGCTGTTCCGGCATCAATTACTAAAATATCCTTCTCTGGATAGATTTCGTTGGCTCCTATTACTGCTGCTAACCGGTCATTACCTAATGTCTCAGGAGTGAGATAAAGGTTCTTGATAGGTAATGGCGTATCAATACTGAGCCTGATTATAGGAAATGAGAGATTGTTTAATTGCCCTGTTACCTCTTTGGTTAAATCAATAACAGATGCCAGTATCCCTTGCTTTATCCGGTATTTGGCGAGAACTTCCGGCAGGCAATCGAGAGACTTGTTAGAGCTGCGAAAGACTTCCACTAATGAATTGTCATCGAATATCGCAACTTTAGCTGTTGTGTTTCCTATATCTATTACTAAGTTCACTTGTTTCTTTTGGATTGCAAAGTAAGCCAAAAAAAACAGAACAATGGCATTTATTTTGTATCTAATAACTAAAAAAAAAGGAATTAGCCTAATTTAATAAGAAATAAGCTTATTTTTGCATTAAAATTGATGAGAAATTATGAAAGCGGAGCCAAATGAGCGGTTACTAAACTGGAGAAGATTAATGCCGTTTCGTGGAGTTGCTGTTTTTGTAATCGTTGTATTAGTTGCTCACATTTCATGGAAAATGTTTTTTCATACAGGCATTGAAAACCAGGAACATGAAAAAGCTTTGATTGAACACAGGACTGGTTCTGTTTTCATGGAATTGAAAGAAAAAATATGGATGTGGTCGGGTGTAGGAGCGATAGATAAAGAGAATAAGGATAGCAGGTATATCTCTTTTCTGAATAAAGATGTAACAAACAATTTTGTTCCTTGGTCAGAAAAAACGGCAGCGGTTAATTTTTGGATTGTGAATGTTGTTTGCCGACAAACGGTTTTTCTTATGGATTATGTTGTAAGGGCTAATGGAGAAAGGCAAACGTCTCGTACAATTCTTTCTTATGATAAATTACACGGTCCATCAATAAATGTTGTCTGGGGATGTACAGGCGTAAAGCAACTTTATATCCTCTTTTTTGTGATCCTTTTCAGCAGAGGAATCTGGTGGAAAAGATCTGTTTATTTTTTAGCGGGTTGCCTGGTGCTGTTAATGTTTAATTTGATACGCATTAGTGTTGTGGTGTTATTCATTAAACACTATCCTGGTAGTTTTGAATTGTTGCATGATTTTGTATTTAAATATTTGTTTTATGGATTAATTTTCTTGCTCTGGATGTTATGGGAAGAAAAGTTCTCCGGGAATAATCTCGAAAAGAAATGATGAAAAATAATAGATGTAATGTGGAGAGTATGAAATATATCTTGTTTGTGGTATGTTTGTGTTTTATGTTTCCTTTTCAATCAAAGGCGGTTTCTCAAAACAACGTAGCTTCAGAAGATTCTGTACGAATTAGTTTGCTTACTTGCTCGCCGGGAACAGAAATTTATGCTCTTTTTGGTCATACAGCTTTACGGTATGAGAATAAGAATACAGGGATGGATGTTGTCTTTAATTATGGCATGTTTGATTTTAATGCTCCACATTTTATCTGGAGATATATTAAAGGAGAAACCGACTATCAATTAGGAGTAACAGACTATTTCTATTTTGAAAAAGAATATTCTGAACGCAATTCAAGTGTGTATCAACAAACACTGAATATTCTTCCCGAAGAAAAGGATGCTCTATTCAATATCTTGAAAAAAAATTATTTGCCTGAAAATAGAGTATACCGTTATAATTTCTTTTTTGATAATTGTTCTACCCGTCCTAGGGATCGTATTGAGGAAGCTATTAATGGGAAAGTAAATTATACAGAAAATAACGCAGCATTGTCTTTCCGGGATATTGTGCATCAATTTACTGCAGGGAGTAAATGGACCGAGTTTGGAATAGATTTGTGTTTGGGAAGTAAAGCTGACGAAGTGGCAGATTACAGACTCAAGATGTTTGCTCCTTTTTATCTGCGAGAAGCATTAACCGGTGCTAAAATAAAAACAAATGATGGAAAGGAGAAACTTTTGGTTTCTGATGCTAAAGAAATTGTTTCCTGTTCTGCAGACAAGAAAGCAGCAGGATCTTCATACCTATCTCCAATGCTAACAGCATGGATGTTGTTTGCTGTTGTGTTGTTTGTTACCTATTACGGATATAAAAAGCAAAAGACTTTCTGGGGGATAGATATTTTATTGTTTACTATGGCTGGAGCTGCAGGTTGCATTATTGCCTTTCTTGTATGTTTCTCTGAACATCCTACTGTAAGTCCTAATTATTTGTTATTTGTTTTTCATCCCTTGCATTTATTTTATCTTCCTTTTATGGTATGGAAGGCAAGAAAAAGGAGTAAAGACCCTTATCAATTGGCTAATTTTGCTGTTTTAACACTTTTTATAGTGTTTTTCTGCTTACTACCCCAAAAAATTAATTTAGCTGTTGTACCTTTGGCACTCTGTTTGTGGATACGTTCCATGAACTATGTTTTTTTGACTTACAAGCGAAATAAATGAAAGGTTTACTTACATCCATAATAACCGTACTGACTTTTACCGGACTGCAGGCTCAGCCTCAGGCTACAACACCAAAGCTTGTTGTTGGTCTGACCGTTGACCAGTTGCGGACCGATTATATTGAAGCTTTTTCCGCCCTATATGGTGAAAAAGGTTTCAAACGTCTATGGAAAGATGGAAGGGTATACAGAAATGCTGAGTTTAATTTTTCCAATCCTGACAAGGCATCGTCAATTGCAGCTATTTATACAGGAACAGTTCCCACTGTTAACGGAATAATTGGTGATAAGTGGCTTGATATTTCGACATTACGGGTCAAAAACTGTGTAGATGATCGTGATTTCATGGGAAATTATACCCAAGAAACAACTTCAGCCTCTCAGTTAATGGTTTCTACTGTTGGCGATGAGTTGAAAGCAGCTACTCAGGGAAAAGGTTTGGTGTACGCAATAGCTCCTTATCGCGAAGCAGCTATATTTGGCGCAGGACATGCCGGAAACGGAGCTTTTTGGTTGAATGACGATACCGGTAAATGGTGCGGAACAACTTATTATAATGATTTCCCTTGGTTTGTAAGCCAATACAACGACCGCAAAGCTATAGATTTTCGTATAAATGGAATTGTATGGACACCATCTCGTCCGGTTGCTGATTATAAATATCTGAAATCTCAATGGACTCAGGAAACATTTTCATATAATTTTGATGAAGCTCGTAAGAATAAATTCAGGAAACTGAAAACCAGTCCTTTCATAAACGATGAAATAAATACTTTTCTTGAAGATATATTTACCAACAGCACTATTGGTCAGGATGAAACTCCGGACTTACTGGCTTTGACTTATTATGCCGGTAATTATGACCATAAGAGTGTGAAAGAATGTGCTTTAGAGATGCAGGATGCATACGTTCGATTGGACAAAAGTATAGGAGAACTTCTAGATATTATAGATAAAAAAGTAGGACTAAATAATGTTTTGTTCTGTATAAATTCTACTGGATATGTTGATGCTGAAGGTCCCGAACCTGAGAAATACCGTATCCCTGGAGGTGAGTTTTACATGGATCGTTGTTCTGCTCTTCTCAATGTATATTTGATGGCTGTTTATGGCGAAGGACAATATGTGGAATCACATAATGATTTACAGCTATATTTGAATCATAAAGTAATAGAAAAGAAGCAGCTAAACCTGAATGATGTACTTGATAAGGCTTCTGATTTTCTTATTCAGTTTAGCGGAGTGAAAGAAGTTTATACTTCTCATCGCTTGTTGCTTGGTGCGTGGGCTCCTGAGATTCAAAAGAAAAGAAATGCATATAACCGAGACCGTTCCGGTGATTTGACTTTGGATATACTTCCCGGATGGACTATTGTTAATTCGGACTCTCCGTCAGAAAGCAAAGTAATTCGTAATGCTTACATACCTTCTCCACTAATTTTCTTAGGTGGAAATGTTAAGCCCGAAATTATAAATACTCCTGTAAATATTGATTGTTTTGCACCTACTGTAGCTCGCTCCATGAGAATAAGAGCTCCCAATGGATGTTCTTCTGCCCCTCTTGCAAATATCTTCAGATAAAAAAACTACTGACTCAAACTTGATAAGTCAGCATTTTGATGTAACTTTGCAGCCATAATAACAAGATTAATAATAAATTAACAACATAAGTAAAATGGGATTTAATGAAATTTTAGGCTCTATCTTTGGGAATAAATCCACTAGGGATATGAAAGAGATCCAACCCTGGGTAGAGAAAATTAAAGCGGCGTATCCTGACGTTGCCAAATTGGATAATGATGAACTTCGCGCTAAGACGGAAGAGCTTAAGAAATATATATTTGATTCAGCTACTGAAGAAAGAACAAAAATTGAAGAGCTGAAAGCAACTGTTGAAACAACAGAACTTGAAGAAAGAGAAGATTTGTTTTTGCAAATAGATAAGCTGGAGAAAGCAATTCTTGATAAATATGAAGTAGCTCTTGATGAAGTGCTTCCGGTAGCATTCTCAATTGTGAAGGAAACTGCAAAACGTTTCACTGAAAACGAAACAATAGAAGTTACTGCTACTGAATTTGACCGCACATTGGCTGCAACTAAAGATTTTGTACGCATCAAGGGCGATAAAGCTATTTATCAGAATCACTGGATTGCTGGCGGTACTGAGATAACCTGGAATATGGTTCATTATGATGTACAGCTATTTGGTGGTGTGGTTCTTCATAAAGGAAAGATTTCGGAAATGGCTACCGGCGAAGGTAAAACTTTGGTGGCAACATTGCCTGTATTCTTAAATGCATTGACTGGTAACGGTGTGCATTTGGTTACTGTGAATGACTATTTGTCAAAACGTGACTCTGAATGGATGGGACCTCTTTACGAATTTCATGGATTAAGTGTGGATTGTATTGATAAACACCAGCCTAACTCAGATGATCGTCGTAAAGCATATCTTGCCGACATTACTTTCGGAACAAATAATGAATTTGGCTTCGACTACCTTCGTGACAATATGGCCGTTAGTCCTAAAGACTTGGTGCAACGTCAACATAACTATTCAATTGTCGATGAGGTTGACTCGGTATTAATTGATGATGCGCGTACTCCTCTTATCATTTCTGGTCCTATACCAAAGGGTGAAGAACAGCTTTTTGAAGAATTCCGTGCAGAAGTAGAAAAACTGGTTAATGTTCAGAGAATATTAGCTACTAAATATTTGTCTGATGCGAAGCGTTTAATTGCTTCCAACGACAAGAAGGAACAAGAAGAAGGCTATCTGGCGTTGTTTCGTAGTCACAAGGCTTTGCCTAAAAATAAAGCGTTGATTAAGTATTTAAGTGAACCGGGAATTAAAGCCGGAATGCTGAAGACTGAAGAAACTTATATGGAGCAGAACAACAAGCGTATGCCTGAAGCTGTTGATCCATTATATTTTGTTATTGACGAAAAAATGAACAGTGTAGATCTTACCGATAAAGGTGTAGATTTAATCACAGGAAACTCTGAAGATCCTACTTTATTTGTATTGCCGGATATTGCTTCTCAACTTTCTGAACTGGAAAATGAGAAATTGTCTGATGAAGATAAGCAGATTAGGAAAGATGAACTGATGACAAACTTCGCTGTTAAGTCTGAACGTGTACATACCATCAACCAATTGCTTAAAGCATATACCATGTTTGAGAAGGATGACGAGTATGTTGTTATTGAAGGACAAGTGAAGATTGTTGATGAACAAACCGGACGTATTATGGAAGGCCGTAGATACTCTGATGGTCTTCACCAGGCTCTTGAAGCCAAGGAACGTGTGAAGGTTGAAGCTGCAACACAAACATTTGCTACTATTACTTTGCAGAACTACTTCCGTATGTATAACAAACTTTCGGGTATGACCGGTACGGCAGAAACGGAAGCAGGCGAATTATGGGATATCTATAAACTGGATGTAGTGGTTATTCCAACTAACCGTCCGATTGTTCGTAAAGACTTAAACGACCGCGTTTACAAAACTAAACGTGAAAAGTATAAAGCTGTAATTGAAGAAATTGAATCTTTGGTGAATGCAGGCCGCCCAGTATTGGTGGGTACTACTTCAGTTGAAATCTCTGAGATGTTGAGCAAGATGCTTACCATGCGTAAGATTGAGCACAATGTGTTGAATGCAAAATTGCACCAGAGAGAAGCAGATATTGTAGCTCAGGCTGGTTTGAAAGGAACGGTAACTATTGCTACAAATATGGCCGGTCGTGGTACCGATATTAAGCTAAGTCCTGAAGTAAAGGCTGCAGGTGGTTTGGCTATCATTGGTACTGAACGTCATGAATCTCGTCGTGTAGACCGTCAGTTAAGAGGTCGTGCCGGACGTCAGGGTGATCCGGGTTCTTCTGTATTCTTTGTTTCTTTGGAAGATGACTTGATGCGTTTATTCTCTTCCGACCGTATTGCCGGAGTGATGGATAAGCTCGGATTCAAAGAAGGAGAGATGATTGAACACAAGATGATCTCAAATTCTATTGAACGTGCACAGAAGAAAGTAGAAGAAAATAACTTTGGTATTCGTAAACGTTTGCTGGAATACGATGACGTAATGAATAAACAACGTACAGTGATTTATACCAAACGTCGCCACGCTTTGATGGGAGAACGTATTGGTATGGATATTGTAAATATTATCTGGGATCGTTGCGCTGATGCCGTTGAAGGAAAAGAATACGAAGATACAAAGATGGATTTGCTTCAGACATTTGCAATGGATATTCCTTATACTGAAGAAGAATCAAGAAATACAAAAGAAGAAAGACTTATTGATCTTACTTTTGATGCGGCAATGGCTGCTTTTAAACGCAGAACAGGACGCATGTCTTTGGTTGCCGATCCAGTTATCAGAAAGGTATACGAAGAACAAGGTAATCGCTTTGAAAACATTCTTATCCCAATAACAGATGGTAAGCGCATGTATAACATTACATGTAATCTGAAGACTGCTTACAATAATGGAAGTAAAGAAGTAGTTACTGCATACGAAAAACAAATTCTTCTTCATAACATTGACGAAGGCTGGAAAGAAAACCTTCGTGAACTTGACGAATTGAAGCATTCAGTACAGAATGCCAGCTATGAACAAAAAGATCCGTTGTTGATATATAAGCTGGAATCTGTAAATCTGTTCGATGTTATGGTTGAAAAAATTAATAATCAAACAGTTTCAGCCTTGATGCGTGGTAAGATTCCTTTTCAGGAACCTGAAGAAGTAAAACAAGCTGCTCCTGAAGTTCAGCAAGACTATAGCAAGTATCGTACAGAAAAGACAGACCTGTCTGATCCTAATCAACAGGAAGCTGCTCAACAAGATACTCGTGAGGTTAAAAAAGAACCTATTCGCGTAGAGAAGACAGTTGGACGTAATGATCCTTGTCCTTGTGGAAGCGGTAAGAAGTATAAGAACTGCCACGGACGTGAAGCTTAATAAATAGTTTAATATAGAATTCCCCGAAAAGAATAAAAACTTTTTCGGGGAATTTTTTTTATTCCCTTGTACAAAAGAATGCAATCTTCTGTACAAGGGAATTATTTCTTCTGTACAAAAGATATAATTCTTCTGTACAAGATCATTTTAATCTATGGCCATACATTATTATTCCATCGTTTGCTTTTTGTAAATACAAGCAGGAAAGCATTAAAGTAACTACTATAGGAGTATGCTTACAGATGCATAGATAAAAATCAATGTTAGAAACAATGTCTCTGAAGCACGTGCTTAAAAGGGCTGTAGGGCTTTTTTGAGAGAGGAGAGGGCTGGTTAGCTAGATAATTGTACTGAAGTGTATGAAAGGATTATAAGAAGCAAAAAAGGCCTTGTAGTAATGGTGGCCTTTTGAAATGTGGACTTAATCTTCTATTCTTTGATCTGATTAAAATGAATACCTTACAAATAAAGAAAAAGAGGTAAGCCACATAAATGACTTACCTCTTTTTAATCTTATAGATCAAATATTTTTTTACTTTGCTGGTTTAGCTGGTGTTTCTGCCGGAGCTTTTGCTGGGGTAGCGTCAGGAGTACCTGCGCCTGCTGGAGCTGCTGCAGCCGGAGCTGTTTCTGTTTTAGGAGTTTCAAAACCTGCCGGTGTATTCATCGGATTTGTTTTTTCCTCTTTTTGTGCTTCTTCAAGAATAGCAGAACCGTCTCCAACTGAAGCTTTTGGAACTGCATAAGAAGTGATAATGCTTAATACAACGATAATGGCAGCCAATCCCCATGTTGCTTTTTCAAGGAAGTCTGTTGTTTTGCGAACACCCATAATCTGGTTGGAAGAAGAGAAGCCAGAAGATAGACCTCCACCTTTTGAATTTTGTATCAAAACAATAAAGCATAATAATATTGCTGCGATAACAATTAAAATAATTAATAGTAAATACATTTTGTTATTTTGATTTAGCGTTAATAATCAATTTTTCCAAAAATCTAATTTGGTCTGCAAAGTAAGCATTTTTTTTCGGATATTTCAAGCTTAATTTTTTAATTATTTCAAGAGCTTTGGAATATCTTTGCTGTTTTACGTATATTTTGGCTAAAGTTTCTGTAAAACAACTCTCATCCTCCTCATTTTCATCGGAAACAGGTTCTTCTGAAGGAAGATTTTCTTCATCTTCTTCTTCTGCAATCTGTAGTTTTATGACATTGTCATTTTCTGCTTTTTCAATAAATCCGTCAATTAATTCCTGACCTCTTAGTTTAGGAGCAGATTGTTCTTCTTTAATATCAGATTTTTCTTGATTCTCAGCACTATCCTCTTCAAGAAGATAGGTTGTGTAATCGGACGATAAGTCAAACTCCATTTTGGCAGGGAGTGGCTCTTCTGGTAGGGATGAAAGAAACGAATCAATGAGAGACATTGTACGGTCCAAATTGGGCTCCTCTTTCATCAATGAAGATGGTTCCTCTTTCTTTTTGGATTCGATAGCAAATTTATTCCCCTCTATCATGTAGAAAAGAATGCGGCGGTCTGAAACATAAAGAGCAGCTTTACGTAATTCTTGTCCAAAAGTAATATCGTGAAGCTGATATAAATTCTTAAGATAAAGTAACCGGGCTGATTGAAAATACGGATATCGGGCCAGCAGTGTTTTTAGCTCGTAAAGCGTATCTCTATCAAGGCCTTCCGGATGAGATATCCATTGTTGCAGATTTTGGGCATTCATTGAAATTACCAGTTTGCTACCGTTGCGTTAAATATCTGTTCTGTTATTTCTTTTGTCATCTCAGTAATTAACTGATCTTGTACAGCTGTAAGCATCTGAGTAGAATCATAATTCCGGAATGCCGTAAATTGTTGTTCAAAATCTTTTGAATGATCTGCATTGTTCACAAAGCGAACATTGATAGTAATACGAAGTTCTGTTTCCGATGCATAACCATCAGCCTTTACAGATTTATTTAATTGTTGGTAGCCTATTATTTCTCCTTCTATGTTCATGTCGCCGGAGCGAGGAGCCAGTCGAAGACGTGTTTGGCGTATGAAGATATCTTTCAAATCGTCATTAAACTTAGTTGCCAAAGGAGCATACACATAGAAGCCGGACTTAATAGGAAAATCAGCAATGGTTATAGTCTTCGTCTTATCATAGTTAATTGAAGCGCCATTAAACTTGTATGATATGCTGCATGAGTTCACTAGCAATAGCAGTGAAAGTAAAGCTAATACTTGTTTCGATTTAGTTATCCAATCCATATTCTTTTATTTTTCTGTATAGTGTACGCTCAGAGATATTTAAATCTTTGGCTGCATTTTTACGTTTTCCGTGATGTTTGTCGAGTGCTTTTCTTATCATCTCTTTTTCAAGATCATCTAAAGAAAGAGATTCCTCTACGTATTCTTCTGTGTCCTGAATATCGTCTTCTGGTTGAATAGAGTGCGGTGAAGTTACGTTAGATGAGGGGATATTAATAGTTGGCACATTGTTAACTACTGTTGGAGTAACAACAGGTTGTGCCTTATCGGTCATAATATCGTGTACCAGTTTTTTTAATTCTGTAACATCTTGTCTCATATCAAATAATACCTGATAAAGTATCTCCCGCTCGCTTTCAAAAGTCTTGTGTTGCTTGGAATCAAAAAGCATTGGCAATCTTTCTCCTTTTTGCTGGGGCAGATATGTTTGTAGAATAGCCGGAGTTATATCGCGGTTTGTTTCAATAATAGATATTTGTTCTGTTATATTTTTCAATTGGCGGACATTGCCCGGCCATGGATATGATGCCAAGACTCTTTTTGCGTCTTCAGTTAACTGGATAGCAGGCATCCTGTATTTTTCAGCAAAGTCAGAAGCAAATTTACGGAATAAAAGAACAATATCTTCAGGACGTTCACGTAAAGGAGGTATTTGTACTGGAACAGTATTTAATCGATAATAAAGATCTTCACGGAATTTTCCAGATGAGATAGCTTCGTGCAGATTTACATTTGTTGCTGCTACAATACGTACGTCTGTCTTTTGCACTTTTGATGAGCCTACTTTAATAAACTCACCGTTTTCCAATACTCGTAATAAGCGTGCCTGAGTAGGGAGAGGCAATTCTCCAACTTCATCAAGAAAAATAGTTCCACAGTCTGCTTCTCCAAAATAACCTTTACGCTCGCCAATAGCTCCTGTAAATGCACCTTTTTCGTGTCCAAAAAGTTCAGAATCAATGGTTCCTTCAGGAATAGCTCCACAGTTTACGGCAATATATTGCCCGTGTTTGCGTCGGCTATACTGATGTATAATTTGAGGAAAACTTTCCTTACCAACACCACTTTCTCCAGTGATCAATACGGATAAGTCGGTTGGAGCCACTTGTATAGCAATATCAATTGCTCTGTTCAGTGTTTCCGTATTTCCGATAATGCCGAATCGTTGCTTTACTTGTTGAATCTCAGATCTAGTCATATTCCTTTAATTATATGACAAAATTACAAATTTGTTTCGACAGAACAAGCAAATATGGCAGAAATAAGGTTAAAAAAAGAAAGCGGATAATGCTTGTTCAGCACTATCCGCCATTTCTATATTATCGTATAAAATATTAATCTACAGCTCCGTCAACTTCGTATCCACCCATTTCGCGAAGATTGTTCTTCAAAATTGCAAATTGTTGGAACAAATCGTGAACTGGCTTATTCTCGAAATCGTGCATTGGGCTCTTTAAGTAGAATGACAACCAGTCTTGAATTCCGCTGCGTCCTGCACGTTTAGCAAGATCAGAGAAAAGAACTAAGTCAAGCAAAAGTGGAGCAGCAAGAATTGAGTCTTTGCATAAGAAATCCACTTTAATCTGCATTGGGTAACCCATCCAACCGAAGAGGTCAATGTTGTCCCATCCTTCTTTGTCGTCGTTGCGAGGAGGATAGTAGTTAATACGTACTTTGTGGAAGATATCACTGTAAAGTTCAGGATGTTCTTCGCCATCAAGGATTGTTTCAATAACAGAAAGCTTACTAACTTCTTTAGTCTTGAAAGAAGCTGGATCATCCAATACTTCACCGTCTCTGTTTCCTAATATGTTTGTAGAGAACCATCCGCGTAGTCCTAACATACGAGTCTTCAACATTGGAGCAAGAACAGTTTTCATCATTGTTTGTCCTGTTTTGAAGTCCTTACCAGCGATAGGTGCATTCATTTTCTTTGAGAATTCCCACATTGCAGGAGTATCAACGCATAAGTTAGGTGCACCCATGATGAATGGGCATCCTTCTGCAATAGCGGCATATGCATAGCACATACTTGGAGCAATTTTTTCTTTATTATCTTCTTTCATTGCTTTCTCTAAAGCAGCAAGACTCATGTGTTCATCACACAATGGAAGATATACTTCTGTACTTGCAGCCCAGATTACAACAACGCGTTCGCAATTGTTCGCAGCTTTAAAGTTACGGATGTCAGCACGTAGTTGTTCTGCTGCGTCCCAGCGCGAAGCTTCTTGTTTTACGTGTGTACCATGTAAACGTTTAACGAAATTTTGATCAAAAACCGCAGACATTGGTTTGATTGCTTCCAATTCATCCTTTACCGGGTTAATATCTCTTTCTTTTAATACCTCAGCGTGAATAGCTGATTCATAAGCATTATCAGCAAAAATATCCCATGCACCAAACACGATATCGTTTAAGTTGCTTAAAGGAACTACTTCATTGATTTTTTTATATTGCTGATCTTTTCCTTTACCTACACGCATGGTCGCTAATTGTGTAAGTGAACCTACAGGTTGAGTCAACCCTTTACGAGCCATTAGTGTTCCTACCATAAAGGTGGAAGTAACTGCTCCTAAACCTACACATAATACCCCTAGTTTCCCTGTTGCTGGTTTTACATTTACATTTTCCATAATTACAATTCTTTTATAGCTCAATAGGCTATTTGTTATCTATTTTTATGTTTAATTATAATATATCCAATAATTGTGCTAAATCAGTAATGATAGCATCTGGAATAGAATCGTCTGTATTTTCTTCCCATCCTTCTCCTTTTAACCAAATGGTATGACAACCTGCAGCTTTTGCCGGAATTATATCTTTTGAAAAAGAATCGCCAATAACAACTGTTTCGTAAGCTTCAATTCCAAGCTCACGAACCCCTAGAGTAAAAATAGCCGGATCAGGCTTTCTCACCCCCACAACTGCTGATTCAATCACGCTCTTAAAACTACAAAGTAAACCAAAGTTTTCCAGTACCTTGTTTATGTTTCCGTAAAAGTTTGAAACAAGAGTTAAATTATATTTAATAGAAAGCTTTTTGACTACAAAAAGAGAGTTATTGACCACTCCTTTAGCAAAGTCATAGCAGCCTTTTGCTATTTCTTCGGGGTACTTATTTGTCTGATCAGAATATGTTAAAAATCCTTGTTGAATAAGATATTCAATCTGTATTTTTGCTTTAATGAGTAACACGTCATAAAAATCATGAGAAGGTTTAATTAGCGGCTGTAAGGCTAATGTTCGTTCTCCATGTATATATGCTTTTTTGAAATCTTCCTTGCTTACAGGAATACTTAATTCTTTGTATCTTGTCCATATTACTTCGGCCCAATGCTTCCCATTTGTGTCAATTGTGCCACCGTAATCGAATATAATTCCTTTTATATTTGTAAATTGTTTCATATATTATTTTTGTTAGAGACTGAATTGTTTTTATTTCCCACCTTCATAAGCATCATGCCTATACCAATCCATATAAGTTCTCTTATTCTGATTATCAGTCCGGTATAAATGCCAAAAGCTCCTGTCAAGGCCAATCCACCTGTTGCAAGAGCAAATCCTCCTTCTCTTACGCCAAGTTGCATTGGTAAGAAGAAAAAAAGATTGGATAAGAGACTGGTAAAGGCCATTATAAGAATACATTCCAGGAAATTAACATCTGGTGTGAGAATTCTCAGAATGAGAAAAACTTCCAGGCATCCTATTATTCTGGTCGTAAATTCCAGACATAACGAGGCATAAAAGGTTTTCTTTCTTTGTTTGTGCAATTCTGCAATTTGACTATCAATTAGTTCCAGAGTTTCTTTTTTCTCTTCAGCAAAACGGACTGCCCATTTTTTCAAAAAAGGTATTTTTGTGCATAAGCGAAGCGCCTTTACTGCCATTCCGTTTTTATATCCTCTGGAGAATAAATATATAAAGAACAGACAAAAGGTTCCTGCAAGGGTCAATATTATTCCTGTTCCCAAGTTTACGGGATATAATAAAATAAAAAGAAATATGGAGGAAAGCCAAAAACAAAAATGCGCAAAAATATGCATCATTATATATAGGATAACTGAGGATGTGGCTTTGCTTACTCCTACATATGGCGTTAGTTCCATAACACGATAAGGCTCACCACCCATGAAGCCAAATGGGGTGGCATAATTAAGTGCAAATCCTGTGATTGTGAACTTATATACTTTTAGAAAAGGAACATGATTTTTTTCGTTGTCGTGAATAATCATATACCACGATAATGCATTTATCAGGTAGATAAACACCCATAAAAGAACAACTATTGGAAACAGAAATCCGGCTCTTTTTAAGTTATTAAGAAGTTCATCATACTTCATATCAAAAGTAAAGAGCATGATAATAATGGCTATGACTCCGATTAAGAGGAATATGTTACGATAGCTGTTTTTCACGATGGTAAATGGTTATGATAATTGCTGATATAACTTCTTACAAAATGACTCGTGACGCATAATCATGTATATAAGTAGGATATTAAGTACTGTTATTTCGAATACAAAGTAAATCCACGGTTCGTTAATGAGAAGACCAATAAATAATACTATTACACGTGTATTGAATGACAATATATTCGTGTATTTCATTAACGGTTTGCTTAGAACACGAAACTCGTCTTTTAAATCTTGTGGAATATTGTCTCCGTATTTCTCTTTCGTTGCTTTGAAGAATAACTGAAATTTAGGTGTCAGCTTTTCCTGAGATGCAGTGTAGTCTTTATAGAAAAAAATAAAGAGCTTTCTAATAAAATCATTCTTCCATAACAGTGATTTGTATAATTCTTTTTGTTGAAGGGAATTATCGAGCTCACTTCCTGCTTTCCCTTTTAGGAAAAAGAGATGAATGTTCCGGTAATAATCGGCCATGGCGGCTTGTTTACTATGGCAGAATCCGGTAATTGCAGCCAATATCCATATCCATATTCCCCATCCTTCCGGATAAAGACGTAGACAGATGCTCGCATAAATTGTGATAAACCAGAAATCGCCGCTTGTTCCATCAAGAAGACGCCCTAATTCAGACTTTTGTCCGGTGAGACGAGCCAGCTGTCCGTCAGCGCTATCATAAGAATTTGCCCATATTAACATGAACATGCCACATAGGGTCATTGTTATATCGTTATAATAAAATAGAACACCCGCTGCTACTCCAAGAAAGATACTTGCAATTGTAACTGAATTAGGAGTAATATCTAATTTATTAAAAAATAATGCCCAGCGATAACCTATCGGACGGTAAAAGTGAATATCGATAAATTCTTCTGTGTCCAGAGATTTCAATGACGCCTCCAGATTTTTTTTTCTATTCTCTTTTTCCATCCTTCATTTTATTTACAATTAATGAGGCAATAGCTTCTGCTGCCTGATCAGAGCATGGACTAAAACTAGGCCAGTCATTGAAATCTATAATTCTAATTTCTCCGGTAGGGGAGATGATACAATCTCCGCCGAAAATAGAAAGTCCCATTTTCTCAGAGGCTTTCTTGCAATATGCTTTCAGCTTTTCTTCTGAGAATGAGTAGCCTTTTGCTTCTCCGTTGATTGCTTCCAAACCAAATTTGCTGTTTACAGTAGGGGAGGGATAGTACCAATAAAAGAAATTATTATCGGACACACCATAAAACTTGATTAAGTCTCCTTCCAAATGTTCATTTACCACTGCAAGTTTGATGCCTCTGGTGGCAAAGCTCTGTAGTACAGAAGATGCTTCTTGTTCTGTTTGTACAAAACTAACATCTTCTTTCACTTGTGCGTGGCCGTCTCCTCGTTTAATCCAATATGGGTAATCCGGAGTTTCTTGCTCATCGACTGCCTTCTCAGTGTTGAGGACCATACTAATAGGAGAAGGGATTTTAGCAGAAATTAATTGATTAGTCATCTCTAAACGTCCTGTATTTCGGATGCTTTTAGGAGAATTAATTATCAGTGCATTTTCTTCTTCTAATATATCGAGAATATCTAGAGCCATACCACTTCGTGCCATTGAAAACACAACTGGCGCAAACATAGGCTGATCTATAAAATGTCTCTCTGTGTATGTACGCACCCGAAAGCCTTTCTTCTCCAGATTTTCTTTCACTTTGTTGAAAATGAGTGCATCACTTCCTGCTTTGTTTGGAGAAAATCTATTTCCCCGGTCAATGCCTACAATAGGAAAAGGTTCTTTCAGAAAAGCTTCTGCTTTTGCAATATCATCTGCATGGTCCACGTCCAATATTTTTCTAAAGGGATAAGCTTTCAACTTTTTTCCTTCTTCCACTAATGCCCTTTGATACTGGCGCATTCTGGTCATTCCATTATCCATACAATGCTGTAAGGTGTCCAAACAAGAAGGTGATAAGCAATAAATTCCTCCCGAGATGTAATTGCATTCCGGAGTTTTAGCATCAGAATAACCAGTTATATCAAGAGAATCGTTTGCAGCAATATATAAAGGCGATTCATCATCCACAAAATCTGTTACCGCCATAAACCCATCATCTTCAGATACTTTGAAATTTTCTATATAAGCAGTGAACTCTGCTTCATCAAAAATAGTGTCTACTGTGGTAAGGCAAAATTTATCACCTTTGAGCAATGGCATTAGTTCATAAAAACTGTGCATAGACCCGGGGGTGCTTTTAATTACCACCTCGAGAGGGTATTTTTTCTGCAGTTCTACCAAGTGCTCTTTGGTTTGCGTATTTTCGTTGTTGATTATAACAGCAATGGAAGTAGCGTCGTTCTTCATAAAAATATCTATGAGACGGTCAATCATTGCTATGCCGTTAAGAGGAACCAGAGGCTTAGGCTGTTTTATGCCTTCTTTTGCCAGTCGGGAACCTTCTCCGGCAGAGATTATAGCAAATTTCATAAGTTGTTTTTAATCTTTAAATTTCATCATCAATTGAGTCGAGTTTCAGCTTGTCGCTGTCATCACGTTTCTCATAATATTGTTTGCGAAGTGGATTTACGCGTATTTCTTTTTCAAAACGGCGGTTGCGGAATACATCTATTGCCACATAAACAGCTTGGCGGAAAGAATCTTCAGATGCCAATCCTTGTCCGGCGATGTCGTAAGCTGTGCCATGAGCCGGTGAAGTGCGGATTACCGGTAGACCGGCAGTATAATTTACTCCTTCATCCATTGCTATACTTTTAAATGGAGCCAGTCCTTGATCATGATACATGGCCAGTACTCCATCGAAATGAACGAAGCTACCTGCACCCATAAATCCGTCGGCAGGATAAGGCCCAAAACATTGAATACCTTTTTCTGTCATCTCTTTTATGGCCGGTATAATAATTTCTTCTTCCTCTTTACCAATCAGCCCATTGTCTCCGGCATGAGGATTAAGAGCCAGTACTGCGATGCGTGGACTATCTATTTTGAAATCCTGTTTTAAGGATTTGTTGAATATTTCCAGTTTCTCTATAATCTTTTCCTTGGTGACGGACTTTGCTATGTCTGCTACCGGAATGTGTCCGGTAACCAAAGCCACACGGAAATCATCTTTCATCAGAATCATTAGCGATTTATTGCCTTCGCCTAATTTTTCTTCCAGATATTCGGTGTGTCCCGGGAAATAAAAATCTTTGGACTGAATGGTGTGTTTGTTTATCGGTGCAGTGACAATGACGTCAATCAATCCCGATTTATATTCTTCAATAGCTCTTTCCAAAGCTTCATAAGCGGCCTTTCCTGCTTCTGGCGTTGGCTTGGTAAATTCTACTTTTATTTCATCGTCAGTGCAATTTACTACACTCAGTTTATTGTGTGGCGCTTCTGCTGCGGAATTGATGATACTGAAGTTTGTAGGTAAATCCAATGCTTTCCGGTGGTAAGCTGCTACTTTAGGTGAACCGTAAATAATTGGAGTGCAAAGTTCCAGCATTACAGGGTCAGAAAATGTTTTTAAAATCACTTCGTAACCCACACCGTTGATATCCCCTTGGGTAATACCAATCCGTATTCTATTGTTATCTTCCATTCTTTAATCTATGATATTAGTTTTAATCTAAAAATAAGGAACTAAGGTAAAGTTTTAATTTTAAATATTAAAGTTTTTCACCATTTTTCTCTTGCTCTTTGGCTGTGGATAACATTCCGCATGCTGCAAAAATATCTTCTCCACGGGATGCGCGTATTGTGGTGAAAAGTCCATGAGTAGTCAAGTAATCGCGGAACTTTACCATGGTATCAATGTCTGCGCCATCCAAATCAACATTAGGAATGGCGTGAAAGCGTATCAGGTTTACCCGGCAATCTAATCCTCTTAATAGTTTTACAAGTTCTTTTGCATAGATAAGTGAGTCATTTACCCCTTTAAAAACAATATATTCAAAGGATAACCTACGTTGCTTGCTGAAATCATAGTTGCGAAGCAAATCTACTATGTCTGTAATTGAGAAAGCCCTTTCTGCCGGCATTAGTTCAGCGCGCTGAATGGGAAGAGGCGAGTGAATGCTGATGGCTAAATGACAATTGCTTTCTTCCAGAAATCGTCTTAGTCCTTTTCTTATTCCTACAGATGATACTGTTATTCGTTTAGCGCTCCATTTGTAACCATAATCAGAAGTCATCACATCTAGTGCTTTCAGAACTTCATCTAAATTATCCAAAGGTTCTCCCATTCCCATCATAACGATATTGGTTAACTTTTCGCTTTCAGGAATAGAGTAAATCTGATTGATAATCTGATTGGCCGTTAGATTTCTAGAAAATCCTTGTTTACCTGTCATGCAAAACTTGCAATTCATTTTGCAGCCCACTTGGGAAGAAACGCAAAGAGTGGCCCTTTCATCATCAGGAATATATACTGCTTCAATGTAGTTATTTTCCGGAGTGCGGAAAAGGTATTTTATTGTTCCGTCTATTGAACGCATAGCTTCGATAGGAGCACTGATGCCAATCTCATATTCTGCATTCAATTTCTCACGTTGTTTTAACGAAATGTTTGTCATTTCGTCAATTGAGCTTACTTTCTTTTCGTATATCCAGGCTGCAATTTGTTTGGCAGTGAACTTAGGCATTCCCAGATTACGGGCTATGTCCTGAAGCTCATTGAGTGTCATTCCTAAGAGTGGTTGTTTGCTCATGATGGTTGTTATCTTGTTTTATGGTTACAAAGATAATGCAAATTATACTTTATTGTATTCTTTTGAACTGTCCTTTAGGATATTAATGTTTTAAAAATACATTTTCAAGGTAAGTTTAAGAGTTGCATATTTGAAGTTGTGGAGCTAAATGTGTAAATTTATTCCGTGGTGGTGACAAATTCTGGTAAATACTTCTTTTATATGTCCCGGTATAAAATTTGTCACCCCCGCTATCAAAGGGTTTCAGAGGGTACCCCCTTGTTACCCCCTCAATTTATTCTATTATAATTCTATTTTTTTGAGTAAGTCTCTGTTCAAAATAGAAAAGCTCCTTAACTGATTGTATATCTTTGTGTTAAATTTGTAAATTACTTGATTATTTTCTAAAATGGCGATAAACAGAATGTTTAAAATACGCAATTTTTTTTATTCATCAATGTTTTTTATTTATTAGTCAATGGATTAAAATCATTAGCCAATAAATAAAAACCATTGGCCAATAAATTTTAGTCATTAAACAAAAAAGAGAACCTAAAATTTAGATTCTCTTTTTTTGATGGAGCGGAAGACGGGACTCAAACCCGCGACCCTCAGCTTGGAAGGCTAATGCTCTATCAACTGAGCTACTTCCGCATTAGAAATTTTGTGGGCAAAGAAGGATTCGAACCTCCGAAGTCGAAAGACAGCAGATTTACAGTCTGCCCCATTTGGCCACTCTGGAATTTGCCCCTTATTTCCTATTGCGGTGCAAAGATACAACTATTTATTTAAACTCCAAATAAAATCGATCATTTTTATTGCTGTAATTGCGCATTCATCGCCTTTATTACCTAATTTACCACCACTACGATCTTCTGCCTGCTCCATTGTATTGGTAGTAATCAGGCCGTAAATAACTGGTATATCGCCTGTTACATTTAATTGTGTAGCACCTTGAGTTACTCCCATACAAACATAATCAAAATGTGGAGTTTCACCTTTAATTACGCATCCTAAAATGATAACTGCATCAACATCGCAGTTTTCTATCATTTGATTTGCACCAAAAGTTAGTTCAAAGCTACCAGGAACACATCTTACTATTATCTGTTCTTTTTTAGCTCCATGCTTCATTAATGTATTTACAGCTCCATCAAGAAGAGCGCCTGTAATCTTGCTGTTCCATTCGGAAACAACAATCCCGAATCTCATAGATTCTGCATTTGGTACTGAATTAAAATCGTACTCAGATAGATTGTGATAAGCTGTTGCCATATTATTTCTTGTTTAATTCTTTATTTTAAAAAAAAGTAGAGACGTTGCCACGCAACGCCTCTACTTTATATATAATATATAGTTCTTATTTCTTTAAAGCTGTAGCTCTTTCAATATACTTATCAATATCCATAGCCTGATAAGAGTTGAAATACTTGTCTTTAATAGTAGTATAGGCTACAATAGCATCTGGATATTTACCTTGTTGTTCCATAATTAAACCAGCCTGCAATAAATAAATTGGGCTCAAAGTATTGTTATCTGCTTTTTTAGCAGCATCCTGTAAAGTTGTAACAGCTTTGTCTAATTGGTTTAACTGTGCATAGCAGTTACCTAAAGCTCCAAGGATTGCAGGAGAAACCATTTGATCGTCACCGTCAAAATCGCTTAAAAACTTTTGTGCTTCATTATATTTTCCTAATTGTGCATAGCAGATACCAGCATAAGCCTTAGCCAGATTTGCAGTTTTTGTTCCGCTGAATTCGTTAGCAACTTTGATAAATCCTTTGTAACTAGCATTGTCACCATTAAGTGCTACCTCATAAGCATCTTGTCCAAAATACTCTTCTCCTTTAAATATAGCAATCTCTGCTTTTTCTTCACGAGGAGCTAAATAAAGATACTTGTAGGCAAAGAAAGCAGCAATAATAATAATAACCGCAACGATACCTCCGATAATGCCTTTTCTGTTTTTAATTAAGTACGCTTCAGAGAGGCTGAGTGCGTCTTCCACGTTTAATTTCTGTTCTTTTTTGTCTTGTTCTGCCATTTTATTATGATTCTTTATTATTAACGATTAAACTTAATTTGGTGAGCAAAAGTAGTTTTTTTATATTTATAAATAAAATTTATAGGCATATTTTTTCTTTTCTCTTTTTAAAAATATCTCCTTTATTTTGTTTTTGCTGTTAATACAGAATTTATTTCTAATTTTGCATTTCTAAATAGAAAGATCACCTGCATGATATTAAAACATATATCTATACTTAATTATAAAAATTTGGAGCAAGTAGAGCTGGATTTTTCCCTCAAACTGAATTGCTTTTTTGGCTTGAATGGAATGGGGAAAACAAATCTGCTTGATGCGGTGTACTATCTTTCTTTCTGCAAAAGCGCAGGTAATCCTATTGATTCACAGAATATCCGGCACGATCAGGAATTCTTTATGATTCAGGGCTTTTATGAATCGGCCGACGGATCTCCTGAAGAGATATATTGCGGGCAGAAACGTCATCAGAAGAAACAGTTTAAACGAAACAAAAAGGAGTATAACCGTCTTTCAGATCATATTGGCTTTTTACCGTTAGTGATGGTTTCTCCTTCAGACTCAGAACTTATTGCTGGTGGGAGTGAGGAACGCCGACGTTTTATGGATGTGGTAATTTCTCAATATGATAAAGAATATCTGGATGCTTTAATCAGATATAACAAGGCATTGCAACAACGAAATTCTTTACTTAAAAATGAACTACCTGTTGATGAGGAACTTTTTTTAGTTTGGGAAGAGATGATGGCTGTTACTGGCGAAATTGTATACCGTAAGAGAGAAGCTTTTATAGAGGAGTTTATTCCAATATTTCAGTCCTTTTATTCGTTTATTTCTCAGGATCAGGAACGGGTTGGCTTGTCTTACTCTTCACATGCCCAAGGAGATTCGCTATTGAATGTATTTAGGGATACCCGACCCAAAGATAAAATTATGGGTTATTCGTTGAGAGGTATTCATAAAGATGAATTAGCCATGTCCTTAGGTGATTTTGCAATAAAGCGCGAAGGCTCTCAAGGGCAAAATAAAACTTATTTGATTGCTTTGAAGTTAGCTCAGTTTGATTTTTTGAAACGTACAGGAAATAAAACGCCGTTGCTTTTACTTGATGATATATTTGACAAGCTTGACGCTTCACGCGTGGAACAGATAGTAAAATTAGTGACTGGTGATAACTTTGGGCAAATCTTTATTACCGATACAAACCGCGAACATTTAGATAAGATTCTGAAAAAAATGGATAGTGATTATAAAATGTTTGAAGTTAACAACGGAAATATAAGCGATAAAAACAATCTTTCGGAATGAAAAGAAATAATGCTGTATCAATAGGTGACGCTATCCGCAAGTTTTTACGGGATGAGCGTCTTGAATCTCCGCTAAATGAACAGCGGCTGATTGATGCCTGGGAAGTTGTGCTCGGTCCCGGCATAGCATCTTATACTGATGGATTATTTATTAAAAATCAGATTTTGTATGTGCATTTAACTTCGGCAGCTTTGCGTCAGGAGTTAATGATGGGACGTGAATTACTTGTGAAGAATCTGAATAGGCATGTAGGAGCACAGGTTATTACAAATATTATTTTTCGTTGAGAGCTCCGTTTTCAGTTATTACTAAATCCATTTTTGTATCATGGGGTTCGGTTGGAATATCCTCAGAAACCTGAAAGGCAAAACAAATACCTATCTTATATGCTTTAATGTCAGGAAGCAAGCGGTCGTAATATCCTTTCCCTCTTCCTAGTCTATTGCCATGTGCATCGAATGAGATTCCGGGAATGATAGCCATATCTATTTTATCATACTCAGTAAATAATTTGCCTGTTGGCTCTTCAATGCCGTATGCTCCGGTTCTTAAACTGGAAGAGTCTTTGTGTATTCTGAGTTTCAGATTCTCACCTTCAACAACAGGTAAAAGGATTGTTTTTTCTTCTTTCCATTTTTCAATAAAAGAATGAGTTCTTACCTCATCTTTTAATGAATGATATAGCAGAATAATTTTAGCCTTTTGGAAAGTTGGAAGAGATTCCAGATGGAAAAATAATTTTTCTGAAAGATCAATAAATTGATTTTCTGTCAGCAATCTTTTCCTTTCTGCTATTATTTTTCGTAATTGTTGTTTCCTGGAATAATTCATAGATAGTATAATTAAGAAAATCCCCCAGTAGTTTGTTTATCTACCGGGGGATACTTTTATCTTTTCTTTAATGCTTTAGGCCTCACCGGTGCGGTAGGAAATGCTTGCCCATTTAGCAGCACTTCAATAGCCTTCAAAACTGTATTGTCTGTTTGATTTATATATTTAATATACTCTTCTTGTCCCAGCATGCTATCAATGATACGTCCATATATTCTTTTTTCTATTAACTTATGTGATATCTGGACCAGTAGGTTTCTTCTTTTAATTCCATTTTCTTCTGCAAATCCTACAAATTGCTCTACTAAATTCTGAGTCCTCAGATAGTTAGCAAGAGAATTACCGTCCTTAAAATGTTTAAGTTTACTTCTGTTCTGATCAGTGTATTTAAACCCAAACATAATATCCAGACCTTTACTCATCACTGAAGTGTAATAAGATGTAGCTCCAATTGTGTCCTGAGGAACAAATATATCCGGCATGATACCTCCTCCGCCGTAAACGGGTCTTCCTAATCCTGTTGAATAGCGCAGCTTTTTATCTAGTTTGATACTGTCTTTAGAGAAAAATTCCCCATGATCATATCGGGTAAGCCAGTCCATTTCATAATCTTCATCGTTTCCGTTAACATAAGGACGCTGAATACATCTTCCAGAAGGAGTATAATAACGTGCAATAGTAAGGCGAATGGCCGAACCATCACTAAATTCTATAGGCTGTTGCACTAACCCTTTACCAAAAGAACGACGTCCGATAATCATACCCCGGTCATTATCTTGAATGGCTCCTGCAAAGATTTCACTGGCAGAAGCTGAACCTTCATCTACCAAAATTACAATTGGCATTTTTTGGCAACTACCTGTTCCATTGGCAAACTCTTCTGTTCGTGGATACTTTCTTCCCTGTGTGTACACAATCAGTTTTCCTTCAGGCAAGAATTCATTAACCATTCTGATAGCAGCTTCCATAAATCCACCTGTATTTCCACGCAGGTCAATAATGAGTCCTTGACAATCTTTCTGGCTTAGTAAGGCCAAAGCATTCAATAATTCAACATGCGTTGTGCGGCCAAATTTGTTAACGTAAACATATCCAATTTTTTTATTGATCATATATGCCGCATTAATACTGGTTACAGGAATATCTCCACGTACGATTTTGAACGAAAGCAGTTTCTTTTCGCCGAAACGTTTCACGGTCAGTTTTACTTCTGTTCCCTTCTTTCCTTTAAGTTTGCTCATTGCTACGTCATTCGTAACTTTTTTACCAACAAAAAGGGTGTCGTTTACTTTGATAATCTGATCACCAGGCACTAAACCTACTTTTTCTGAAGGGCCACCTTTAATTACACTGTTTACATGGATAGTGTCATTCTGAATACGGAATTGAATACCAATACCACTGAAGCTACCTTCAAGTTCTGAGTTTGCAGCTTCCAGATCCTTCGCCGGGATATATTTAGAGTGAGGATCTAATTCTGCTAATATCTGGGGCATGGCATTCTCTACCAAATCTGTCATGTTGACTGTGTCCACATACTGATCGTCAATAATGCGGAGCAGTGCATTCAATTTATTGGATGAACTGTTTATTATACCCAATCTGCTACCAGAAAAGTGCTTGGTGTAAAATGTACCGATTAATATTCCGACCACAATACTTACCGCAATAATGATGGGTGTAAAGCGTGAAGATTTATTTGTACTCATGAGTTATATTTTATTTAAATAGTTCTTTTTATATTTGGTTCTCTTCGGCAAGGTCTAAGTAAGCGACCTCTATATTAGCACGTTTTAATAAATTGATCCCATCTTCCAAACGATATTTTTCAGAATAAACCACCCGTTTTATACCTGCCTGAATAATCAGTTTTGCACACTCTATACATGGCGAAGCGGTTACATACATAGTTGCCCCATCACTACTATTGTATGAACGGGCAATTTTTGTGATAGCATTTGCTTCTGCATGCAAAACGTATGGTTTAGTCAAATTCTGTTCATCTTCGCAAATATTCTCGAACCCGGAAGGTGTTCCATTATATCCGTCAGAAATAATCATCTTATCTTTCACAATCAATGCTCCAACCTGACGTCGGATACAATACGAATTTTCAGCCCATATATTAGCCATGCGTATATAACGTTTATCCAGTTCCTGTTGTTTTTTATTTGTAGCATTCATCGTTTCGTTATTTCAATTATTTCTTATTTTACATATAAAACCATATGCTCATTTCTACCATTATATGTATAATAGATAGAGAGAATATTGTCATCAGCTTTATAAGAATAAGCGTTTTTTACCGCTTTTACAAAGTCACTGGCAATAAGTTGTGAGTCGTCAGATCCTACTGAACTAGTTATATTCATTGAAAGATCATTCGATTTTCCATTGGCACTCCATGTTCCCTCGAAAGAGCAGTTAATGGCCTGGCCGTAAAACTTATTATTCTCGTTGAATTTAAGATAAAACCCATTTGGATTTTTTTCTAATACATTATTCGCAGTAGGATACCGGTCTGTAATGACATTATCATTATACATAAAACTACTCAGACGCCAGGTTTTACCAACAAGCAAGGTTTTAACATCTTCAGTATTGTTACATCCGCTTATGAAAGGAAGAACTGATAACAGAAGAAATAGAATTTTTGTTTTCATTATTGTTTAATTCCGTTTCTAATTAATAAAGCATCAATGGTTGGCTCTTGTCCACGGAAACGTTTATATAATTTCATTGGGTGCTCTGTACCTCCTTTTGAAAGAATGTTTTCGCGGAATGAAGTAGCTATCTCTTTATTGAAAATACCCTTTTGTTTAAAGAGTGAGAATGCATCAGCATCAAGAACTTCAGCCCATTTGTAACTATAATAACCTGCAGAATATCCTCCGGCAAAAATATGTGAGAATTGTACACTCATACATGCATTATCCAATACCGGAAGTAATTTGGTTTTGGCCATTGCCTGTTGCTCGTATTCAATCACATTTCCATCAAAAGGAGTGTTTCTTGTATACCATGCCATATCCAGTAGCCCTAAGCTTACCTGGCGAATGCAGCCATAACCTACATTAAAGTTGGATGCATCAACAATACGTTGAATTAATTCCTGAGGCAATTGTTCGCCTGTTTGATAATGTTTGGCAAATGTATTCAGAAATTCTTTTTCAATGGCAAAGTTTTCCATAAACTGTGATGGCAATTCTACAAAATCCCAGTAAACATTTGTACCGCTCAGACTTTCATAAGTTGTGTTGGCAAACATACCGTGAAGTGAATGACCAAACTCGTGCAAGAAAGTCTCAACTTCACTAAAAGTAAGTAAAGCAGGTTTGTTTTCAGTAGGCTTTGTGAAGTTCATCACCAAAGAAACGTGTGGTCGGCTGTCTTTGCCGTTTTCCTTCCATTGTGCTTTGAATTCTGTCATCCATGCACCGGCACGTTTTCCTGCACGTGGATGAAAGTCTGTATATAACACAGCCAGAAATTTTCCGTCTTTATCAAATACTTCATAAGCATCTACATCTGGGTTATAAACAGGTATTTCATTGTTTTTCTTAAATGTAATTCCATATAATCTGGTAGCCAGTCCAAACACACCTTCTTTAACCTTGCTTAATTCAAAGTATGGTCTAAGCATTTCATCGTTAATACAGAATTTCTGATCTTTCAGTTTATTTGAATAAAAGCTCCAATCCCAAGGCATTATCTGGAAGTCGGGTCCTTGTGTTTGTCTTGCCAGATCCTGCACCTCTTTCACTTCTTTTTCTGCTGTAGGTTTGTATGCATCTACTAGTTGGTTTAGAAGTTTATATACGGCATCGCTGTTTTCGGCCATTCTTTCCTTAAGAGTATATGCTGCATAATTATTATAACCTAATAGTTGTGCTATCTCCAAACGGATATTGGCCAGTCTTGCTACATTCGCAAAATTATTATACTCATTGTTGTGAGTACATTGCGTGTTATAAGCAGTATAAAGTTCCTTTCTCAGGTCGCGGTTTTCACAGTAGGTCATGAAAGGAATGTAACTTGGTGCATTCAAAGTAAACATCCATCCTTCTTTTCCTTTTTCTTTTGCTGTTAATGCAGATGCTTCAAGAATACTTTCAGGTAGTCCTGCGAGTTTTGCTTTATCGGTAATAACTAATTCGTAGTTATTTGTTTCTTTCAGGATGTTTTGTCCGTACTGCAAGGTAAGTTTGCTTAGCTCAGTAGTTAAAGCGCGGTATTTGACTTTTGCTTCACCTTCCAGATTAGCTCCATTGCGGACAAAGCCATCATAAGTTTTTTGCAATAGCCTGGTTTCTTCTTTAGTAAGCTTTAATTTGTTTATTTGACTATAAACAGCCTTAACTCTTTCGAATAGTTTTTTGTTCAGGCTGATATTATTTCCGTGTTCAGTTAAAAGTGGCATCATCTTTTCTGCTACTGTCTGGAGGTTGTCATTTGTTTCTGCACTAAGTAGATTGCCAAATACATTTTGTACTCGGTTGAGTAGTGCGCCTGATTTGTCAAGTGCTACAATTGTATTTTTAAAACTTGGTGCCTCAGGATTGTTAACAATGGCATAAATCTCAGCCATTTGTTTTTTCATTCCTTCTTGAAGAGCAGGTTCAAAATGTTCAGTTTTTATTTTGTTGAAAGGGGCGGTTCCGTGAGGTGTAGTATACTTCTCAAGAAATGGATTCTGAGCTTGGGCTATATTCATAATACAAAATAATGCAAGTGTTGATGTTAATTTTTTCATTCAAAAGGTTATATAAATAATAATCACCTACAAAAGTGCTAAAAAAAAATATTACTTTATGAAGAATAGTGGAGTTTTTAACAAAGTATATTACTTTTGTGTGAATTTGACTAGGAACGTTGGGAAAAAGTTAAGAGAAAATGAAAGAAAGATTTTTTTTATTGCTAAAAATATATGCGCTTTTCATATTATTGTTTGTAATTCAGAAGCCTTTATTTATGTTCTACTATCATGATCTGTATCATGGTTGTTCGGTTGTTGATTATTTGTCGGTTATGTGGCATGGCCTGCCGCTTGATGCTTGTATATCTGGCTATCTGACTATATTACCGGGCCTGTTTCTTATAGTTTCTTTGTGGCTCAATTCTTCCATTACAAAATGGATGTTTAAAATATACTACGGGATCGTTGCTGTAGTAATGGGACTTATTTTTGTATCGGACCTTGTTCTTTATAAATATTGGGGATTCAGGCTTGATTCTACACCCCTTTTTTATTTGAAAACACCGAAGGACGCTTTTGCAAGCGCTGATTTGATCACTATATTATTAGCGTTGGTTGCAGTAATAGTGGTTATCTCTGTTCTCTTTTTTCTTTTTTATTATATTCTTTTTAGATCAGAGAAAAAGATAAAGAAACCATTCTATCGTAAAAGAACATCTCTGGTATTACTACTGGTTACAGGTCTTCTTTTTATTCCAATAAGAGGTGGCTTTTCTGTTTCAACCATGAATGTGGGGTGGGCTTATTACAGTGATAAGATTGAATTGAATCATGCTGCTATTAATCCTTGTTTTAGTTTGATGGAATCACTGTCACGTGAACAAGATTTCGAAGATCAGTACCGTTTCATGAAAACCAATGAAGCAGCTGCAGAGTTTGCTAAAATGAAAGATCGGGTTCAGACAGATAGTATTCCTTCACTTTTTACAACTAAAAGACCGAATGTTATTTTTATTGTTCTGGAAAGCTTTATGTCTAAGATTGTTCAGCCTTTAGGTGGATTACCTGATGTGGCTCCAAATATGGATGCATTTTGTAATGAAGGCATTTTGTTTACGAATTTCTATGCAAATAGTTTCCGGACAGACCGTGGACTAGTTTCAATCCTGAGTGGTTATCCGGCTCAGCCCACAACTTCCATTATGAAATATCCACAACGTAGTCAGTCGCTGCCTTCTATTTCCAAATCGTTGAAAAAGGCAGGATACAACACTGAGCATTATTATGGTGGAGATGCTAATTTTACCAACATGCGTTCTTATTTACTCTCACAAGGATATGACCAGATTATTAGTGATAAGGATTTCCCATTGAGTGAAAGAATGTCTAAATGGGGAGCTTCGGATCAATATTTATTTAACCGTGCCTCTTCAGATCTTTCGGGAGTGCAGAAAGAACCGTTCTTTAAAACCATTCAAACATCTAGTAGTCATGAACCCTTTGATGTTCCATCACATAAATTTAAAGACCCATATCTTAACTCTGTATTTTATGCAGACAGTTGTCTAGGTCAGTTTATTAATCAGTATAAACGAACCAAGTATTGGAAGAATACTGTGATTGTTCTGGTTCCCGATCATGCTATGCATTATCCTGCGTCTATTACTAATCATCAGGTAGAGCGTTTTCAGATACCACTAATCATTATCGGAGGTGCTGTTAAACAGCCTTTGAAGATTAGCACTTATGCATCGCAAATAGATATTGCTGCAACAGTTCTTTATCAGTTGGGATTACCGCATAAAGACTTTATTTTCAGTAAGAACATTTTAAATCCGGCATCGCCACACTTTGGCTATTTTACTTTTCCAAATGGATTTGGTATGACTACTAAAGATAATAAGCTGATTTTTGATTGTGAGGCAAACAAGGTTGTACTTGATAAGGGAGAGAAGAAAAGTGCGAACCTGAAACCTGCAAAAGCCTATTTGCAAAGTCTGTATGATGATTTATCGAAAAGATGAGAAATTATAAACACACAAAATTATAATAACCATGTTTACAAAAGAAACTTATATGAATAGAAGAGCACAGTTAAAGAAAACTGTAGCATCCGGTCTTTTATTATTTTTAGGAAATGACGAATGTGGAATGAATTATGAAGATAATACATATCCGTTCCGCCAGGATTCTACTTTCCTTTATTTTTTTGGATTGCCTTATGCAGGCTTATCTGCTATTATTGATATTGACAATGACAAGGAAATTATTTTTGGCGATGAGCTGACCATTGACCACATTGTGTGGATGGGTACACAGCCTACTATTAAAGAGAAGAGCGAAAGAATAGGAATATCATGCACTCAATCTGCAAAAAGCATTGAATCATATCTGAAGAATGCTCAGGCAAAAGGACAGAAAATTCATTTCCTGCCTACTTACCGTGCTGAGCATAAACTGAAATTAATGAATTTACTTGGATACTTACCTAAACCGGAAGAGGCATCAGTTCCTTTTATCCGTGCGGTGGTAAACCAACGAAACTATAAATCGGCAGAAGAGATTCTGGAAATTGAGAAAGCCTGTGATGTTACAGCCGATATGCATATTAAAGCTATGCAAATGCTTCGCCCGGGAATGAGAGAAAGTGATGTAGCTGGTGCTTTGGAAGATATTGCTTTGTCGGCAGGTGGCGGACTTTCGTTTCCTACCATTGCTACAATAAACGGACAAACATTGCACAATCATTACCATGGTAATGTAGTAAAGGAAGGTGATATGTTACTTGTTGATGCCGGAGCTGAAACCGCTATGGGATATGCCGGCGATATGTCTTCAACTATTCCGGTTAGCAAGAAATTTACTTCTCGTCAGAAAGATGTTTATGATATTCAGGTGGCTTCTCATCTTGCCGCTGTTGAGGCTCTTCGTCCCGGAATTCCATTCAAGGAAGTATATGAACTTTCAGCAAAAGTAATTGTAGAAGGTATGAAATCTCTTGGAATTATGAAGGGAGATGCCGATGAGGCTGTGCAGGCTGGTGCTCATGCAATGTTCTTCCCTTGCGGACTAGGTCACATGATGGGACTTGATGTTCACGATATGGAGAATTTGGGTGAAGTATATGTGGGCTATGACGGCCAGCCAAAGAGCACTCAGTTTGGACGTAAGTCTTTGCGCCTGGGACGTAAACTGGAACCGGGATTCGTGCTGACCATTGAACCGGGCGTTTATTTTATTCCCGAACTGATTGATTTGTGGAAAGGAGAAAAGAAGTTCACTGAATTCATTAACTACGATAAGCTGGAAACTTACAAAGATTTTGGAGGTATCCGTAATGAAGAAGATTATCTGATTACCGAAAACGGATCAAGGAGACTAGGAAAGAAAATTCCTTTAACAACTGATGAAGTAGAGGCGCTGAGATAATTTTATGGAGAAAAGTTCTAAAGCCATAGTTTATGCAAGTGTGGCTGTTTTAAGTTGGTCAACAGTAGCTACAGCTTTTAAAGTTGCATTGAATAGTCTGACTTACTTTGAATTGCTATTAATAGCCAGTTGCACTGCATTACTTATTTTCTCAATAGTACTTCTTGCTCAAAGAAAACTGAGTTTGGTTTATTCATTGACGTTGAAAGAGTGGGTGCGCTTTGCCTGTATTGGATTGCTGAATCCGGTAGCCTATTACCTTGTACTGTTTAAGGCCTATTCTTTGCTTCCAGCTCAGATAGCCCAACCCATAAACTATTCGTGGCCTATCCTTCTGTTGATTATGCTGGCTGTTTTTACGCGCCGCCCCATTCCGCTACCAAAGTATGTGGGACTGATTCTTTCCCTTTTAGGAGTATTGTTTGTTTCTTTGGGAGCAGGCAAGTCCTCAATCAGCGGAATTTCAGTTCTCGGAATATTGCTTGATACATTAAGCGCCGTGTTGTGGGCAACCTATTGGATGATAAACAATAAGTATAAAGGTACAGATGGAATAGTATCCCTTTTTATGGGTTTCCTTTTCGGAACAATCTATCTGCTTATCGGAGCAATGTTTGTAGGAGTAAATGTGCACAATGTTTCAAGTCTTCTGGCAGGAATGTATGTCGGTGCTTTTGAAATTGGCGTTCCGTTTATATTCTTCGGGCTGGCAATCCGCACAACTAGCAATCCTGCACTGGTCAACCAGCTTTGTTATCTGGCTCCTTTCATGTCCTTATTCTTTATAAGCATTGTACTTGGCGAACAGATTTATCTTTCCACTTACATTGGTCTGCTGCTCATTGTGGGAGGCATTGTCTTCAACCAGTATCTGGCAGATAAAATGACGTGGAAACTATATAGGACAATAGTTAGGCACCGCATTACTCATAGAGTATATTCAAACTAATTCTGCGCAAAAACGAAAATGAACCCTCACTCCCTCACTTTTTTAGTGCATAGTGCTGAATATTAGGTGGTTGATCCGTGAGGGATGGTATTTCATCCCTCACGGATCAATCACTTTTTGGAGCATCCCTCACACTTTTGTCTTTTAAAAATCTGGTTTTTGTTTTTAAATTTGAGGAATAGAAAATAAAAAACGCTTCCAGATAATATGTTTCCCTTGTACAAAAGAATTAATTATTTTGTACAAGTGAATTAATTCTTTTGTACAGAAGAATGCAATCTTTTGTACAAGGATGCACAAATGTCCGGTTGTGTTTTTAAAAAAGCTGGTTACTGATTTTATTTTGATAACCGGATGTCAATAAGTTTTCATACGTAATTAATAGTGTATTTTGATCTAATGCCTTGAAGGATTTAATTCATTCGTTCTTTGAGATTACAAAAGTTTGTAAAAGCTTCAAAAGCTAGCCACTGATACTTCTAAACCTCCAGAGCATTTCTATCAGATTCAGTTCAGGAGAATAAGAGGACAAAAAATAAATATATAAGTCCTGTATCTCATAACGAGATGAAAATGCAATAAATCTATAAATAACAAAATAGATTAATAATTAGATCTAACTACTTAAATATTAATTAATATTTGTCTTTAAAAACAAATCCTTTCTACCTGTAAAATGATTGCTTATTATATTAATAGCTGAAAATAATATGAATATTTTCGTAATTGTCGGCTGTTTTATTACTAAATATATGATATATGATATGTATTTAAGAAAAAAAATAGATTATATATTTGTTATATAATAAATAATGTATATTTTTGGCGTGATAATATAACTGAAGATTATTTTATTGTAACCAAGATTCTTATATTGCTAATTCTATGGACTGCATAAAAAAAAGTTTTTTTAGTTTTTGCATACATTTCTTTAGTTCATGCAAAAGTTTGGTGGTTTTTTGCTCGTAGAGGGAGTAATTCTGGTGCAACTGCACATATATAGGAATGAATATTTTAGTTATAAAAAATAAATCTTGGTTGAATGGAAATGAAAGCACCCCAATTTGGGAGCTCCTTTATGTGCAAAGTAAATATGGATAGCTTATAATTATTTTTAAAAATAGATTACATATACCTTTTTGAAATTATTCTATAACATCTTAAATCTTATGAATATGAAGAGAAAAATACTCATGTCAATTCTTTTTTGCATTAATTTTTGTTTTTCTTTTAGCCAAAATAAAGTGGGATTTTGGAAATTTGACGATGCTAGCAATCTTATGAAAGCAGAAGTTGGGAAACCATTGACTTTAGTGGGAACCGGATTGCAGAAAGCTGATGGCCCAGATGCTTCTAATGGTGCTGTTACGGTTAAGAGAGGTACTTATTTCGAAGTAGATCAGGATATTCCTGCTAAAGATGGAAACACAAATGTAAATGACTATTCTATAGTGATTGATTTTAAAATCTCTTCTCTGGATGTTTGGCATAATTTCTTGCAGACTGATCCAACAAATACATCCGATGGCGATTGTTTTATAAATAAATCCGGAAATATTGGCGCTTATTCTACTGGGTATAGCTCTTATGCTGTTTCACCAAATAAATGGTATCGGTTTGTTATTTCTGTAAGTTTAAATAATTCATTTAAATTTTATTTAGATGGAAACTTAGTACATATAGGTAATGTTCAAACTGCTAATGATCGTTTTTCGTTGGCAAAAAAGTTCCTTTTGTTTGCAGATGACGATGGTGAAGATGGTGATATAGATGTAGCAGAGGTTTCATTATATGATGGTGCTTTAGATGATGCAGCTGTTACTAAATTGGGAGGATATGGACATACAAATAAGTATGTATATGATATTCCGGTAGTAAAGCCCTATCTTCAGACTCCGGGATCTGATTATATGTATGTTTCCTGGCAGGATACATCAACAGTAAAAACACAGGTTAATTATGGTACTACTACTACTTTAACTAATAGCAAAACCGGAAGTTATGAAACAATAAATAGTTACCCATATATATGGCATACTGTTAAGTTGACAAATTTACAGCCAAATACTAAATATTATTATCAAGTAACTAGTGGTAGTGGAGATTCACCTGTTTATTCATTCAGAACTCAACCAGATAAATCTTATTCAGATGGTCACATTCGTTTTCTACTTTTTGGCGATACACAACAGAATCCCGATTTAACAACAATTGTTGTTAATAGTGCCGTAACACAAATGAAGAACTTGTTTGGCGATGATTATGCTGACAGTTTGAATTTTGTTTTGCATACAGGAGATTGCCTTCAGCAAGGAAATAGCATAAGTGCATATACAACAGAGTTTTTTCATCCAATGGAACCTCTTAGCTGCAGATTACCTCTTGCAATAGTAGCAGGAAACCATGAGGTAGATAGCCAGTTGTTTTATTCTTATATGAAATATGATGATATTGCTCCATTTAGCTCGCCGGAAGGAATCGCTGAAAGATTCTGGTCTTTTAAGGTTTCCAGAACTTTATTTGTTGGTTTGAATTCAAATATTGTATATACATTCGGTGATCAGGAAAAAACATGGTTTGACCAGTTATTGCAGAATGCAGAAGCAGATCCTTCAATTGATCGTGTATTCTGTTTTATTCATCATTGCCCACATAGTGAATTATGGCAGGGTGGAGAGAGTCAATATTCACGGGATATATTAAGTATTATGCAGAAATACTCTAAGGCACAACAATTATCATTTGGCCATACTCATGCTTTCGAAAGTGGTGTAATTCCTTCTTTAGCCAATAACACAACTGGTGATATCAGTTCTATTTGTGGTGGTGGCGGTGGTGGTGACAGAGATTATTTCTCTTCATCGGCTGTTGATATACCTTTAGTAAATATGTCTTATACTCAGAACTTCTTCATCTATGCTGATATTGATGTTAAAAATAAGTCTCACGTGTTTAAAGCATATGGTGTGGGCGATTTAGCTAAAAACAAAACTCCCAATATTACTGTAATGGATTCATGGTATCGTAAGCTGAATCAGGCAAAACCCGAAACTCCGTCATGTGTTTCTGCCGTTCTGAAGAACGATAGTGTTTATCTTTTGTCATCTCAATTTAATGGAGTAGATAGTTTAATGTCAGTTGAGCTTCAGGCAACATCAACACCTAATGATTATTCACAACCATTGTTAGATTTGACAACTGATTGGAGAGATATTTTTGGAATTGATAACAACGGAAATGCAATTGATTTGAATAAAAATATAAATTTGCTGAAACATGTTATCTCTGTTAAACCTTTAGTAGATGGAACAACATACGAATGGAGAGTTAGATATCGTGATCATAACCTGAAATGGAGTAATTGGTCTAATGAACAGTCTTTTAAGTATGATGTATCGACCGGAATCAATACTATTCCAACAGATAGTAAAAGTGTTGTTAAAATAGTGAATCCCGTTCGTAATTCTATTTCAATAATACTTTCTGGCAATCAAAAGATTCAGAGCTTTACACTATATGATATTTATGGGCATATGATGCTGCAGTCAACTAAGGACGATACAAATATTGAAGTTGCGGGGCTTGTAAATGGCATTTATATTGCTAAAATCAAAATAGGTGAAAAAGATTATTATTTAAAATGCATTAAAGAATAATTTTAATCTAGTGTATAATGAAAAACGCATCTCCATATACAATTATGGTAAATGGAGATACGTTTTATTTAGTTAATTATCTTATGAAAAAAAACAGTATTTTATTAATCCTTTTTTTATTTCCGCTTTTTGTTTTTTCAAAAACAGTCTGGTTGGATAAGCTTAATGTTAGTTTAATGTATCAGGATTGGGGAACAGCACAAGTGAATAAGTCGGTTCTTGGCTTACCTCTGAAAGTAGCAGGAACTAACTATCAACGGGGTGTTGGCACTCATTCAATAAGTCGTTTTTTAGTGAATTTGAATGGCAAAGCAAAATCTCTGTCCGGCTTTGTAGGCGCTGATGATAGTAATGACTATAGTGGGAATATGGAATTTCAGATTCTTGCCGATAAAAAAGTTATTTGGCAGAGTGGAATCATGCACAAAGGAATACCTGTTAAAGCTTTCTCTGTTAATCTGAAGAATGTTCAGAAAGTAGCATTGCTTGTGACTGAAGGAAGAGATGGAATTATGTATGATCATGCTGATTGGTTAAATGTGAAATTTGAAACATCTGGTGATATAATACCCGAAAGTGTTGTTCCTGAAAAGATAGCAACAGAGAAATATATATTAACTCCAAAAGAAAAAGAAACGCCAAAGATAAACTCACCAAAGATTTATGGTGTAAGACCAGGAAGCCCCTTTCTATATACCGTTGCAGCAACTGGAAAAAGACCTATTGTTTTTTCTGCTTACCAACTTCCTGATGGTCTCTCCATTGATAAAGAAACTGGTATAATTACTGGCTCTTTAGAAAAGAAAGGTACGTATAATGTAATTGTAAGAGCCGATAATGAATTAGGTGGTGATTTCCGGATTGTTCGGATAATAGTTGGAGACAAAATATGTTTAACTCCTCCAATGGGATGGAACAGCTGGAATTGCTGGGGGCTTGGTGTTGATGATAAAAAGGTAAAGAATGCAGCTGATTTTATGAGTCGTAAACTGATTAACCACGGTTGGACGTATGTTAATATTGATGATGGATGGGAAGCTGATAAGAGAACTGCAGATAATGAGCTTATGGGCAACTATAAATTCCCTGATTTTAAAGGACTAAGTGATTATATTCATTCAAAAGGTTTGAAATTTGGTATTTATTCATCTCCAGGTCCGAAAACTTGTGGTGGATATTTGGCTAGTTATATGCACGAGGAACAAGATGCTCAAACTTGGGCAAAATGGGGTGTTGATTATCTGAAGTATGATTATTGTTCTTATAATGAAGTAGCTCCTGTACCAACAGAAAATTTGATTAAGGAACCTTATGTTGTTATGAAAAAGGCTTTGGATAAGGCAAATCGTGATATCGTATATTGTGTGGGATATGGAGCTCCCAATGTTTGGAATTGGGGACAAGAGGCTGGAGGTAACTTCTGGCGAACTACAAGAGATATTACTGATGAATGGAATGTTGTGACTGCTATTGGATGTTTCCAGGATGTATGTGCACAAGTAACTAAACCAGGTTCTTATAATGATCCGGATATGCTGGTTGTTGGAAAGCTTGGTCAGGGATGGGGAGCAAAAGCTCATGATTCATACCTTACTCCTGATGAACAATATTCTCACATAAGCCTTTGGTGTTTATTGTCTGCTCCATTACTTATTGGGTGCGACATGGATAATATGGATGATTTTACCCTGAATCTGCTTACTAATGATGAAGTTATTGCTGTTGATCAAGACCCTTTGGCAATGCCTTCTAAGAAAATAATAACAGATGAAGGGCAGATATGGTACAAATATCTGGAAGATGGTTCTGTAGCCGTAGGTTTTTTTAATATTGATCCATATGCTATTTTATGGAATCAAAAAGATAGTGAGCAAATACAAAAGATTAAATATAAAATGACAGTGAAGTTGTCTCAACTAGGCTTAAATGGGAAATATATGGTGCATGATTTATGGCGTCAGAAAGACTTGGGTACTGTGGATAACTCTTTTGAAACAGAAATGCCTTATCACGGTGTTTCTTTTGTGAAATTTGTTCCTGTAAAATGAATTAGTTTTATAAATTTGAATATTTTCAAAGATTATATAATAGAAAATAATATAAAATGAATAGAAGGAATTTTCTACAATTCTTGGGCGTTAGCTCTGCTGCACTTCTCATCCCCGGAGGATTGCAATCTAAGTTGCTCAAATCGATGGCGCAAAATCCCAATATAAAACCAATCTCAGGATCTTGGTTTGAGTTTCAACACCTTTTGCCCTCAGAAGGGAGATATTGGGATCCGGCTTTAGCCAAGTTTACTGCTGAACAATGGAAAGAGAAAGTAAAGGAGATTAGTGAAATAGGATTTGAATATCTGGTGCTTCAGGAAATCGCTTTGGATGGGAAGGCTATTTATCCGTCTGGATTAGCGCCCCAATATCAGTTAGGTTGTGATGATCCATTAGAAGCTGTTCTTTCTGCGGCAGACGAAGTAGGAATTAAATTTTTTATTAGTAACGATTTCTGGGCAGATTGCCAGAAGGGCGATTTTTTAATGAATGATCCTGGAATTAGGAAACTTCGGGCGAAGGCAATGGAAGAGGTTACTAATAAATATGGTCATCATAAAAGTTTTTATGGCTGGTATTTTCCGAATGAATCTTACCTGATGCCTTATTTTGATGACAAGTTTATTAATTATATGAATGATTGTACCAGAACGGCAAAAATGTTAATGCCGGATAGTGTAAACATAATTGCTCCATATAATATAAAAGCAGAAAAGTCAGATGATTTTTTTGTTAAGCAGTTAGAACGGATGAATATTGATATTATAGCTTATCAGGATGGAGTTGGTGTAAACTCAACCAGACTGGGTGAGCCGGCTAAATATTTTGAGAACTTGTACAAAGCACATCAAAAAGCATCCCGGGCAAGGATTTGGGCCGATATGGAATTATTCTATTTCGAGGAAGGTACCAAAGGAAATCTTTTACCTGCTGATTTTGAGACGCGTATCTTGAAACAGATGGAAGATCTTTCTCCTTTTGTTGACAAGATATTATGTTACCAATATATTGGATGCATGAATAAACCTGGCTCAAAAGCTTATGCCGGACATGAGAACCAGGAATCTGTAAGGTTATACAAACAATACAAAAAGTGGTATGATGCTAATATCATTAATAAATAATTAATTTAGGATGAAGAATTATTTTATAGTCTTGATATTTATAATGTGCCCTTTTTTATCAAATCAAGTATCGGCACAAATAAAATTGCGTTTACCATCTATATTAAGTGATCATGCTGTTTTGCAGGGATCATCTGAATGTAAGCTATGGGGATGGGGGCCAGGTGCAGAAACGGTGAAAATTGTTTGTAGCTGGAATGATAAGGATACAATATCTGTTCCTATTGATGCCAGATGTCTTTGGGAGACAACGATTAAAACTCCGAAAGGTACTGGACCATATAAAATAGAATTTATATGCGGAAAACAGTATCTTAAAATACAAGATATACTTGTAGGAGAAGTCTGGCTGTGTTCAGGGCAATCTAATATGGAATTTAATTACAAATGGGGATTGAATGATCCGGAATCTTTAAATACTTGTGATAATGATTCTATCCGTTTCTTTCAGGTTGAACAGGATTATGATGAATATCCAAGGAGTGATTGTAAGGGCAAATGGGTTTTGTGTAACAAGAATACAATGCCAGATTTTAGTTCCTTGGGCTATTTCTTTGGTAAGAAGCTCTTCAATGCAATCAATAAACCTGTGGGGCTAGTTGGTGCATATTGGGGAGGTACATGTATACAGGTGTGGATGCCTAAAGAATCTTTTGAAAATAATGATATGAAAAGGTTTTTATCAAATATAGAACCATACGGTTGGGCTCCTAAAGGTGGTGCATTATTATATAATTCGATGATAAATCCGATAACAAGATATAATCTTTCCGGAGTTCTTTGGTATCAAGGTGAAGCTAATGTTGCAGATTGTTCTTCTGATTATTCGCAATTATTATCTACTATGATAAATGAGTGGAGAAATAAATTTGCAAATAATTTCCCTTTCTATGTAATGCAAATATCACCGTGGAATGGCTATTCTGGGATAAATGCTGCTTTATTAAGGGAACAACAAGAATTGGTATCTAAAACTGTCTCCAATGTGGGTTTGGTATCTGTCGCTGATTTGACTGATGATATTGCTGATATTCATCCCAGAAATAAAAAAGGAGCAGGTGAAAGGGTTGCTGATTATGTTTTGTCCAAACAATATCATACTCAATCTGTGTTTAATCATCCTGTAATTGAAACATGGAAGATCGATGGGAATAAAATTGTAATAAATATAAAGTCATTGGATAAGTTAAAAACCAAGAGTAAAGAAGCTTCAGGGTGCTTTCAAATAGCAGGTGAGGATAAATTGTTTTACACAGCTAAGATTGTGAAGGATGTAAAAAATAAGATTGTTATAGAGTCAAACAAGGTAGTTCATCCTATCGCTTTTAGGTATTGTTTTACTAATGATGCGATACCAGATCTTTTTGACTCTAATGGTTTGCCTTTGCTTCAATATAGATCAGATAATTGGAAATAATATACTAAGAAAAAATACTATGAAAAGAAAAAAACTATTAGTAATTGGTAGCGTAAATACTGATATGGTTGTAAAGTCACATAGCTTACCAAAACCAGGTGAAACTGTTTTAGGAGGAACTTTTTTTATGAATGCTGGAGGTAAAGGTGCTAATCAGGCTGTTGCGGCAGCTCGTTTAGGAGCAGATGTTACTTTCATTTGTAAAATAGGAAATGATGCATTTGGTGAAACATCAAAGAAACTATTCGAAAATGAAGGTATTGATACTTCGTACGTTTTGGTTGATCCAGATAATGCCTCTGGTGTGGCTTTAATAACTGTAGATCATAATGCAGAAAATTGTATTGTTGTTGCTCCCGGAGCAAATGGAAATCTTCATGCATCAGATGTTCCCGATTTATCAAGTATAATTGAACAAGCTGATTATGTGTTAATGCAATTGGAAATACCAATGGAGACAATACAAATGGTAGCAGATATTGCTTATCAAAAGAATATACCTGTCATTCTGAATCCAGCTCCAGCTCCTGCTCAGGCTTTATCAAACAACTTACTGAATAAATTGTATTTAATAACACCAAACGAAACTGAAGCTGAACTTATAACGGGGATAAAGGTGACTGATAAGGATTCTGCTTTGTTGGCTGCAAAAAAGATCCACGATTTGGGCGTTTGCTGTGTGATAATTACTATGGGTGCAAAAGGTGCTTTTGTATATAAGGACTCACAGTGTGAGATTATACCTTCTTTCAAAGTGACAGCTGTTGATACTACAGCAGCGGGTGATATTTTTAATGGAGCTTTAGTTGTAGGATTAATGGAAGGTAAATCAATTAAAGAATCAGTTCAGTTTGCATGCCGGGCATCTGCAATCTCAGTATCTCGCATGGGAGCTCAATCATCTGCCCCATATAGAAAAGAAATAATTTGAAATGAAACCTATGATAAAGATTAGATTGTTTTTAAGCATTTTTACCTTGATTATTTCGACCGAGGTATTTTCATGTCCATTATTGAATGACAAGAAAGCAAGCACCCCTAGTGAAAAAATGCTGACTAAGGATGTTCTTATGGATAAAGTAAAAGGGGGATGGGCCGGTAAAACAATAGGATGCACTTATGGAGGGCCGGTTGAATTTCTATATAATGGGACAATGATTCAAGACTATATTCCTTTAAAATGGAATAATGAAAGCATTAAATGGTATTATGATAATTTCCCCGGACTTTATGACGATGTTTATGTTAACCTGACTTTTGTTGATGTCTTTGATCGTTTAGGGTTTAAGGCTCCGGCAGATTCTTTTGCAATAGCTTTTGCTCATGCCAGTTATCCTCTTTGGCATGCAAATCAGGTTGCCCGTAATAATGTTTTAAATGGAATAATGCCCCCGGCTTCAGGATCCTGGTTAAATAACCCACATGCAGATGATATTGATTTTCAGATAGAAGCTGATTTTGCAGGAATAATGTCTCCGGGTATGCCTAATTCTTCCTCTGAAATATCAGACAAAGTAGGTCATATTATGACTTATGGTAATGGTTGGTATGGTGGAGTCTTTGTTGCTGCCATGTATTCTTTGGCATATACATCTAATAATATTGAGTTTATAGTTTCTGAGGCTCTAAAAACAATACCAGCTAAGAGTACCTTTTATCAATGTATTAGTGATGTTATAAAATGGCATAAACTATATCCCAATGACTGGAAGCAGACATGGTTTGAATGTGAAAAGAAATGGAGTAGTGATATCGGGTGTCCGGATGGCGTTTTTGTCCCGCTTGATATTGATGCACTAATAAATAGTGCTTATGTTACAATAGGTTTATTATATGGGCAAGGTGATTTTGGAAAATCAATAGAGATCTCAACTCGTTGTGGTTTAGATGCTGATTGTAATCCATCAACAGCTGCAGGTATTTTAGGGGTTATGCTTGGTTATAGTAAGATTCCGGAAGTTTGGAAAAGGCCATTACTGGGAGTAGAAGACAGACTTTTTTCACATTCAAATTATTCTTTGAACAAAGCTTATAAAGTTAGCTATAATCATGCATTAGCAATGATTTTAGAAAAAGGAGGCAAAGTTGGTGATAATGATGTTATAATAAAATGTCAGAAGCCTGTCGCCGTTAATTATGAGCAATCCTTTGAAGGTCATTTTCCTAAAGAAAAGATTTCTGTTAATAAGTCTTTGAATAAAGAAATGGATGTTGAATTTAATGGGAACGGGGCTGTTTTTAAAGGATCTGTTCAATGCCCAGATAACGAGTATGTTGCAGATGTTGAAGTATTGGTAGATGGACAAAATATGGGGACAATAAAATTACCGGTTTCAACTCAGGATTCCAGAAAAGTAGATATTTATTGGATTTACAAATTGAAAGAAGGAATGCATAAAGTATCATTTAATTGGTTAAACCCAGATTCTAAAGCACAAGTTTATTTGGGAGATGCAATTGTTTATACAGATTCTTCTAAGATTAGTTTTCTTAAATAGAAAGGATAAAACTCATATTATAATGAAAAGAATAGAGCTGTTTTGTTTCTTAATATTGTCTTTTCTTTCGGTTAATACGAAAGCTGAATTGCCTGTCAAGCAATATTTTCTTGATAACTACAGAATACCTGTTAATCATAAAGGGGCTTATGTGGGACGCTTTATTTCATTAACGTCAAATGAGAAACTCAAAGTAAAATTGCTGCAAGATACAGCTAATCTATTTTCTATAAGTAAAGAAGGTATAATTCGTTTGAAAAGAAATATGGCAATTAAGGAAAGTAGCCTCGCTTTTCGTTATGCAGTTAAGACTGAAGTAAATGGAAGCCCGATTGAACTTGAGCTTGTAAAAGATGATTTTATTAAAAATAAGGTTATAGCACACAGGGGTGCATGGAAAAAAGCTAAAGTAGCACAAAATTCTATTCGCTCTCTTGATTGTGCATTCAAACTAGGATGTGCTGGATCTGAATTTGATGTATGGCTTTCGTCTGACAATGTTGCTATTATCTCTCATGATTCTAAAATTGGGGAGTTATCTATTGAGAAATCTACTTATCGGGAATTATCAAATGTGGTTTTGCCAACTGGGGATAAAGTTCCAACTTTGGAAGAATATTTAACAGAAGGGAAAATTCAAAATAAAACGGCTCTGATATTAGAAATTAAATCTTCAGATATAAGCAACGAAAGGACATTAGAACTTACAGATAGTATTATATCAATAGTTCATCGTATGAAAGCCCAGGCTTGGGTGGAATATATAAGTTTTAGTTATGATGCATTAAAGCATGTTCATAAATTGGACC